>CANJCM010000020.1 GCA_947472765.1 Opitutia bacterium
AACAACCACAGATGGACACAAATGGACACGGATTCAGAGGCGCCGATCCAACACCGGGCGGCTAGAAATCAGGCACACCGTTTGGTGGGCGATGGCCGGGGTCTTCCCCATCTGTGTGCATCTGTGTCCATCTGTGGTTCAACTGCATGGTTCCGGCTCCAGAGGGGATCGCGTCGGAGGTTGGCGGATAGGGATTGTCGTTGGGAACTCACGTAAAGACGCGAAAACCCCAAGCCGACCACTCCGTGCCTTCCGTGCACTCGCTGGTCAAAAAAACCGGAGTTTAAACCACCGGGCACCTCTGCGCCCTCCCTTCCCCTCTGCGACCTCTGCTTTCCCGACCCCGTCGCCGCCAACCGAAACCACCCGCCCACGCAAACGCCACTCGCTCACGCTCGCCGCCACGAACTGAAATTCTGACGCACGCGCCGCCAGCGGTGCCGGGCTTAGTTCGACTTCCGGGCGACGCCGGACACCGGCACTCCGGGCGTCTGACCCAACCCCGCCCGCGACTGGCGGCGTCCGGCCAGCAGTCCGTGCTTCGGCGCGAAGATCAGGGCGACCAGGAAGACCAGCGCCTGCAGCAGCACGATGCAGGCTCCCGTGGATCCGTTGATGAAAAAGCTGAGGTAGACGCCGAAGAAGCTGCTGCCGACCGCCGTTGCCACCGCGATGACCATCATGCGATTGAACCGGTCCGTGAGCAGATAGCCCACGCAGCCGGGCGTCACGAGCATCGCGATGACGAGGATGATCCCGACGGCCTTGAGCGACACGACGATCGTGACGGCCAGGAGCGACAGCAGGAGGTAGTAAAGCACCGTCGTGCGCAGTCCGATGGTCCGCGCGTGACCGGGATCGAAACAGTAGAGCAGCAGGTCCCGACGCAGGGCGAGGATCGCCACGAAGGTCCCGCCGCCCACGATCAGCGTGTCGCGCAGATCCCCGGGCACGAGTCCGAGAATATTGCCGAAGAGGATGTGATCGAGGTGCAGGTCACTCTTGATCTTCGTGAAGAGCACGAGGCCAAAGGCAAACAGACCCGTGAAGACCACGCCCATCACGGTGTCCTCTTTGACCCGGCTGTTCGCCTTGATGAAGCCGGTCAGAATCGCGCAGAGCAGGCCCGAGACGAAAGCGCCCGCCGCCAGCGGCAGGCCGATCGCGTAGGCGATGACGATGCCGGGCAGGACCGCGTGGGAAATCGCATCGCCCATCAGCGACCAGCCCTTGAGCACGAGATAACACGAGAGCACCGCGCACACCGCGCCGACCGCAACGCCCACCACCATGGCGTCGACCATGAAACCGTAGCGGAAGGGTTCGAGCAGCGCGTTCATACCGGGGCCGCCGCGAGCGCGGCGGCCTGGCGGCGGGCTCGCGCCGCCCGCAATCCGTGTTTGGGCGCCCAGACCAATGCCGCCACGAAGAGCAGGCTCTGCAGCGTGACGATGCAGCCCCCCGTTGAACCATCAAAGAAGTAGCTCGCATACGCTCCCACGAGCGAAGTCACCACGCCCAGCGTCACCGCAATGGCGATCATCCGGCTGAAGCGATCCGTCAGCAGGTAGGCGGTCGCCCCCGGCGTCACCAGCATCGCGACGACGAGACAGGCGCCGACCGTCTGCAGCGCGGCGACCGCCGTCGCGGAGAGCAGCGTGAGCAGCACGAAATGCAGGACCGTGGTGTTGAGGCCGAGCGCCCTCGCCTGCGTGGGGTCGAAGCAGAAGAGCAGGAAGTCACGCCACTTCAGGCCGAGCACCAGCACCGTCACGGCCGAGATGATCAGCACCTGCGCGATGTCCGAGTTGGAGATCCCGAGGATGTTGCCGAAAATGATCGAGCGCAGGTCAACCTGGCTCGGGAAGAGCGAGATCAGCAGCAAGCCCAAGGCGAAGAAGGCGGTGAACACGACGCCGATGACGGCGTCCTCCCGCAGGCGGGTCTTGGTCTTCACAAAGCCCATGCCCACCGCGGCCAGCAGTCCCGTGATGAACGCGCCCGCCGCAAACGGCCAGCCGGCGTAGTAAGCCACCGCGACGCCGGGCACGACCGAATGGGAAAGCGCATCGCCCATGAGCGACCAGCCCTTGAGCGTGATGAAGCACGAGAGGAAAGCGCACACGCCTCCGATCACGGCGCTCACCAGGATCGCCTTGAGCATGTACTCGTACTGCAGCGGCGCGAGCAGGGTCTGGATCACAGGTCCTCCTCGTCCTCGGAACGCTTGCGCACGACGTCCTCGCGTCCGGCGCGCTCCCGGTACTCGACGTGTCCGCCCTTGCCGAACACGAGCGGGCGCTCGTCGTCGGTGAGCAGCGTGACCTCGCGGCCGTCGTGTTTCTGCACCGTCGACTCGTCGAAGCGGAAATGACGCAGCACGCCGCCGAACGTGCGGAGCAGATTCTCCTGCGTGAACACCTCGGCCGTCGGCCCAGCCGCGAGCACCGTGCGGTTGATCAGCACCACATTGTCACAGAATTCCGGCACCGAACCGAGATTGTGCGTCGACACGATCATGATGTGCCCCGCCGACCGCAGTTCACGCAGGAGCGCGATGATCGCCGTCTCGGTGTTCACGTCGACGCCGGTGAAGGGTTCGTCGAGCAGGATGACCCGGCTGCGCTGGGCGAGAGCCCGCGCAAGGAAGACGCGCTTCCGCTGTCCGCCGGACAACTCGCCGATCTGCCGGTCGCGAAATTCGAGCATGCCCACGCGGACCAGGCTCTCCTCGGCAATCCGGCGATCCTCGGCGCGCGGAATCCGCAGGAAATTCATGTAGCCATAGCGACCCATCAGAACGACGTCCCACACGCTGACCGGAAAGGTCCAGTCCACCTCCTCGGCCTGCGGCACGTAGGCGACGAGGTTGCGCTTCAACGCCACCGGCACGGGCAGGCCGGCGATCGCCACCGTGCCCGCCGCGGGTTTGAGCAGGCCCATGATCGCCTTGAAGAGAGTCGACTTGCCGCTGCCGTTGACGCCGACGAGCGCGCAGATCGAACCGCCCGTGAGGCGGAAGGAGGCATCGCGGAGCGCGACGTTGCCGTTGGCGTAACTGACGGTCACGCCCGCGACGTCGACGCTCATGAGACTCGGCGACGCGTCATTCATGTCCGAGGAGACCGCGCACGATGGTCTTGGCATTAAATTCCATGAGCTGGAGGTACGTGGACGCCGGGCCGCCCGCGGCCGTAAGCGAGTCGACGTAAAGGATGCCGCCGTATCTGGCACCGGCCTCGCGCGCGACCTGCTTCGCCGGACGATCGCTGACGGTGCTCTCGCTGAATACGACGGGGATTTTATGGCGGCGCACGCCATCAATCACCTTCTGGACCTGCTGTGGCGTGCCCTGCTGGTCCGCGTTGACGGCCCAGAGAAACAATTCCTGCAGCCCGAAGTTGCGGGCGAGATACGGAAAGGCGCCCTCGCTCGTCACGAGCCAGCGACGCTCGGCGGGAATCTTGTCCAACTCGGCCCGGACGTTCGTCTCGAGCGCCGTGAACTTCTCCGCGTATTTGCGGGCGTTGGCGGCGTAGACCTCGGCGTTCGCCGGATCGACCTTGGTCAAAGCCCGGCGGATATTCTCGACGTAGATCACGGCGTTGCGCGGCGACATCCACGCATGAGGGTTCGGCTTGCCCGTGTAAGGACCCTCCGCGATGCCGATCGGCTCGACGCCCTCGGTCAGAATCGCGCTCGGCACCTGGCGGAGATTGCCGAAGAAGCGATCGAACCAGCGCTCGAGGTTGAGGCCGTTCCAGAGCACGAGGTCGGCCCGCTGCGCCTTGACGATGTCCTGCGGCGTGGGCTCGTAGCCATGGATCTCCGCGCCCGGCTTGGTGATCGATTCGACGATGGCCGCGTCACCCGCGACATTCTGCGCCATGTTCTGCAGGATCGTGAACGTGGTCACGACCCGCTTCTTCGCTGTCGCCGCCGACAGCGGTGCGCCGCCCAACGCGAGGGCCAGCAGGGCCCACAGAGCCCAGGGAAGTGGATTTTTCATGGTTTCAAAAGCGCCGGGCGAACCCTCGCACGCGCTATTTTGATTAGTCAAAATAAATCTCTAGTTGCTTCAAAGCTACGACCACGTATCGCTCGGGCATGGCCAGCAGCACGGTGGAAAACTACCTCAAGCATATCCTGCTTCTCTCCGAGACGGCGGATGGACTGGTCCCGATGGGGGCGCTGGCGACCTCGCTCGACGTGGTGCCGGGGACGGCTACGACCATGGTCAAGGCCCTGGCCGACGAGGGTCTCGTGGCCCACCGGCCCCGCCAGGGGGTGCGCCTGACGCCGGAGGGCCGGCAGGTCGCGCTCACCGTGCTGCGCAAACACCGGCTCGTGGAGACCTTCCTCGTCAACGTGCTCAAGATGGATTGGGCGGAAGTGCACGCCGAGGCCGAGCAGCTCGAGCATGCGATCTCCGACGCCGTGCTCAACCGGCTCGACGCGCTGCTGGGCCATCCCACGACCGATCCCCACGGCGATCCGATTCCCAGCCGGCTCGGCAAGATGGACTCGCAGGTCTATGCCACGCTGGCCACGTGCGTCCTCGATCGACCGCTCCGGATTGTCCGGGTGACCGATCAGTCCGAGGAGTTTCTGCAGTTTGCCGAACAGAACGGCCTGCGTCCCGGCGCGCGCCTGCGCGTCGTCGATCGCAACCTCGCCGCCGGCCTGGTGAACCTGCGTCCGCCGACCGGCGATCCGATCCCGCTCAGCCTCGCGGCGGCAGGCCGGATCCTCGTGGCGCCGGGAAAGTAGCGGCGGGCGGGGCGCGAGCCGCACCGTCCCGCTGGAGGGCCGGTGCCCCCACCGGCCAGGACAGGACGCAACTCTTTCCCCGGCGGGTGAGGGCACCCGCCCTCCATTTCAGCCAGGCCCTCGTAATCGTTATCGGTATCGCAATCGTTCTCGTCGGTCGGACCGAGAGAACGGCACTACGACCGAAGCATTCGGAGCGCGCCGCGCACCCGCTGGAGGGCCGGTGCCCCCACCGGCCATGACAAGACGCACCTCCTTCCCCGGCGGGTGTGGGCACCCGCCCTCCATCGAATGCGACGTTTCCTAGCAAGCACAGAGCCACCGTCCTCAGCCGATGCGGCCGAAGTTGGTCACCGGTTGCTGCCAGTAGATGATGTCACTCCCGACGCCGTCAGCGAGGCCCTTGACCACGTCGCTGACGAGCGCCTCATCCAGGACGATCTCGTACCGGAGCCGCGTTCTCCGGCCGGTCACCTGCTCCGCCACGGACAAATCGGAATGTTCGCCATGGCCCTGGACGCGGAACGACGTGAACCCGCCGATGCCCTCCAGCGAGAGCAGGTAGTCGACAAGATCCTCCTCGATCTCGATGGGAATGTTCAGAACCAGCATCGTTGCGTTCATGAGAGGCCTCCTTGGTCCACGGACCGGGGTCCGAGGAATCGTTCATAGATCACCGGCAGGAGAAACAGCGTCAGCAGCGTCGAACTGACGAGACCACCGATGACCACGATCGCGAGGGGACGCTGAATTTCCGATCCGGGCCCCGTGGCCAGCAAGAGCGGCACGAGGCCGAAGGCACAGATGCTCGCCGTCATCATCACGGGCCGCAGCCGGCGGACCGCTCCCTCCCGGACGACCCGCGCGATCGCGAGTCCCTTGGCCTGGAGATAATTAAAGTGCGACATCATCACGACGCCGTTCAGCACGGCGATGCCGAGGAGCGCGATGAAGCCCACCGAGGCGGGCACGGAGAGAAATTCCCCCGTCACCCAGAGGGCGAGCAGTCCGCCGGTCAGCGCGAACGGAATGTTCGAGAGGATGACCAGCGTCTGCTTCACCGAGCCGAAGGTCAGGAAGAGCAGAATCGCGATCAACGCCAGCGCCACCGGCACGACGAGTGCCAGGCGCGCCGCCGCCCGCTGCTGGTTCTCGAACTGACCGCCCCACTCCAGCGAGTAGCCGGCGGGCAGCTTCACGTCGCGCGCGATGGCTTCGCGGGCACTGGCGACAAAGCCCACGAGATCCCGGCCCTCGACGTTCGTGCGCACCACCGCAAAGCGCTGGCCGCCCTCCCGCGAGATGGCCACCGGTCCCTCCACGCGCCGGATGGCGGCCAGGGAGGCCAGCGGCACGGCCCCGCCACCGGGCAGTTCGATGAAGCTGTTGCTCAGTTTCTCGAGTCCGTCGCCGGTCAGCGCGTGGAACCGCAGCACGAGTGGCACGCGGGCGCTTTGTTCCACCACGGTGCCGACCTGGAGTCCCTCGATCTCCGACCGCAGACGCGCCTGCAGTTCATCGCTGTTGATCCCGGCGCGGCCGGCGGCGATGCGGTCCACGGTCACCTGCAGGTACTGCGCGCCCTCGTTGATGCTCGCGATGGTGTCGGTGCTGCCCGTGACCTTCTCGATGGCGGCCGCCATCTGCTGGCTGAGCGAGTTGAGCGTGCTCAGCTCGGGCCCGAAGACCTTGACGGCCACGTCGCCCCGCGAACCCGTGAGCATCTCGGACACACGCATGTCGATCGGCTGCGTGAAGCCATAGTTGATGCCATGGAAGCGATCCATCACCTGGCGCAGCGCATCCTCGAGATCCGCCTTTTGCCCCCGCCATTCGGACGAGGGCTTCAACTGCAGGAACATGTCGGTTTCATTCAGGCCCATCGGATCGAGGCCCAGTTCGTCCGAACCGGAGCGCGACACGATGCGCAAGATCTCCGGCACCTCGGCCTTCAGCGCCCGCTCGATCTGCGAAATTATCCGCGACGACGTCTCGAGGTTCACCGACGGAATCGACTCCACCTGGATCAGGATGTCGCCTTCGTCCATCGCCGGCATGAAGGTCTTGCCGATCCGCGGGAAGACCACCACCGACACGACGAGGAGCAACGCGGCGAAGGCGGCCAGCAGCGCGGGTTTCCGCAGCGTGTAATCGAGAACCGGGCGGTACATCGCGGTCAGTTTTCGGCTCAACCAGGGCTCGGTGTGCGCGCCCGTGCGGACGAGGAATGACGCGACCACCGGGATCAAGGTGAACGAGAGGACCAGCGCCCCGAGCAGTGCGAAGACGATGGTCAGTGTCACCGGGCCGAACAATTTGCCCTCGAGACCCTGCAGCGTGAGGAGCGGCAGGAATACGATGACGATGATCGCGATCCCGGACGTCACTGGCACCGCCACATCCTTCACCGCGCGAAAGATGATGTGGAGCGGCGGCAGCCGACGGCCGCCCGCCGGTTGATGGCCCAGCGACGCCTCGATATTTTCCACGATGACGATCGCGGAATCCACGAGGATGCCGATGGCGATGGCGAGGCCGCCGAGGCTCATCAGGTTCGCCGACATCCCCATGTGCCGCATGAGGAGGAAGGTCACGAGCGCGGACATCGGGAGGACGAGCGCAACCGTGAACGCCGCCCGCACATTGCCGAGAAAGAGGCCGAGCAGGACGACCACGAGGATGGTGGCCTCGAGCAGGGCCTTGCTGACGGTCCGGACGGCACTCTCGATCAGCACCCGCCGATCGTAGAAGACATTCGTCGTGGTGCCCTCGGGGAGCGTGGCTTTGAGCTGCTCCAGCTTGGCCCGGACGCCGACGACGATATCCCGCGCGTTCGCGCCCCGCAGTCCGATCACGAGCCCCTCCACCGTTTCGCCGGTACCATTCGAGGTGACGGCGCCGTAGCGCTCCAGGGTACCCGCGCTCACGGTCGCCAATTCGGAAAGCGGGATTTTTTTGCCATCGTGGCTGGGAACCAGAATGTGCCGGAGGTCGTCGATGTTGGTCACCGCTCCCGCCACGCGGACGAGGATGGCTTCCTCACCCTGATCGACCCGCCCGGCCCCGTCGTTGCGATTGTTGGCCTCGAGAGCGGCGGCAATGGCGGCGGTGCTGACGCCCAGCCGGGCCATCGCCTCGCGCCGCGGCGCGACCTCGTAGGTGCGGACGAAGCCACCGAGGGCGTTCACGTCCGCGACGCCCGGCACGGTGCGCAGCGCCGGCCGGATGGTCCAATCGAGCAGGAAGCGTTTTTCCGCAAGGCTCATGCGATCGTTGTCGATCGTGAACATGAACATCTCGCTCAGCGGCGTGCTGATGGGAGACAGGCCGCCACTGATGCCGGCGGGCAGGTTGCTCCAGACGCCATTGAGCCGCTCGGTCACCTGCTGGCGGGCCCAGTAGATGTCGGTGCCTTCCTCGAAATCCAAGGTGATCGACGTCAGCGCGTATTTGGAGATCGAGCGCAGGATCGTCTGGCGCGGGATGCCGAGCAGTTCCACCTCGATGGGCTGGGTGATCAAGTTCTCGACCTCCTCGGGGGTCATCCCGGGGGCCTTGATGATGATCTTCACCTGCGTCGGGGAAATTTCCGGGTAGGCGTCGATCGGCAGCTCCCGCATCGCCTGCGTGCCGAAGCCGAGCAGGAGGAGCGAGAGCAGGCAGATGAGCAGGCGCTGGCTCAGCGCAAACTGGATGAGGGGAGTGATCATTCGTTGCGGCCGAGACCGGCTTTGATGCCCTTGAGAATGGCGGCGCCGCGGACGGCGACCTGCTCACCCGGTGCGAGTCCCGTCCGCGCCAGATAATCGGCGCCGATGGGAACGAGCGGCAGAGTGCGGGCCAAGACCCCGCTCGGTGTGCGGACGAAGACAATCGTCTCGTCGCCGCTGTGCACGACGGCCGATCCGGCGACCAGCATGCCTTCGTCCGGCGCGGGAAGCTCCACCGCGAGGATTTCTCCCGGGAGATGGCTGCCCCCCGCGTTGAACTCCGCCTGCAAGCCGATCGTCTGGCTGTCGCCATCGATGCTCGCATCGATCTGACGCAAGGTGAGCTTTTCGCCGCCGCTGGCGGTCGTGAGTGTCTGGCCCACCAAAAGTCCCGCCGCCGCCCGCGCCGGCACCTGCATCGCGACCCAACCCGCGCCCGCCGGGCGCAGCATGGCGACGGCGGCATTGGCCTCGACGAAATCACCCGTGACCCGCAGCCGGCGCGTCAGCGACCCATCCGCCGCCGCCGCCACTTCGTAGATTCCGAGACTCTCGCCGCGGGTCCGCATCGCCTCGAGCCGCTCCGGCGGAAAGCCGGCCCGCCGCAGCAGTTCCGCGGCGGCCTGCTCGGCAAAGACGGCCTGCTCCCGCGCGAGCCGCGCCTGATTCATCCGCTGGGCGGAGATGATCCCCTCCGCCAGCAGCCGCTGGCTCTTGTCGAATTCGAACTGCGCCGTCTCGCGGGCCGACCGCGCCGCCATCCAGTCCTGCTGGGCCCGCAGGACCTCGGGACTGCGGAGCCGCACGACGGGCTCGCCAGCGCGGACATTCGCGCCCGGCGCGCGGAGCCAGGATTCGATTACGCCCGCGAACGGCGCCGTAACCTGCCCGACCGTCTCCGGCGAAGTGATCACCGTGGCGGGGAATCGCGCGCCAATGCCGCCGGCGGCGGACCGGACCGGGGCAAATTCGAGGCCGAGCCGCGTGAGGTCGGCCGGCGTGAGCGGGATCGCATCCTCGGCCCGGACGGGCCCGGCGATCGCGGTGCAGAGCAGAAGGAAGGCGTGGGGCAGCTTCATGGGAGGACTCCGATGACTTGGTTGTATTCTGAAATCAGTCGTTGCTGGCGCAGTTTGAGGGCTTCCAGTTCGCGCGCACTGGCCCGCGTCTGGCGCAAGGCCGTGAGCACGGGAAAGAGATTCGTTTCTCCCGCCTCAAAGGCGGTCTTCGCCATCTCCCACTGGCGGCGGTCGAGCGAGGCCTGCTCCGTCGCGAGGACGAGCGACTCCTCAATCTGGCCGAGTTCGTGGACGGCCTCGTGCAGCTGGCGTTGCAGCTCCTTGCGCGCGGCCAGCAGCTGCATCTCCGCTTCAGCCTTCTGGCGCGCGACACTGCCGACTTTCGCCGCCGCCGACGACGACCCGCCGAAGGGCAGGTTCAGCCCGAGGATCATGCTGTCGTTGTAGTCCTCCGTGCTGCTGCCGCGCTGACGGCGGGAACCCACCATGACCGACGGGCTGCCGCGAGATTCGATCCGGGCGTGCTTGACCACGCTGTCCGCCACCGCCACGCCCGCCCGCAGCAAACGCAGCCACGGATGCAGGTCGCCAATGCCGTTCGCGGCAGTGCGTTGCTCGACGTGCGCCGCCGCCGGACGGGCCGCCAGGCCCGTCAGCGCCGAGTACATCCATTGGGCGTCGACGAGTTCGGTCTCGGCCGCGAGCTCCTGCCGCTGCTGCTGCAGGAGCTGCGCCCGTGCCTGCAACCCATCCGCCTGCGCCACCTCCCCGGCGGCCTGCATTTTATCGACCACCTGCACCAGGTTCCTCGCCTCGGCCGTTGCCTGCCTCTCCAGCTCGAGGATCCGATCCGCCGCCTCGAGGTCGGCGAGATTCCGCCGCAGCCGGCCGGCGATCGTCAATTCGAGATGCGCCTTCCACGCTGAGGCCTGCGCGCCATAATTCTCCCCCATCACGCGGGCCTCGCGCTTATCGCCGGGCCGGCGCAACGGCACCTCGATGCCGTACTCCAGCTCGGTCAGGCCCATCGCAGTGCGCGGCTGATCGTCGAGGTAACTGATCGCCAGGGTCGGCCGGCCCGCGATCCAGCTGCGGCCCGCTTCGAGGTGGAGACGCGCCTCCTCGTCGCGACTCGCGAGTTCCACGTATTCCGGTGCGAGGCGGAGCGCCTGCTGAAGCAGGATGCTGAAATTCAACTCGGGGTTGCGCGGAAGGGGCGGATGATCGTCGGCGGCACGCAACGGCAGGCCGGTCGCGCCGAGGAGAGTCAGCGCGGCGACGACGATCCTCCCGGATCGCCAGGAATGGCTCCGCCCCGCTTCGCTGGGACCGTCGACAGGTGGCTCCGGGAGCCGGGCAGGTTCACTGAAAAAATTTCGCTTCATGCTTGCTGGATGACGTTCGAGACTAGGAGGTCCGCGCCACAGCGCGAACGAGGATACAGTCGGCAAGCCACGGCCGGAGGCCGGGCGCGTCCATCAGGGCATCCCGCGGGATGCCCGGTCGAAATCAGAGCCAGCGAAACTGCGGCGCGCCGGGCAGCAGCGCCGCCCGACGGTCGAACTGCCATCCCGGCAAAGGTCGCCGGCCAAAATCCAGCGGGGGATTCCCGGGCTCATCCTCCGCCTGCAGTGCCACCGGCGGCAGCGCCGCCGGATCATTCCACGACAGCGCACTCTCCAGCAGGACGGGCGTGAGGTCGATTGCATCGACCAAACTGGCATAACCTCCGTGCTCGAGGAGGTCGCAAGAGTCGTGGTCGCACGACCCCTTGTCGTCGCACAGATTTCCGCCGAAGTGGATCATCGTGCCCAGCGACTCGAACCCGCAGTGCATCGTCGCCGGGAGCCAGAGGCTCAGCAGCAGCAACGCAATGAACGCGGGAAATCGACGCACGAGCCGGATGGAGGCCACGACCAAATCGAAGTCAATGCCGGACTCGCCGGTGGACCTAAAACCGCCAGTTCACGCGCAACAGATTCGTCCAATCCGTCGCGCGATTGCCCAGCCCACGGCTGAGATTGTAATCAAACTGGAGCGACTTCGAGACGTCGAAGGTCACCCCGCCACCGAGTCCGCCGACGAACGTCGAGGCGCTCGCCGACGAGACCGAGAACGTCGATTCCGCGTAGGCCGCGAGGCCGCCGATGAGGTGTTGCTTCGCGTAGCCGCTCACGAGCCAGCGCGAATCGTACCGGGTGTTCGCGGGATTGCGGCGTAGGTCCCACTGGCCCATCGCGCCCAGGTCCGTGCCGCGCCCGAGATTCATCGCCCAGGGCACGATCACGCCGCCCTCCGTGTGGTTGTTCCCCACCCCGCCCGTGTTGCTCGGCAGCTTGAGATAAGGGATCACCGCCATCGCCGCGCCGTGCGCCGGGTCGCGCCAAAAGGTGTACTTCGCACGGATCGTCGAGTCCCCGCGGCCGGAACTGGTGCGATTCGATCCCTGCAGCTGGTAGGTCTGCCGCAGGAAAAAC
The DNA here is from genome assembly GCA_947472765.1 of Opitutia bacterium. Classification (GTDB taxonomy): domain Bacteria; phylum Verrucomicrobiota; class Verrucomicrobiia; order Opitutales; family Opitutaceae; genus ER46. The sequence continues at coordinate 11,977 of CANJCM010000020.1, forward strand.
TGCATGCCGAACTGCACATCGAGGTCGCGGGTCACGCCCGTCGACAACAGCGCCGACGCGAGGCCGAGCGCCGTGTAGGTTTTCGGCGCGGTGCGGTCGCGATCCACGCCGATCGTGATCGCATCGACGCGCAGCAGGAAGCTGCCGGGCGCCATGGTGTGCGGGGTCTCGGTCACTTGTGCCCGCAGGGGCCCGGACAACGCACCGAGCAGCGCCAGGAGCAGTGCCACCAGCCGGAACCGCGCGGGGCGCGACACGAGAGCGAGCATGCGCCAGTGAAGGTGCATTCCGGCCGCGCGGGCCAGTGCAAAGGTGCTTTCCCCCTTGCCGCGCGCTTTGTCCGACTCGCAGACTGGCGGCGATGTCGCATTCGTTCGCGCGCCTCGTCTTCGCGGTCACAGCCGTGTTTTTCGCCGCGTTTTTCATCTGGCCCGTGCTCCAGATCCTGAAGGGCGGCTTCATCGACGCGGACGGCCACTTCACCCTCGCCTACCTGTCGGCGCTCCTGACCAACCCGACGTACCTCGGCGGTCTGCGCAACTCGTTCGCCCTCGCCTGCGCCTCGACGACGCTCGCGATCCTGATCGCCCTGCCCCTCGCGGTGGTAAGCGATCGCTTTCTCTTTCCCGGCAAGGCGCTGCTCGGCTCGCTCGTCCTGGTGCCGATGATCCTGCCGCCGTTTGTCGGCGCGATCGGCATCAAACAGATCTTCGGCCAGTACGGCGCCCTCAACGCCCTGCTGCATCACCTCCACCTGCTCGCACCCGGCGCGACCATCGACTGGTTCGCCGCGAATCAGTTCTGGGGCATCGCGATCGTCGAGGCGCTCTCCCTCTACCCGATCATCTATCTCAACGCCGTCGCCGCCCTCGCCAACATCGATCCCGCGATGGAGGAGGCCGCGCAGAATCTCGGCTGCACCGGCCTGCGGCGTTTCCGCAAAATCACGCTGCCGCTCATCCGGCCCGGCCTGTTCGCGGGCGGAACCATCGTCTTCATCTGGGCGTTCACCGAACTCGGCACCCCGCTCATCTTCGACTACGACCGCGTCACCAGCGTCCAGATTTACTACGGCCTCCGCGACATCGGCGCGAACCCGTTCCCGTACGCGCTCGTCGCCGTGATGCTCTTCAGCTCCGTCGCGATCTACGCGCTGAGCAAAACGCTCTTCGGTCGCACCAGCTACGCGATGATGGCCAAGGCCACCCAGGCCGGCGGCGCCCGCGCGCTGCCCGGACGGCAGGCCTGGGGCTGCACGCTGCTCTTTGCCGGCGTGACCTTCGTCGCCGTCCTGCCCCACCTCGGCGTGATCCTCGTGGCTTTCTCGCAGGATTGGTACGGTACGGTTCTGCCGCACGCCTACACCCTCGACAACTTCCACCTCGCGCTCGGCCACGACCTCACCGTTTCCGCCATCGGCAACAGCCTGCGCTTCGCCAGCATCTCCACCGTCGTCGACGTGATTCTCGGCGTCGCCATCGCCTACGTCGTGGTGCGCTCCAAGGTCGCCGGCCGGCAGGTGCTCGATTTCCTCGCGATGCTCCCGCTCGCGGTGCCGGGCCTCGTGCTCGCCTTCGGTTACCTCGTCATGTCGCAGGACGGAAAGTTCTTCAGCTTCCTCAATCCGACCCGCGATCCGACGATCCTCCTCATCATCGCGTATTCGGTGCGCCGGTTGCCGTACGTGGTGCGCTCGGCCGCAGCGGGATTCCAGCAGACCAGCGAAACACTCGAGGAGGCCGCGCAAAACCTCGGTGCTCCGCCGCTGAAAGCACTGATTAAAATCACCCTCCCGTTGATCACCGCCAACCTGATCGCGGGCGGCTTGCTCGCCTTCGCCTTCGCGATGCTCGAGGTCAGCGACTCGCTCATCCTCGCGCAGAAACAGCTCTATTATCCGATCACGAAGGCGATCATGGAGCTCTTCCAGCTGCTCGGTGACGGCAAGTTCATCGCCAGCGCGCTCGGCGTCTGGGCGATGGTCTTCCTCGGCATCACGATCGCCGGCTTGAGCCTGATCCTCGGCCGCAAGCTCGGCGCCATTTTCCGCGTCTGATGCAGACGCCGCGGCGAAGCTGTTCGGGTTTGCGGAACGGCCTGCCACACCCCGTCGCTTCGCGCCACCCCGCTCGAGCCGGAATGATGCCGTGGAACGAAATCGGCGGGTGTGGGCACCCGCCCTCCATGGTCGGCGGATCGTTCAGACTTCCGTTCGCTCTCCTCTCCAAGAGCAATCCATGGAGGGACGGTGCCCCCACCGTCCAAGGCTGCCTAACGTGCGACGGAACGTCCGCGGATCGGTCGAGCCAGACAGGCGCGCCGACCAGGAGATGAGCCCATGATTTACCTCGTCGTCGCATCCCTGATCTTCGCCTTCTCGCCGGGGCTGATCAAGGGACGGCTCGCGGGCATCGACAGCGCGTTCATCACGGCGGCGCGGCTCGGCCTCGCGATGTTGGTGTTCGCGCCCTTCTTTCGGCCGCGCGGACTCACCCTGCGCGTCGCCGGTTCGCTCCTTGGCATCGGCGCCCTGCAGTTCGGGCTCATGTACCTCGCGTACAACGAGAGCTACCGCTTTCTCCACGCATACGAGGTCGCGCTGTTCACCATCACGACACCGCTCTTCGTCACGCTCTTCGCCGACGCGCTCGAGCGCCGGCTGCGTTCCCGGGCCCTGCTCGCCGCCGCGCTGGCGGTCGCCGGCGCCGCCGTCGTGGTCCTGCGCACGCCGCACTTGCAGCTCACGCTGGCCGGAGTCGCGTTGATCCAGCTCTCGAATCTCGCCTTCGCCGCCGGCCAGGTTCTGTACCAGCGGTTGCGCGCGAAGGAGACTCACCTCCGGGACAGCCAGGTCTTCGCCCTGCTCTACGCCGGTGGATTCATCCTCGCGGTCATCGTGCTCGTGCCGCGGAACACCACGATCGCCCTCACCGGGACCCACCTCGCCACCCTCGCCTACCTCGGCGTGGTGGCGTCGGGTGTCGGATTTTTCCTCTGGAACAGCGGCGCCGCCCGCGTCGGCACCGGGCTGCTGGCGGTCATGAACAACGCGAAAATTCCCCTCATGATCACCGCTTCGCTGCTCGTCTTTGGCGAGCAGGCCAGCGTCCCGGCCCTCGCCGCGAGCTTCGCGCTGATGGGCCTCGCCGTCTGGCTGGCGGCGCCGAAAACCGAGCAAGACCGAAGCGCGAATACCACCCGTCTTTGATGCTTGGACTGTAGGGCCGGCGCTTGTCGCCGGGCCGCTTCGCGAATGGAACCCGTGGCCCGCCGTCAAGCGGCGGCCCTACAAAATCCCGATCTTGGGGATCCTCAGATGCCGGAAGTCGCGAAGCCCGAAGCCGACGGGCGTGGACGAGCCCCGCCCCTACGAAGTCCGTCGTAGGGGCGCGCCTCGTGCGCGCCCGCGAAGTGCCCCTCAATCCAAAATCGAGAATCCAAAATCCAAAATCTCCAATCACTTCGCCCGGGTCTGATACGTGCGGCTGTGACCGCTCGACGGCACCGAGATCGTGTAGCTCTTCCCGTCGGCGGCGACGGACATCTTGATGAGATTGGCCGGACATTTCGCCGCGTCAGGGCCCGTGAAGTTGTCGTGATTGGCGATGAACTCCGCCGGGCCGTTGTCCGCATCCGGCACGTTGAAACTGCGATGGAGTTGGTAACGCGCCTGGATCGACGAGGCCGTCTTGAGCGCGGCGAACGTGCCCGCCTGGCCGCCCTTCTTCGGGCCGTTGTTCATGATCACGACGCTGGGCGCGAGGCTCTGCACCAGCAGCGGGTTGTTGCTCACCTCGAGGCCGTGATGGTTCGTCTGATAAACATCCACGGCGCCGACGAGGTTGTACGGCGTGACGAGTTTCTCCTCGAGGTTCCAGGTCAGGTCGCCGCCGTCGAAGAAGCGGAAGCCGCCGAAATCGAGCACGAAGACCGCGCTGTTCGCATTGTCGCTCGTGTCGACCGGCTGGCCGGGGACCGAACCCGTCAGCGGATTGCGCGTCCCGCGCTGCGCCGCCGTCGGCTCGACGAATTTCTGATCCGCTGCGACGCACCGCAGCGAGAGCGCCGGCGCGCCCGGGAGCGCCCGGAGCGGGATGACCGCACCCGGGGTCAGCGCAACGCGGGGCGCCTTGATTTCGCGGTAGGGCACAATCATCCGCGGATACGGCGACGCCGTCCGTCCATCCGGGTCCTGATCCGGAACCGTCCGCTGATAGATCGCGCCAAACGGAACCTGCGCCGCCACCTCGGCCGCCCCGCCAAAGTGGTCGATGTGGAAATGCGTCAGCAGCATGTGATCGATCTTGGTCAGGCCGGCCGCCTTCACCGCCGTGAGGATCCGCTGCGAGTCCCGACCACCCGGGTTGCCGGTGTCGATCAACACCGACTCACCCGTGGGCGTAACGATCAGAGTCGAGCCGCCTCCTTCGGAATCGATCCAGTAGAAATCGAGCGTGCGGTCGCTGGCACCGGCTTGGGCCGAAACCGCGAATCCCGCGAGCGCGGTGAGGAGGAGGAGACTTTGGCGGACGATATTATTCATGGGGTTAGCCGATCGAGTGGCGCGGCGACGAACCGCTCTCGCCAACCCGGGGGCTCGGCCATCAAGACAACTCGACCGCCCGAGACAACCCTTTGCCTCGGTTCGACCTCGGCTCGACTCCTGTTCCACACTTGGGGATTGGGATCGAAGCTCCGCTGGATGTGGGCGCAAAAGTCCGAGCGTGACGGCGCGTTCGATCCATTTGAACAGGAGGCGAGCCAAGGATCCAAGCGAGGCCGCGCAACAATCACCCGGAGTTTAACCACCGAGTGCACAGAGTGCACGGAGTGAAATTGGACGCATGAGCTCTGCTTCTCGATCTCCCCGATCTTCCTGTTCAACTGCAATTGCTCCGGCGCGTTCCGATCGGCCCAATCGACAATCGAGATTCGAAAATCGAAAATCCCTCTGTCCGCCCTTGGTTTGCCTTCTGTGCGATCCGATTGGAACCCTCTGCGTCCTCCGTGTCCTCCGCGTTCAAACGGGTCGGGATCGAGTCGGTGGAATCCGCAGATGACGGAAGATTTCGAGCCGATGGGAAGTGCCGGGCCGCGTTTGATTCCTGGATTCATGGCTTCAGGCTCTCATCCGCTTTGTCCGAACGGGGATTGAGCCCGAAGTCATGAATCCCTGAATCCAATCCATCGATGCCCCGGGCAGCGGATTTGATTCCGTGTATTCTGTGCACACCGTGGTCCAAAACCCCTGGAACTTTTAACCACCGATTGCACCGAGTGCACGGAGCGAAATAAATCGCAGCTCCTCCCTCGGTCCGAACTCAGTGCACTCTGTGGTTAAACTCCGCGTCCCCTGCCGCGCCTCAGACGAGCAGACCTTCGGCCACGAGCGCCTGCTTCAACTTCGCCATACCCTTCTCGACGGCCGACGCGTCCGGTCCCTCGACCAGCAGACGGATCTTCGACTCGGTTCCGGAATAGCGCACCATCACGCGGCCGCGGCTTCCGAGTTCGGCTTCCACTTCGTGGATGGCCGCGGTGAGGCGGGTCAGCGTCGCGAGCGCCGGCTTTTCCCGCACCGCGAGGGCGGCGCTGGCTTGCGGAAATTTCTTCAGTCCATGGCGCAGTTCCGACAGCGGCTTGCAGGTTTCCAGCATGACGTCGATGACCTTGAGCGCCGCGATCAGCCCGTCGCCCGTGGGTGACAGATCGGAAAAGATGATGTGGCCCGAGGACTCGCCACCGAGCGTGGCCCCTTCCTCGCGCATCCGCTCCATCACGTAACGATCGCCGATGTTGGTCCGCACCACGCGACCACCGGCCGCGGCGAGTGCCGAATCGACCCCGAGATTGCTCTGATGCGTCACGACCAGGGTGTTGTTCATCAGGAACCCGCCCGACAACGCGTGCCGGGCGAGCAGGGTCAGCACCTCGTCACCGTCGAGCACCGTGCCGGTTTCGTCACAGAAAACACAGCGATCGCCGTCGCCATCATGCGCGATCCCGATTCGGGCCTGCTCGGCGCGGACCCGGGCGCCAAGCAGCTCCGGGTATTCGCTACCCACCTGGGCATTGATGTTTCGCCCGTCGGGCGCATCGGCGATTCCGATCACCTCGGCGCCCAGCCGGCGAAGGACGGCGGGAGTGGTCGCACAGGTCGATCCGTTCGCAGTATCGACGACGATTCGCCAACCCTGCAGGGAGCCCGCCGCCAGCAATCCCGTCATGGAGGAGAGGTAGTCCTCCGCGACCGCCTTCAGATCCGCTTCCGGCAGCGTGGTGGCGTCAACCGCCGGCGCGCTCGCCGGGAGAAGCTGTTCGATTCGCATCTCCTCCACTTCCTTCAATTTGTTTCCGCCGGGACCGAAGAACTTGATGCCATTGTCCTCCACCGGATTGTGCGAAGCGGTGATGACGACCCCCAACGCGGCCCCGCGCACGCGCGTCGCCCGCGACACGGCGGGAGTTGGCAGCACGCCGAGCGAGATCGGCATCGCCCCACCGGCACGAAGCCCGCGCGCGATTGCGGCCTCGAGGGCGGCACTGGAAAAACGCGTGTCGCGCCCGATGACCACATCGGTCTGGGGAGCGAGCCAGATGGCCGCCGCATAGCCGAGCCGGGCGGCAAAGTCCTCGTTCATCACCGGGCCGCCATAGAGGCCGCGTACTCCGTCCGTGCCAAAATACTGTCGGTTCATTGCCATAGTCGCAGTGCAGTGTTGTGAGGCAGACGGGAATAACGAGCCGCAGGTGCGCGGCCTCTCCGGCTATGACGCATAAAACTCCCGGGTGGCGGCGATTTTCTTTCGCACCCCGCCCCCGAGCAGAATTTCCCGCGCTGCGACCAAACCGTCCCGCACGTCAGGCACCCGGCCCACGAGCCAGAGCCCGACCGCCGCGTTCAACACGATCGTGTCCGTCAATCCCGCCGGCCCGTGTCCCGCCAGGACGGATTCGAGAATCGCGAGGTTCGCGGGCAAATCCCCGCCCGTCAGATCGCTGAACGGCGAGTGCCGCAACCCAAAGTCCTCGGCGCGCCAGTCGGCATCGAGGTCGCGCCGGCGGCCGAAGCCCCGCACGCGGTTGACCGTGGCCGTCGTGAGTTCGTCGATACCTCGCGTCGGATCGATCACGCCGTGCGCCGCCAGGCCCGCCGGGGTGCCGAGGGCGTCGAGGGCCGCAGCCAGCTTGGGCACCCAGGCCGCCGAGAAGGATCCGAGCAGGACATGCGCCGGGCGTCCCGGATTGATCAGCGGGCCGAGAATGTTGAACACCGTCCGCTGCCCGCGCGCGGCGAGGGCCTTCCGCACCGGGCCGATGTGTCGGAAGGTCGGATGGTAAGCCGGCGCGAAGAAGAAGACGTAGCCGAGTTGATCGAGCGCGCGACGCAGCTTTTCCGGTGGCGCCTCGAGGTTCACGCCCAGCGCCGCGAGCAAATCGGCGCTGCCGCACTTGGAGGTGATGCCGCGGTTGCCGTGCTTCATCACCGTCACGCCCGCGCTCGCGAGCACGAGCACCACAACGCTGGAGACATTGAAGCCGCCCGCGTGATCGCCGCCGGTCCCGACGATGTCGATCGCGCGATCGGACCACGCCTCGACGCCCGGATTGATCGCCCGGCGCCGGAACGCCTGGGCAAAGGCCGCGACCTCGGCGGGAGTCTCACCCCGCTGCGCGAGCGCCGAAAGAAATGCGCCCTTTTCGTCCTCGGAACCCGCGGCATCCGCCAGCGCGGCGGCGGCCAGTTCAACTTCGGCAGGCGTCAACTCCCGGCCGGCGGCGAGTTGCGCGTTGAGATCAGTCAGGAGCGACATCGTGGCGTGCGGATTGGACCGGACTCGTCGGCGACGCGCCACCGAGCCAAGGCTCACGTGGATTGCCGGGAAGGCCCGCCGCGGCAAGCGCGAAGCCCGATCGTGATCACCACTAACGGACACTAACGGGACACTAACTCGATCCTCGGCGTTAGTGAGCAGTTAGTGAGAGTTAGTGGTTGAACGGTTTGAAATCGATGTTCGGCCGATGCAGCGACCACTCATCGACGCCACGCGCCACAAAGCCCAAGCTCAGAATTAGTGGAGGATTTGTGCCAATCAGTGGTTCACACCTCCGAGCTGATCCGCACGAGCCGGCCCGATCGGGTTAACCACTAATGAACACTAATGTGACACTAACCCGGACCTCAGCGTTAGTGAGCGGTTAGTGAAAGTGAGTGGTTCACAAATCCGAATGGTCCGCCGTGACCACAGCCGGCGCCGCGCGCGGCGCCGGCTCCAATTAGAATTTGCACCACCGGACCAAAACTGAAACCACCGAACGCCGTGCGCCGCCTCCCCGCTGCCTTCCTCGTCTTCCTGTGCCTCGCCGCAATTGCCACCGGTCGGGCAGCGAACGCCCCCGTCGCGGCCGCCGAGCCCACCGGGCCCGCCGCGGAATTGAGTGCCTCCGACGCCGTCATCCTCGGCGTCATCGAGGGCGTCACCGAGTTCCTTCCCATCTCGTCCACCGGCCACCTCATCGTCGCGAACCATCTGCTCGATCTCGATTCCGACGAAACCCTCCGCGATGCGAAGGGCCAGCCGCTGTGGTACAGGAAGCCCTCCGCCCGGCATCCCGAAGGCGAGCCACTCACGCTCAACCTCGCCGCCAAGACCTACACCGTCGTCATCCAGTTCGGCGCCATCGCCGCCGTCGCGATTCTCTACTGGTCCAGGATTGCCGCGATGATCCGCGGACTGCTCGGCCGTGACCCCGACGGCCTGCGGCTGCTGGGCAACGTGCTGATCGCTTTCCTCCCCGCGGTGGTCTTCGGCCTGCTCTTTAACGACTGGATCGATGCGCACCTCTTTTCCGTCGGCGCGGTGATTGCCGCCCAGCTCGCCGGGGCCCTGCTGATGTTCTACGCCGAGTCCTGGCGCCGCCGTCGGGCGGTCGCGGCCAGCATGGGCACCAGCCCGCCGCTCCGCCGGTCGCGCGAGTCGGAGGGGTTGACCGAACTGACCCCCAAGTCCGCCGCCGGCATCGGCCTGCTGCAGTGCGTCGCGATGTGGCCGGGCACGAGCCGGTCCATGATGACCATCGTCGGCGGCTATTTCGCCGGCCTCGATCCCCGCAAGGCGGCCGAATTCAGTTTCCTCCTGGGCTTGATCACCCTCACCGGCGCCGCCGGCCTGAAATCCCTGAAAAGCGGGGCGGCCATGATTCAGGTCTTCGGCTGGTCCAACGTGCTGCTCGGCGGGGCGGTTGCAGCCGTCACCGCGGCGTTGTGCGTGCGCTTCCTGGTCCACTGGCTGACCCGGCACGGACTCGTCCTTTTCGCGTGGTATCGAATCGCGCTGGCGGTGGTCTTGGGAGCCGCGTTTTACCTCTGAAACGGCGGGCAATGATGACGCTTGACGCGTCTGGAGCCCGCCCTTTACTCCGACCCCTTAACCACACGAAAGACGGGGGTTTCCCCCTGTCCCGCCACTCAATTCCCTTTCTTCCATGGCAAATCCGAAACGCAAGCAGTCCAAACGCCGTAGCGCCAACCGCCGCGCGGCCAACGCCTTTATCGCTCCCGAGTTTGCCAAGGATCCGACCGATGGCTCGCTCTTCCGTCCTCATCGGGTGAACCCGAAGACCGGCATGTATCGCGGCCGTCAGGTCCTGAACGTCGAGGTCTGAGTTCCGCCCCGCTCGCCGGGACCGCAACGAAGGTGAGAGCCCGAATTGCCAATCCTGGCGCCTCCGCCCGGAATTTCCGGTGCTGCCGGACCGCCCTGCGCGTGTCCGGCCTCTAAGTTTTTACGCGATGGCCACCACTTCCGGGGTCGCAGGACGCATCGCCGTCGACGCCATGGGAGGCGATCTCGGCCCGGCCGAATTTGTCGCCGGCGTCAAACTCGCGCTCCACGAATACCCGCATCTCAACCCGATCACGCTGGTTGGCGATGAGGCGATTCTGAACCCTCTGATGGCGGACGCCGGTCTCGAGCGCGGCCCCCGGCTGTCGGTGCATCACGCGTCGGAAGTCATCACGATGGATGACAAGCCGCTCAACGCGCTGAAGAAAAAGAAGGACTCGTCGATGGTCCGCGCCATCGAGCTGGTGAAATCCGGCGAGGCGAGCGTCGTCGTCAGTTCCGGCAACACCGGCGCGCTGATGGCCGGCGGCACCCTGCGCCTGCGGCCGATGGAGGGCATCGCCCGTCCCGCCCTCGCCGCCATTTGTCCGCGGCAAGGCGGTCATTTCGTCCTGATCGACGCCGGCGCGAATCCCGAGGCCAAGGCCGAGCACCTCGTGCACAACGCGATTCTCGGGAGCCACTATTGCCGCGTCATGCTCGGGGTGAAGCGCCCGCGGGTCGGCCTGATGAACATCGGCACCGAAGAGGGCAAGGGCAGCGCCCTCATCACCGAGACGAACGAGTGCCTGCGCCGGATGGGCGACTTGATCAATTACGCCGGACCGATCGAGGGCTTTCACGTCTTCGCCGAGCATGTCGACGTCGTCGTGTGCGATGGTTTCGTCGGCAATATCATGCTCAAGAGCTGGGAGTCTCTCGTGAAGTTTTTCTCGAGCATGCTCAAGGAGGAGCTGCAGGCGAATCCGATGCGCGCCGCCGGCGCGCTCCTGTCGAAGGGTGCATTCCACGCCTTCAAGGAGCGGATCAACCCCGAGCGCTACGGCGGCGCCCCGCTCCTTGGCCTCAATGGCAACGTCCTCAAGGCCCACGGTTCGTCCAACCGTCGTGCCCTCCGCAGTGCGATTCGCGCCGCGAACGAAATGATCAAGGCCGACATGAACCAGCACATCGAGACCGACATCGCCCGTGCGAACACCCTGCTGGCCCAGCCCGTGTTAACCTAACGCCGCCCGCCGCGGGCCCCGTTCTCCGCCCCCGCGCGGCGCCCTGCCCTTTCCGTCCGTCCCGCTTCCCTTTCCTCCGTCGTAATGCCCACCCGCTCCACCGTCATCCTCGGCACCGGCTCATACGCCCCGGAACGTGTCCTGACCAACGCCGAACTTTCCACCAAGGTCGATACGTCGGATGAATGGATTCTCTCGCGGAGCGGCATTCGTGAGCGGCGGATTGCCGCTCCCGGCGAGGCCATGTCCGACATGGCGGTGGCCGCCAGCCGCCGGGCCCTCGAAAACGCCGGACTCAAGGCGACGGATATCGACCTGATTGTAGTCGCGACCATGACCGCCGACCTGCCGATGCCGGCGGCCGCCTGCATCATCCAGCACAAGCTCGGCGTCTCCTCGAATGCGGCCTGCTTCGACATCAACGCCGCCTGCTCCGGCTTCGTCTACGCCTTGGACACCGCCTGCGCGATGATTTCATCCGGCCGCTACCAGAAGGCCCTGGTCATCGGCGCCGAGAAGCTCTCCCCCATCGTCGACTGGCAGGATCGGACGACCTGCGTGCTTTTCGGCGACGGCGCGGGCGCGGTGGTCATCGGCACCAGCGACCAGCCCAACATCGGCCTGCTCGGGACCAAGCTGGGCGCCTTCGGCGACAGCGTGGATCTCCTGTACATCTCACACGGCGGGAGCAGTTCGCCGACCACGCCCGAGTCGATCGCCGCCCGCGGTCACTGCATGAAGATGAAGGGCAAGGAAGTCTTCAAACTCGCCGTCCGCGTCATGGACGAGGCCGCGCGTGATATTCTGGAACAACACCAGCTGCGTGCGGATCAGATTTCGCTCGTGATCCCCCACCAGGCGAACCTCCGCATCATTGAGGCGATTTCCCAGTACCTTGAGCTCCCGATGGAGCGCTTCTTCGTCAACGTCGACCGCTACGGCAACACCTCGGCGGCCTCGATTCCCATCGCCCTGGACGAAGCCCGGCGCAGCGGCCGGATCAAGCCGGGCGATGTGAACCTCCTCGTCGCATTTGGGGCGGGCTTGACCTACGGAAGCGCGCTGATTCGTTGGTAACTTCCCATTTCGATGCGTCTTTCTTCCGTTCGCTCGCTCCGCGCCATCCTGTTCTGCTGCTCCATCTTGGGTCTGCTGACGTCCGTCCTGCGCGCCGATCTGGTTTGGAACGCGGCGACCGGCTGGCGGGTGGAAGGCGGGGCCCTTTCCGGACTTTCCGGGGCCGAGGGCGGCACCGCCCTCGATCAGATGAACAAGGCCCGGGCCGATGAAGAGGCCGGGAACACCCGCTCCGCGATCAAGGCCTACATGCGGATCGGCTTTCGGTACCCGAATTCCGTGTATGCCCCGGAGGCCATCTACCGCACCGCCCGGCTGCACCTGCTCCGGAAGGAATATACGAAGTCCTTCCAAGCGTTCCAGACGGTCCTCAGCGTCTATCCGAACACGAAGCGGTTCAACGAAATCATCGGCGAGCAATACCGCATCGCCAGCGCGATGCTCGACGGCGCCCGCGACCGCATGTTTTTCGGCCTGCTCCCCGGCTTCAACCAGCGCGAACGCGCGCTCGGCTTCTTCGAAGTCATCGTCGGCAATGCGCCCTACAGCGACTACGCGCCCCTCTCGCTGATGAATATCGCCCGCGGGTTCCAGCAGATGAAGGAAACCGAGAGCGCGATCGATTCCCTCGATCGGATGATCAACAATTACCCGCAGAGCCTGCTCGCGCCGGACGCCTACATCAAACTCGCGCAAACCCACGCCGCGCTGGTCGACGGTCCGTATTACGATCAGGCCTCGACCAAGGAATCCATCACCTACTTCACGGACTTCATGCTCCTCTTCCCGAGCGACACGAACATCGCCGCCGCGGAAAAGGGCTTGGACGGCATGAAGACCATGCTCGCCGAGAGCAAAATGCGGATGGGCGATTTCTATTTCTACAAGCGCGACAATTTCAAGGCGGCCCGGGTTTTCTACAACGAGGCCATCACCTCGTATCCTGAATCCCCCGTCGCCGCCCGCGCTCGCACCCGGCTGAACGAAGTCGAGGCCAAAGCCGCCAAGGTCGCTCCAGCGGCCGCCCCCGCGGCTGACGGTGCTGCCGCGCCGGCGCCCGCGCCGAAAAAGAAAAAGTTCTTCGGGATTTTCTGAGCGGCGCCCCATGGCCGCGTCCCGTTTGATTTCGATCCCTCGCGCCCGGCTGGCCGTGATCGCGTGGCTGGGGTTCATCGGGGTCGTCACCCTTTCCGGCTGCGCCAACTATCGTCTCGGCACCGGGGCCACGCCGTCGTTTGCCACCCTCTACGTCGAGCCGGTCGCGAACCAGACGCTGCTCCCCCAGGGTCAGGCGATCCTCAGCACGCAAATCCGCGAGTCCTTTCTCCGCGATGGCAGGGTCACACTCGTCAACTCGGCTGAGCAGGCCGACGCCACGCTGACGATTACGATTAGTGATTACCACCGGGAGGTCGCCGCCGGCCGCGCCGACGACACCGGGCTTGCCCGCAAGTTCAACGTCACGCTCGGTGCCGTCTGCACCTTGCAGGACCGGCGGAATGGGAAAGCCATCTTCACCCTGCGACCCGTCCAGGCCGTGCGCGAGGTGTTCACCGACAGCGGGCAACTGCAGGCCGAATACCAGACGCTCCCGCTGCTGGCCGAGGCGCTCGCGGTGAAGGTGCTGCACGCGACGCTCGACGTGTGGTGATGGGATTGCCGATTTCCGAGTGGCGAGTGCCGATTGGCGATTGGCGATTGGCGATTGGCGAGTGACGAATGCCGAATGCCGATTGTAGGGCCGTCGCTCGCCGACGCGCCGCTTTCATTGCTGATTTCCGGGCGCGCACGAGGCGCGCCCCTCCGACGCCAATCGGTCGGTCACGCATCGTAAGGGCGTGGCTCGTCCACGCCCGGCGCACATCCATCGCCTTGGCCCGGGTCGATTCCGTGTATTCTGTGCACTCTGTGGTCAAAACCTCCGGAGTTTTTGAGCCTGAAACCAGGAAGCCAGAAACCGATCGCTCGAACCGCAACCTCTCGACCGTGAACCTCCCCCCGGTTCGCCTCGGCTCGACTCCTGTTCCAACGCTTGGGGATTGGGCGACGCCCTCTCCGCGACTCCGCGTGAGACGCCCTTGGTTTGCCTTCTGTGCTATCCGATTGGAACCCTCTGTGTCCTCTGCGTTCAAACGGTTCGGGATCGAGCCGGTGGAATCCGCAGATGGCGGAAAATTTCGAGCCGATGGTAAATACCGGACCGTCTCTGATTCCCGGATTCATGGCTTCAGGCTCCATACCCTTGATCCGAACCGGGATTGAACCTGAAACCAGGAAGCCAGGAATCGGAGGCCAGGCTCCACCGATTGCACGGAGTGCACCGAGTGGAACTGGCATGGGGATTCAGAACTTCTGCTTCCCGACCTCCCCGATCTTCCTGTTCAACTCCGCCGCCCTCGCCGACCAAACCACGCACCGCGCCGCTCCCCATCGACACGTCAGTTTCCCAATTCGGCACTCGGCACTCGGCGTTCGGCAATCGGAAATCTCCAATGGGAATTGCTTCGCGCCGTCCGGTCCGTCCATTTTTTCGCACCGCGATGCTCCCGCCCTACCCGCCCCTGCTGAATCCCTCCCTGCTGGCCGGGGATCACGCGGCCCTCGCCGCGAGCGCCGCCCGCGTCTCCGACCTGGGCCTGACCTGGTTGCACCTCGACATCATGGACGGCCATTTCGTGCCGAACCTCAGCTTCGGGCCCGAGACGCTCCACGCCCTCCGCAAGGCCGGCAACAAGCTCTTCTTCGACACCCACCTGATGCTCGAGGAACCGCAGCGCTACATCGAAGCGTTTGCCAAGGCGGGCTCGAATCTCATCAGCATCCATATCGAGCCCGGTTACGATCACCGCGCCACGCTCGCCCGGATTCGCGAGCTCGGCTGCCAGTGTGGCATCGTGCTGAACCCCGGGACCGGCCCCGAGTACATCGAGGGCCTGCTGCCGCTCGTGGATCTCGTCCTCGTCATGACCGTCCAGCCCGGGTTCGGCGGACAACCCTTCCGTCGCGACATGCTCGGCAAGATTCGCCAGATCGACGCCTGGCGCCGCGAACGCGGCCTGCGCTACCGGCTCGAAGTGGATGGCGGAGTCGATCTGGCGACCGCGACCGAATGTCGCGCCGCCGGCGCTGACGTCTTCGTGGCCGGGACCTCGTTCTTCCGCGCCCCGGATCAGCCCGGATTCGTCTCAGCCTTCGCCAAGCTTTAGCGCCGCAACGCCCGGATATCGGGCCCGCCCGGTTGTAGGGCCGGCGCTCGCCGCCGGGCCGCTTCTCGACTGTAGATCAGGTCAGAGGCCCGGCGGCGAGCGCCGGCCCTACAAATGTACCCCGGGACTTCAGGCCATGGACGGTGGGGACACCGGCGAAGGGTAAGGACACCCGCCCTCCAGCGCAGGCGTTCGTTAAGGCGTCCGTCAGGTTGGATTCCGCTGCCTCTGAATCTGTGTCCATTTGTGTCCATCTGTGGTTGCTGCCGATGCCCCCCCCGGAATACGCATTTCCAGCCGATTATGCATTTGAGCTGCGACGACGGAACTGGCGTAGATTGACCATGTTCGCGACTTTCGCCCCCGGCCTGCTGCCGGCCCCGGTCCTGGCTCAAGCCAGTCCGGTGCTTTCAGGCCTAGCGATCCTCGCGGCCGGCGGCGCCGGCGTCCTGGCCTGGCAGCTCTGGCAGGCCCGGCGGCAATACTCGATCGAGCTGACCGAACAGAGCCACCTCGTCACCGAGGAACAGGAGCGCGCGCGCCAGGCGATCGAAGAGCGGGAAATCATCGCCCGGGAAAGTCAGGCCAAGAGCGAGATGCTCGCCACGCTGAGCCGCGAGATTCGCGCGCACCTCAACGGCGTCATTGGTTCCGCCGACCTCCTGCTGGACAACTCCCTCCAGGCCCGGCAACGCGAACTGCTGACGACACTGCGGGCCTCGGCCGAATCGCTGCACCAGTCGCTCAACGACGTGCTCGACTACTCGAGCATCGAGACCGGCAAGATCGCGATCGGCCACGATTCGTTTGAATTAAGCCGCCCGCTGACCGACGTCGTCGAGCATCTCTCCCCGCAGGCGCTGCTGAAGGGCCTCGAGCTCGTGATGATCATTGCGACGGACGTGCCTCCCATTGTCACCGGCGACTCGGCGCGGCTGCACCAGGTGTTGCTCAACCTGATGACCAACGCCGTCCGCTTCACGCCTGCGGGTCGCGTCGTCTTGCGCGTTGAACTCCCGGCCGGTTCCAGCGCGCCCTCGAAGCAGGGAGCCACCTGGGTTCACTTCTCCGTCACTGATACCGGCCCCGGAATCCCGCCGGAACTCGAAGCGACGATCTTCGATCGCTTCGCGCCGTCGGATTCGTTTTCACCGCGCAAGTTCGGCGGCTCCGGCCTCGAGCTCGCAATCAGCAAACGGCTCGTCGAGCTCATGGGCGGCAAAATCGGCGCCCGCAGCCTGCCCGACGCCGGTTCCGAATTCTGGGTCGTGCTGCCCTTCGCGGCGGACGGCTCGCCTCCCCCAACCGCACCGGTCGTCCCAGCGGGACTGCATGTCGTGGTCCTCGACGATCTCGCCGCCTCGCGCATCGCCGCTTCGGCCATGCTGCAACGCCTGGGCGTGGAGCACGACGTCACCGACACCGAGGCCAAGGCCGCGGACCTGCTGCGCGATGCCGTCGAAGCCGGCTCCACCGATCTCGTGTTGCTGCTCGACGAATCCGTGGCCCGCGAGCGCGCCACGGAAGTCACGCGGACCATCACCAACCAGCCGCGACTCGCCGCGACCCGCGTTTTCCTGCTGTCCGGCGCCCCGGAAAAAATCGGGGCCGGATCCTTCGGCTTTCCCATCACCGCGTTCGTCCGCAAGCCACTCCTGCGGCCCGATGTCCTGCTCGAAGCGCTGCGTCAGCCGGCCGGAGCCACGCCCCGGCCAGCCACCGACGGTGCGCTCGAGCCGAAGACGGAAGCGCGCCAGGGCCCGTCGATCCTGGTGGTCGACGACGACGAGATCAGTCGTTCCGTGACCTCACAATTGCTGGCCCGCCTCGGCTGCATCGTCGACCTCGCCTCGAGTGGCGCGGCCGCGATCGAAAGCGTGGACAAGAAGGCCTACGATCTCGTCTTCATGGATTGCCAGATGCCGGAGATGGACGGCTTCACGACCACCGAACGGATCCGGGCCGCGAAGGGCCGGAACGCCCCGCCGATCGTCGCGTTGACCGCCAACATCGGCATCAAGGATCGCGAACGCTGCTTCGCCGTCGGCATGTGCGACTTCGTCGGCAAGCCCGCCCGCAAGGCCGAACTCGCCCGCGTGGTGAAGACGTGGATCCCGGAAGAGCTCCAGTCGGTCAGCTGAGCTCAAGGCTGAATTAAGCGCGAAGAAGCCAAGCCGCGAAGAGCGGCCGCTTCGTTCAAATCCCGGGTTGAGCCTGAAGCCAGGAACCCAAGAATCGGACCGCGCGACTCCTGACTGATGGCAGCTCGACGTCTTCGCTCAAATGGAGGGACGGTGCCCCCACCGTCCACAGCCTGACGCCAGACATTCCGTTCGCCCTCGTACGGCCGGCGCCTTTCGGCCGGCTCAAGGCCTCAGATCAACGTGGGATTTAGGCTGTGAGCAGCGTCGAACGGCTCGTCGCCGGGCCTCGGCATTCTGTGCACTCCGAGGTCCAAACCCTCCGGAGTTTAACCACCGATTGCACAGACTGCACGGAGTGAAATTAGACGCAGAAGCCCTGCTTCCCGACCTCCCCGACCTTCCTGTTCAAAGCCCAGGGCTCGAATCACACCACCGGATTTGTGTCCATCTGTGTCCATCTGTGGTTGCCCCCGTCTGGAGCACCGGAATCCACCCAGCAAAAAGCCGAAGGTCAGCGCGAACGCCAGCCCTCGGCTTGAAATTGAAACTCCCGGCGCTCGTCGCCGGCCCAATCGAAAATCGAGACTCCAAAATCCAAAATCCCTACGCCAGCTCGATCTCCCGCACCCACTGCTGATTCGCCTCGTAATAAGTCTTCTTGAGCGCGATCTCGTCGTCTTTTTCCGAGGGCTGCACGCGGCCGCTGGCGTCGATGGCCCGCGACACGAGCGTGTGCTTGCCGGGGGGCAGCTTGCCCAGATCGATCGAGAAAAAGCGCCAGCAGTATTTTTCCTTCGGCGCCTTGTCGATGACCGCCGGCTTCCACGCGCCGCCGTCGACCGAGACTTCAACCTTGGTGATCTCGGTGCCGTCACCCCAGGCCGCGCCAATGGCAAACAGCGGAATCTGCCCGTTCTGGGCCGGCTGGCGCGTCACGCGGCCAATCACGGACTTCACGCGCATGCGACCGACCGAGGACTCGACGTTCTCGATCTGGTCTCCCCGGCGCTCGCCGCGCAGCGAAACATAGTCACGACCCATGAATCGGCCCACGTACCGGCGGTCGAGGACCTCGATGCGGTTCAGCCACTTCACATTGGCGACGCCATACCAGCCCGGAACGATCAGGCGAACGGGGAAGCCGTTGCGCTTTTCGAGCGGCTGGCCGTTGCGCTCGTAGGCCAGCAGTGCCCCCAGGTTCATCGCATCCTCCAGCGAGAGGCTGCGGCCGAAGGGAATCTCGGCCTTCATCTCGCGCTTGGTCCCCGGCCGCAGCGTTTCCTCCGCCTTGTCGGTGCCCAGGAACGCGACTTCGATCGCGCCGGCCTTCACGCCGACTTCCTTCAGCAGCGGCGCCAGCAGCGTGCCGGTCCACTTGCTGTTATAGACCGCGTTCATGAACCCGGCGTTCTGGCCGTTGCCCGAGCACTCGAGCGTCATCATCACGTCCGTCTTCGGCCGCTTCTTGATCTGATCGAGCGTGAGCTTCATCGGCTTGTTGATCAGCCCGGTGAGGTCGAGCGAGTAGGCCGCCCCATCGATGTCGGGCGTGTTGTAGTGCTGGACGCTGAAGACCTGCTCCTGCGGGGTGATCCAGTCCTTGAGCATTTCCCAGTCGAGCCGGTTCGGCGGCGTGCGCGGCATGTTGAGAAACGGCACCAGTTCCTCACCCGCCTGCGGGGGTGGCAGGGCGAAGGCTTTCCAGAGCGGGAGGGTCACACCGGCCGCTGCAGTGGCGAGGCCGGCCTTAATCAGATCGCGACGATTCATGGGTAATGGGGTTGGGAGGAACTTAAAATCGGGGGCGCGAAACCGCAGGCTCCGCGTCGGACACTATTTCTTCTTCTGATCCGGGCCCAAGGCGATCTCGATTTCGACCGGCGCGTCACTTTTCACGGTGACCTTCCGCGACCACTCCAGCTCGCCCGCCGGATGCACAACGTGGAGCTGATACTCGCCCGGCGGCACATTCTCGAAACGGAATTTCCCATCCTTCGGCGTGAGGACGAAGAACGGATGGTCGAACACATAAACCCAGCCGCGCATCGCCGCGTGAAACACGCAGGTGATCAGGATCTGCTGGTCGAGTCCCTTGCCTGCGGGAAAGAGGTGGATGTGCTCCTTGCCCTGCGCGAGGTTCACGTTGAACGGCTCGGGGCCCTGGAACGTCATCACGTTGTGCAGCGCCTCGTCGCTGTTCGTGAACCGCACCGAATCGCCCGCGCGAATCACCGCCGTCTCCGGCACGAAATTGAAATTCTTCTGGTCCACCCAGACGGTTTTCGGCGCCGCCGGTGGCATCAGCCCCGCGAGCCCCGGCCCCTCGAGCGCCACCACCGCCTCAGTCATCGCGCCACTGTTGAGATAATACCGCCCCAACGGCCACGGCCGCGCGGAGTCGGCTTTGTACGTCACGCGTCCGGACACCGTCCCGCCGCCGGCGGCAGGTGCGGATTCCGCGCCTCTTGCAGAGACCAAAGCCAGACCAGCCGACAAACCGAACCAGGCCAGCAAGCGAAGAAGGCGGCGAAGCAAGGCGACCGAGAGCATCGCCTGAGGAATGATCGCAGTACCGCCATCTTGTCGAACCGCTTCTCGCTCTCATTGGCGATTGGCGAATGCCAATTGCCGAGTGTCAGAAATGCCGATTTACGAATGCCGAGTGCCGAATGGAAGCTGCTCTGAAAGGCCGGCGCTCGCCGCGGCCGTATTCGCCGTGGCACGGGTATCCTGACCCGTGAAAACCGTTTCGAAACGTATCCCACGGGTCGGACGACTCGTGCCACTCTGCCCCGCTGCTCCCGACCCTCTGTCGGCGCGTGAATCCGCCCGCCATTTTGTCATTCTGAGCGAAGCGAAGAATCCACGCGGCCAAGTGGCCGAAAGCATCGATCCTCGGCTTCGCCCAAAATGACATTCGGGCAATCAACACTCGGCGGCTGATTCCGGCCTTCCCACTCGGCAATCGCCACTCCGATTTCGCCCTCCCTTCCGCCCTTCCGAATTCGGCACTCGCCATTCGCCAATCGGCAATCAAGGCGACGCGCGTCCTCACCGCGTTCTGGACACCCCCGCTACCTCACGATGACCTGATCCCGCGTCGCCCCGCCCCGCGCCCCACCCCATGGCCTTACTTACCCCCGTCCGTATTGCGTCCTTCACGCTGCTCGTGCTCGCCCTCGGCACAGGCTCTTCGCCGCTCGCCGCCGCGCCGTTCACCACGGCCGCCGCGCAGGACGAAGTCCAAGGCATGTCCCGCGAACGCCTCGCGCGCATCGCCCCGGCCGTGAAGGCCCAGATCGATGAGAAGCTGATCCCCGGCGCCATCACGCTCGTCTCCCGCCGCGGTGAAGTCGTGCACTACGAGACGCACGGCTACCTCGACGAGGCCCGGACCAAGCCGATGCGCAAGGACGCCCTCTTCCGGCTCGCCTCGATGACGAAGCCCATCGTCACCGTCGCGGCCATGATGCTCGTCGAGCAGGGCCGGATGTCGCTCCAGGACCCGGTCACGAAATGGCTGCCCGAGCTGGCGGACCTCAAGGTGGACTCGCCCACCGGCGACGTCGCGCTGGCGCGGCCGATCTGGGTCCAGGATCTGATGCGGCACACCGCCGGGTTCACCTATTCGGATCGCACGACCTCGCCCCGCCTGAAACGGCTCTACGAGGACGCCAACATCGAGGCCCGCGAGGACATCCTCGGCGATGAAATGCTGAAGCGACTCGGCCGCATTCCCCTCGCCCACCAGCCCGGCACGTTCTGGGAATACGCCATCACGGTCGACGTCCTCGGCCTGCTGATCGAACGCGTCGCGCACCAACCGCTCGACGTGTTGCTCAAGGAAAGCCTCTTCGATCCGCTCGGCATGAAGTCGACCGTGTGGTGGGTGTCGCCGGATAATGTCCCCCGCCTCGCCGGAGCTCCGGTGACGGAGCGCCTGCAGCAAAATCCATCCGGCCGCACCTACTTCAAAGGCGGTGGCGGACTGCTCGGCACGGCGGACGACTACCTGCGCTTTGCGCAGATGATGGTCAACGGCGGCACGCTCGACGGGAAACGCTACCTCTCGAAGAAGACCGTGGAGTTCATGCTCTCGCAGCACACCGTCGGCATGGGCGGAACCACGGTCGCGACCACCGGCCCCGGCTACGGCTTCGGCCTCGGTTTCGGCGTTCGGCTCGATCAAGGCATGGCCTGGGTGCCCGGTTCCCCCGGCGACGCGATGTGGGCCGGCGCCAACGGCACGAGCTTCTGGATCGACCCCAAGGAAGCCCTCGTCGGCCTCTATATGGCCTACAGCCCCACCCCCGCCGTCCGCATCCAGACCCGGATGGCCTTCAAGAACCTCGTCTACGGGGCGATGGTGAAGTGACCGGTTTCTGCGAGCGGTAAACCACTAATTAACACTAATGGACACTAATGCGGATTCAGCGCACGGGCCCGGCTGAATACATCCGCAGATTTCGCAGATGTCGTGCAGGGCGAGTGCTTCGCGGCTCGAATGTAGGGCCGGCGCTCGCCGCCGGGCCGCTTCGCGCACGGAGAACGCACCGAAGTAACCGCCCCCTTTGGTATCATCCCTTCTTGGCCCCGAGGTAAAAGGTAAAGCCTGAGGTGTTCATGTGTGCGTCTAGCCGGCCGTCAGGCAGCTTTGTCAACAGTCAAGACGTGTCCCCTTCAGCCAGTCCTTGTCAACAGTCAAGACGTGTCCCCTTCAGCCAGTCCTCGTCTACGGCGCGATGGTGAAGTGAGCGGTTTCTGCGAGCAGTGAACCACTAATTAGCACTAATGGACACTAATACGCATTCATCGCACGGGCTCGGCTGAATATATCCGCAGATGTCAGACCGGACGCAGAGGTCGTGCATCGGCGCTTCGAGGTTCAGTGACTCCGATGTAGGGCCGGCGCTCGCCGCAGGGCCGCTTCGCGCACGAAGAGCGTACCAAAGTAACCGCCCCTCTGGTATCGTCCCTTTTTTGGCCACCGAGGTAAAAGGTAAAGCCTGAGGTGTTCATGCGTGCTCTCGTGGAAGGTGGGGCCCGTCCTAAGGGGTCGGGCCGTTACATGTTAGCGGTTGGCCGGCTGCCGCCTCTGCGCTGACCAACCAGGTACGAACGGGCCCCTCCGCGTCTGGACGGCGAGCTGACGGCGACCTAGCGGCGAGCTAGCCGCTTCTGGAGCGCGTCTGGACGGCATCTGGATGCCTTCTGGATGCCTTCTGGTCCCCATCTGGGGACGGTGTGATCCGCAGATGACGGAAGATTTCGAGCCGATGGGACGAGTCCGGGAGTAACCACTCACTTTCACTAAACTGGTACTAACCCGATCCGGGCATACCCGGGATTGGGGTTAGTGTGCCGTTAGCGTCCGTTAGTGGTTTGGCTCGAGCAGCCGCCTTAGGGGCCGGGCCGTTACTTGTTAGCAGGGCTTCCCGATCCGGCGCCAAACGCTCGGAACCTGCGGGTCTAAAGCGAAGCGGCTGGCGTACTCTTGCTCGTACGCGTGCTCTTGCTCGAAGCCGATCGAGCACGAGCAGGAGCACGAACCACGAGCGCGATGGCTTTGAAGCCGAGTTGAGAGTTGAGGGCTGAGAGTTGAGAGCTCTCCGCGGCTCCGCGCCTCCGCGTGAGATGCCTTTGGTTCGGCGGGCGAATTGGGAGTTTGGAACCCTCTGCGTCCTCCGTGTCCTTCGCGTTCAAATGGTTCGGGCCCGAACCGGTGCGATCCGCAGATGACGGAAGATTTAGAGCCGATGAGACGAGCCGCCGGGGGAAGGAAGACTGAGGGCAGACGGCAGACTCGGATCGAGCCCTCCTGCCCCAATCAAATCCCCAATCCTTTGCACAGAAGGTCGAGCCAAGGTCAGGCCAAGGGTTCCAATCCCCAGCCCCTTGGATCGGCCTTGGATTCGCCTTCTGTGCAAAGGCTCGGCCGCAGATCAGGCCCGCCGGCGAGCCGTTCGACGCCGCTCACGGCGTAAATCCCACGTCGATTTGAGGCCTTGAGCCGGCCGAAAGGCGGCGGCCCTACGAAAGGGCGCGATCCTTCATCTTCAGGTATCTTCCGTCATCTGCGGATCTCTCCGCGGATCCGCGCCTCCGCGTGAGAGGCACTTGGTTCGGACTTGGATTGCCTTCTGTGCGATCGATTGGGCCCCCTGTACCGGCGGTCTTGCGTCCTCGCCAATCCGCGCCCCACGGTGGTGAACGCCGGGTGGAGGGTGAACGCGAAGAACCAGCCCGGCGGCCCCAAGTTGAATCCAGCTGCCGATCCGTCCTGAACGAATGCGCCCCCCGACCAAAGGTAAAAGCATGAGAACGCTTCTTCTTGTACCCCTGCTGGTCGCCGCGCTTGGCGCCGCCACGATTGCGCGGGCCGCTCATCATGCGGCGGACAATCCACCGGCCGGCACGAATCCCGCGGCGTGGAATCCCAAAGCCGCCGCCACCTTTCTCGACGAGCGCGCTGACTGGTGGGCGGCGCAGAAGTTTGCCGCCAGGGATCACGACACCTATTGCGTCGCCTGCCACAGCGGCGTGCCTTTCATCCTGGGTCGCGCGGCCCTGCGCGAGCGGCTCGGTGAAGCCGGGATCGCCCCCAGTGCGAAACGTTTGCTGGAAAACGTCACCAAACGGGTCCGGCTCTGGGGCGAGGTGGAACCGTATTACAAAGGAGAGATCAAGGCGGTGGAATCACGCGGGACCGAGGCCGTGCTGAACGCATTAATCCTCGCGCCGGAAAATAATGCGGACACCCGGTTGGCGTTCACGAACATGTGGGCCGAGCAAGGCAAGGATGGCGCCTTCCCTTGGTTGCAATTCAAACTCCAGCCGTGGGAAGCCCCCGATTCCGTCTACTACGGGGCCACGCTGGCCGCCGTGGCCCTGGGGCTGACGTCCACGGAGTATCGCGATTCCGCGGAGAATGCGGCGGGCGTCCAGGCCCTGAAGAAATACTTGCAGGATCAAGGGGGGGCGCAGTCGCTGATTCTCCGGGCGACGTTGCTTTGGGCCTCAACGAAGTTGCCCGGTTTGCTCACGCCGGCGCAGCAACAGGACATCCTAACGGAAGCGCTCGCCGCGCAGGCGGAAGATGGTGGCTGGAGCCTTGGCGCGGTGGTGGGCACTTGGGAGCGCCGGGATAAGACTCCCCTGGAAACCCGGAGCGACGGCTACGCCACGGGCGTGATCACGCTGGCGTTGGTGCAATCCGGAGCGCGGGACCATCCGCAGGTCAAGCGGGCGCTCGCCTGGCTGGTCGCGAACCAGGATCCGACCGAAGGACACTGGGTCTCGTGGTCGCTGAACAAACAGCGGCCCGCGACGGATCGCGCGGCGCGCATGATGGACGACGCTGCGACCGCCTACGCCGTGCTTGCGCTCACGGGACTGTAATGACCGGGATTTGGAATCCTCCGCTCCCTCTGTGTCCTCCGTGTTCAAACGGTTCGGGATCGAGCCGGTGTCATCCGCAGATGTCGGAAGATTTCGAACCGATGGGACGAGTCTGGGAGTAACCACTAACTTTCACTAACCTGACACTAACCCGATCCGGGCATGCCTTGGTCTGGAGTTAGTGTCCCGATAGTGCCCGTTAGTGGTTTGGCTCAGCCCGGGATTTGGAACCCTCTGCGCCCTCCGCGTCCTCTGCGTTCAAATGGATCGGGCCCGAGCCGGTGACTCGCAGCGGAGGCTTACGTCATGCCGAAGCCCTGCTTGATGTGCTGGAAGAATTTCGTGATCACCTCGGGCGAACCGCCACCCTCCAGGGCTTCGAAGGGCACAAAGCCGCGATAACCGGTGCGGACGATCGCCTCCTTGATTTTGGCCATGTCGGTGGCCTCGGCCTTTTCATTCCGGTAGACCTGTTCCTTGATCTGCCAGCTGCAGGCATACGGGATCAGCTTCTCGATTTCCGCGTAGGGGTCGCCCGTGCGGACGCTGCCGATGTCCAGCACGAGGCCGAGCCACTCGGAATCGACGGCCTGCATGAACTTGATGGTTTCGTCCGCCGTCTTGAGGTAGTCGTCGTGATGCTGGAGCGCGATCACGACTCCATGGTCACCCGCGTAGGCACAGATTTCCCGGAAGGCCGGCACCATGTATTCGGTGAGGACCTGATCGAAGGTCCTGCCCGCGGGGACATTGTTGCCCGAAAACACCCGCAGGCCATACGCGCCCATTTTTTGGGCGACGTGAACCCAGTCCTTGATCAATTGAACGTCCTTTTGACGGGCCGCCGCATCCACTTGGGCGAAGTTGTTGCGGACGCCGGTGCAGTTGATCGAAATTCCGTTGAGGAAGCACCGCCGCTTGAAGTCGGCGATCACCTTGTCGCTCGGCACGGCCGGGTAACCGGTGAAATAGTAGCCCGTGGGATCCAGGCCATCGATGCCGGTCCTGGCGCAAAACTCGATGACATCATTCCACGTCATCGTGCTGGTGGCATTTCCCCCGCCCTTTTGGGCGCCGTCGCCACCCTTTCGGCCCCCTCCGCCCTTCCCCGCACCGCCGGCAGGAGCGGCGGCGCCTGGCGCTCTGGTTCCCCGGCTGAGGGGCCCATTGAACGAATAGGCATTCAAGCCAAACTTGATGTGAGTGCCGGAAAGCCGCGGCATTTCATTTTTGGCGAGAAGAGCACTGGGGCTGGAAACGAACGCGGCGGCGGCCATGCCACCAATTCCGCGGGTCAGGAAATCACGACGGGTATGGACAGTATTCACGATAGTAACAGGGGTGGTTCTAAGAGCGCTGCCAGGGTAGCCCAAAGCTAGGAGATGCATTTTGAGGCCGACAAGAGTTAAGGACGCAGGGATCCCATTTCGGTGGCCGGAAGATTTCGAGCCGATGAGGCGAGCCCGGGCGGACACCACTCACTTTCACTAACGTGACACTAACCCGAACCGGGCATGCTCGGGATTGGGGTTAGTGTGCCGTTAGCGTCCGTTAGTGGTTTGGCTGAGCCCGGGATTTGGGCCCCTCCCCACCCTCTGCGACCTCTGTGTTCAAACGGATCGGGACCGAGCCGGTGCGATCCGCAGATGACGGAAGATTTCGAGCCGATGAGGCGAGCGGTACTTCATCTTCCGACATCTTCCGTCATCTGTGGATCCCTCACTGCCCGTGCCTGAGCCAGGCGCCAGCCACACCCCGCCCTGACGGGCAGCCGTCGCAGAGACGATCGGCATCTCAATCCTGAGGTTGCCCTGATTTGACGGACGGGGTTAGCAACTTTCAAAACCACCCATGAATACAGCCTGCCGTAACTTCGTTGATCGCGGTCGCCGCGACTGGTGCAAAGCCGCGGCTTCCGCCGGTATGGCGGTCGCCTTCCTTTCATTTGCGACCCTCCTGGCACCCTGGGCCGACGGGGCGGAGACGTTCCCCGGAACGGGAAGGTCGAACGGAGACGTCACGCTGTTTTCGTTCGACGACGTTTCAGTTCCGTTCACCCACAACCTGGGCCTGACGATGCATCGGCCGGAAAAGCTGGCGGAGAATCCGGTCGTCCGTCGCGGTGAAAAAGGAACGCCCGACGAGTTCGGAGTCCAATTCTATGGTTCGGTCGTTCGGGACGGAGACCGTTACCGGATGTGGTATGTGGCGGTCGACTCCGAGTTGGAGAAGGACCCCCGGAGTGTTCAAATCTGGCGTCCGGCGTATGCCGAGAGCCGGGATGGCATTCACTGGACAAAGCCGGAGTTGGGGCTGGTCGAATACCGCGGCGATCGGCGGAACAATCTGATCGCGATCGAGCCGGCGCCGCTGGGCATAATCAACTTGAAGGTGATCGTCGAACCCGACGATCCCGATCCCACCCGTCGTTACAAGATGACGGCCCAGGCGTGGTGGCGGGAAGGAGAAGGCCGGGGCCGCGGCACGCTGGCGGTGCTCTTCAGCGCCGATGGGCTCCGCTGGCACGCGGCCGTCAAAAGCCCGCCGGTTGGCGGCCTGCTACCCAAGGAGGACCTGCTTCTCCCCGAATATCACTTCGAGGCGGCTGGCGGACTCTACCGCTGGAACGGGGTTTATTTCGCAACCGGCCAGAGCGCTCCTCCCGGCGTGCGGGGAACACGCGAATACTCGGGACGTGAAATTCTACTTCATCGTTCGCCGGACTTTATCCACTGGTCGCGCACCGCCAGCGTCGGCTTTTTGCGCGGCAGCCAGCACCAATCATTTCCGTATGGGGAAGGCGAAGAATGCCATGAAGGCGTGAGTGTCTGGAACCGCGGCAACGTGCTGCTTGGGCTCTATGGTCAGTGGCACGGCGGAAAACAGTGGAAGGATCGGACAGTCGACCTGGGTTTCCTGGTGAGTAACGACGGCCTGCATTTTCGCGAACCGGTGCCGGAGTCGGTCTTCCTGCCACGCGGCCACGACGGGGCGTGGGACCAAGGTGGCGTACTGCAAGGGCAGGGTTTCGAAAACGTGGGGGATCGGACGTTTATCTGGTACGGAGCCTGGGATCCGCGGGTGGGGACGGAATACAAGCCGAGGGGCGGCGTCGGGCTCGCGACGCTCCCCAGGGACCGGTTTGGTTCCCTCTCCCCCAAGGACACGACTCATCCGGCGGAACTCATAACCGCCCCGGTGGAATTGAAGGCGGGCACCAGGCTCCTGGTAAATGTGGACGGGCTTTCTGAACAGGGGGTGCTGCGGGTCGAGTTGCTAGATCTCCAGGAGCGACCCCTGCCGCAGTTCGCCGGGGTCAACGCGGCAGTTGTGCGCCAGTCCGGGTTGGCCACTCCGGTTACCTGGAGCGGCGCGGCCCAATTCGGGGAAGTTCGAGGGCCGACCAGAATCCGTGTGATTTTTGACGGGGACCGTCGACAGCAGGTCGCAGTGTATGCGCTCTACCTCCAAAATTAGCATTCGCGCGAAGGGGCGGCCGTAGGGGGTCGGGGCGTTACTTATTATCAGGGCTTCCCGCTCCGGTGCCAAACGCTCGGAACCTGCGGGTCTTTAGCGAAGCTGCAGCCGTGCTCTTACTCGTACGCGTCCTCTTGCACGAAGCCGATCGAGCACGAGCACGAATCACGAGCGCGATAGCTTTGAGGCCGAGTTGAGAGTTGAGGGCTGAGAGTTGAGAGCTCTCCGCGGCTCCGCGCCTCCGCGTGAGATACACTTGGTTCGGCGGGTGGTTTGGGAGTTTAGAACCCTCTGCAGTGCTGTATTGGTGGATCGCTCATTTCCGGGAGAATTTTGAACAGGAAGATCGGGGAGTTCGGGAAGCAATGGTTTCGACCTCTCCCCGCTCTCCCCGGCCTTCCTGTTTAATCCCGGGCGGTATCCTTTGGTTACGGCTCCGCCGCGCTATGTCCTCCGCGTTCAAATGGTTCGGGCCCGAGCCGGTGCGATCCGCAGATGCCGGAAGATTTCGGGCCGATGGTGCGAGTCAGGGAGTAAACCACTCATTTTCACTCATGGGGGATTAGTTGAGAGTTGAGAGATGAGGGTTGAGAGCTCTCCGCGGCTCCGCGCCTACGCGTGAGATTACTCGGTTCGGACTGGGATTGCCTTCTGTGCGATCGATTGGGCCCAAACTTTTTCACAGAAGGCGAACCAAGGAATACCAAGGCAGAGGCGTCAGGTCGGGGATCGGGAGTTTGGAACCCTCTGCGTCCTCCGCGTCCTCCGCGTTCAAATGGTTCGGGATCGAGCCGGTGTGATCCGCAGATGACGGAAGATTTCGAGCCGATGGTGGGAGCCGGGGAGTAAACCACTCATTTTCACTCATGGGCACTAATCCGAGCCGACTTCTTGGCTCGGACTTGGATTGGCCTTCTGTGCAAAGGCTCGGCTGCGGATCAGGCCCGCCGGCGAGCGGCGGCCCTACGAAAGGACGCGATCCTTCATCTTCGGGCATCTTCCGTCATCTGCGGATCACCTAGCCCCTTGGACAGCACTCGTCCGGCGGTGGAGTCAGCGCGGTCGAGCTGACCTACTTGCTGCGGAACAGGTCGCTCTGGACGATCTCGTGAACGAGCGTTCTCACGCCGTACCCCCGGCTGCGGCTGCGCTCGAGAATTTTCTCGAGGGCATCGCGGTCCGCGAAGCTGATCGGAACCCCGGTGGCATAGGTGACGAGATGCACCGTCAGGTTCCGGGCGAGCTGAGCTTCGTCGCGGAGGAGGAGGCGTTTGAAATCCTTGATACCCTCGAATGCCGTCCCATCCGGCATCCGGCCGCTGGGGTCGACGGGCTGGGAATAGTAAAAGCTGAAGGGGTGCCCGTTGTGTCCGATGCCGTGTTCCGGCGTTGCGACCGCGGAGACGGCGCGGTAGCGTTCGCGCCAGCCGCCGAGCACATCGAAGTTTTCCAACGCGAAACCCGGCGGATCGATTTTGCGATGACACATCGCGCAACTCTCGTCGGCGCGATGCTTGTCCAACTGCTGGCGAATCGTCACCGAGCCGCGAATGTCGGGTTCGACGGCGGGCACCGCCGCCGGCGGCGGGGGAACGACGTAGCCAAGGATGCGCTCCATGATCCACTTGCCGCGAAGCACCGGTGACGTGGTGGTGCCGGCCGCGGTGACTTTGAGCACGCTGGCCTGCGTCATCAAACCACCGCGGGGACTGTCCGCCGGGAGGGCCACCCGCCGCATCGCGGCTCCCGTGACACCAGAAATTCCATAATGACTCGCGAGCCGCTCGTTCAGAAACGTGAAGTCGCTGTCGACCAGGGTGCGCGCCGGAAGATTGTGTTGCAGCAACTCGCTGAAATAAAGCCGGGTCTCGTCGACCGCCGATTCGACCAGCCACTGATCGAGAACGTACTCCGGGTAGAGCGTGAGGGAAGGCGTGGTGTCGTCCATCTTGCTCAGGTCGAGCCAGCCATCGAGAAATGCGGAGACAAATCGCGCGGCTTTCGCGGAGTTGAGCATGCGTTCCACCTGGGCGTGCAGCCGCTCGGGAACCGCCAATTCGCCGCGGGCCGCGGCCGCCTTCAACTCATCGTCCGGCTCCGAGTTCCACAGGAAAAAGGCGAGCCGTGACGCCAGCGCATAGCCGTCCAGGTTACCCGGCTTTTCGTTCAGGACGACAAATTCGGCCGAAGCCAAAACCGCCGTGTAACTGGCCAGCATCGCTGCGGTGAAGCCAGCACCCGAATCTAGCTGCCGGTGAGCGAGCGCGACAAACGGATCGATCTCACGCTCGGAGACCGGCCGACGGTAGACGCGACTGACAAAGTTCCGGAGCAGTCGCCCGGCATCGGTGCGCGGATTATCCGACACCACCTCCACGCGAACCGGTTCGAGTCGGTAATCCGACAGGCCGACGTCGGACGCCTGGATGGCTGGCTCGACCAGTTCAGGGGGAAGGCGCCGCACGACCTGGATGGCGACGCCTTTCCTGCCGGACTTCGCTTCTTGCAGCGGCAGATCGCCAAAGAGCAGGCGATAACCGGCACCGTGATTGGAGTCATAGAGGGGGCCTTCGACTTCCATCCAGCGAAATGCCACGGCGGGCTGGCCATCGCGCTGCGCCAGGGGATTGGTGGGCCCGCGGGACGAACCATCGGTCGGCCGCACCCGATAGAAGCGCACGGCATCCGTGACCAGGAACTCCTTCGCTTTGAGGGTGACATCCAATTCGGCGGTCGATGCGTCCGGGTGCAGGTCAAACATTCCCACCCGTCGATTGAGCGCGGTGCGCTTTTCGCTCTGGGTGTAGACGACGATGGCCTCCGAGCGACGGCCGACGCTCACGTCATCGTAGTTCGCGGTGTACCAGCGCGGCTCGGTCGGCTCGGAGGTCCTGGCTTTGCCGGTGCCGCGCAGCCGGTTGCCGTGACCGTTCGGACCAACCCAGACGCTCAGACCATTGAAGCGCACTCGATATTTCCCTGACACGGGCGCGACGAAGCCGCTCCAACCGGTGCTGAATCCAATGATGTGGTGCCCCGCCACCCAGCCGACCGCTTCGCGCGCCCTCACGTCGGGATCTGAGGCTCCGACCGTGATGGGCGCCTTGTTCGCCCGCACGTCGGGTTGCGCGCTCGATCCCAGCAACGGAAATTTCAGGCGCTCGGGGGTGAAACCGGTAAACGGGGTCAGGCGAAAGGACACATCGCCCGACGTGAAGCTTCCGGTTTCGCGGGCATAGTACCGCTTCACGGACGTGGGCGGGGAACTGAACTGCACGGCGAGGGCCTCGAGCATCGCGGCCTCGGCGGCCGCCATGTACTTCTGCATGTGCACAAACGAGAGATCGAGGGCCGAGCTGCTCTTGCTGAAGTGGTGGGCCTCGCCGTCCACCGGCAGCAGCGGCTGCACGTCGAGCCACGGCAGGGCGAAAATATCGCGCAGCGCCATCTCGTATTCGCTGCGATTCAACCGGCGCCAGAGGGCGCGACCCTGGGTTCGCGTCGAGTTCTCGCCGGCAATCAGAGTAGAGCGGAGGTCCTTCAGGAACCCGTTCAGTTCGGATGAACCCGGCTGCCGCTTTTCCTTCGGAGGCATTTCGCCGGTCTGCACGCGGTCGTAGACCTTGACCCAGGTCATTAAATTCGCCGCGTCCCCGGGCCGGAGAGAAAGTGTACTTAGATCCAATCCGCCTTCGCGATCGACGTCGTTGTGACAACTCGAGCAATGCCGATCGATAAACTCCTGCTGCGGCTCGCTGAGGCCTGGCTCGGCGGCCGCGAGCATGGGAATCAAAGCGGCGAACAGAAAGAGCAGCCGACCCCGGAGTTCACGCCAGCAGCGACGGCCGATCGACGGCACGGAAGGGGTAATGCTCATTCATGCCCGAGGACGTCGGTGCTCCGCGTTTGCGTCAATTGCTGATCGGAAGCCGGGACGATCCCTTCGCCGAATTCCTCATCTTCCGGCATCTTCCGACATCTGCGGATCTCTCCGCGGCTCCGCGGCTCCGCGACTACGTGTGAGGGACACTTGGTTTGGTCTTGGATTGGACTTCTGTGAAATGGATTGGGCCCGAGCCTTTTTTACAGAAGGCGAGCCAAGGAATACCAAGGCAGAGGCTTCGTGTCGGAGATCGGGGGGTTGGAACCCTCTGCGTCCTCCGCGTCCTCTGCGTTCAAACGGTTCGGGACCGAGCCGGTGTGATCCGCAGATGACGGAAGATTTCGAGCCGATGGTGGGAGCCGGGAGTAAACCACTCATTTTCACTCATGGGAGATTAGTTGAGAGTTGAGAGATGAGGGTTGAGAGCTCTCCGCGGCTCCGCGACTCCTCGTGAGAGCCCGAGTGGCCGGGGTTGCAAAGGGCCCGAATCCCGGCATGCCCGTTGCTCCTCTCCTCCCATGCCTGCATTTGCCGTCTATCCCAGCCTCAAGGACCTCAGCGTTTTCATCACCGGCGGCGCTTCCGGCATCGGCGCCGAGATGGTGCGCTCGTTCGCGGCCCAAGGCTCGCGGGTCGGCTTCGTCGACTTCGATCGCGAACGCGGTCCGGCGCTGGCGGCGGAACTGTCGGCCGCCGGCGGACAGGTCCGATTCGAGTTCTGCGATCTGCGCGACATCGACGCGTTGAAACACGCCTTCGGTGCGCTCGCCGCCGTGCAAGGCCCGGCCCGGGTGCTCGTGAACAATGCCGCCCGCGACGATCGCCATCGGTGGGAAGACGTGACGCCCGAGTACTACGACGAGCGTATCAACACGAACCTCCGTCACATGTTCTTCGCGATCCAGGCGGTCGCTCCCGGCATGATCGCCGCCGGCGGCGGTTCCATCATCAACCTGGGCTCCGACTCGTGGTGGCGGGCGAGCGGCGGATTTCCCGTCTACACGACCGCCAAGGCGGCCGTGCATGGACTCACCCGCGGCATGGCGCGCGACCTCGGCCGGCATCGCATCCGCGTCAACACGCTGGTCCCCGGCTGGACGATGACCGAGCGGCAGAAGCAACTGTGGGTCACGCCCGAGGGCATGAGCCGCCAGCTGGCCGCCCAGTGCCTCCCCGATCCGATCGAACCGGTCTACATCGCGCGGATGGCGCTCTTCCTCGCGTCGGACGACTCCGCGCACTGCACGGCCAATAACTACATGGTGGAAGCGGGGACGATTTAGGGGCGGAGCGGAACGGAGGCGGTGGACGCCTGGGGAGTTGAGGGATGAGAGTTGAGAGACGGTTGGGGACGAGAGTTGAGCGCTCTCCGCGGCTCCGCGCCTCCGCGTGAGATGCACTTGGTGCGGCGGGCGAATTGGGGGTTTGGAGCAGATTAAGTTGAAGTGTAGCCGATCAGAAATTGCGGGCGCGCACGAGGCGCGCCCCTACATCGATTGTCATTTCGTGTAGGGGCGTGCCTCGTGCACGCCCAAATATGGCTACGGCATTCTTTAACCCGCTCTAGAACCCTCTGCGTCCTCCGTGTCCTCCGCGTTCAAATGGTTCGGGATCGAGCCGGTGTGATCCGCAGATGCCGGAAGATTTCGAGCCGATGGGTGAGCGGTGGCCCTACGAAGACGGCGTCCCTTTATCTTCCGGCATTTTCCGTCATCTGCCGATCTATCCGCAGCTCCGCGTGAGAGGCACTTGGTTCGGCCTTGGATTGGCCTTCTGTGCGATGGGTTGGGCTCAAACCTTTGCACAGAAGCACCTCCCCGTTTTGGACGGACCTTCCGTTTTGCGCCTTGCCCAAGTTTCTTAAGCGAATGAACTTAGCCGCTCCACCTTGAAAACTTCATCGCTCGGGTTTTTCGCCTGCTTCCTCGTCGCCGTCCTCACGGCTTCTGCCCAAATCACGTTCACGGTCAACGGATCCACCACGTCCGCGGCCCTCGGCTACACCTCGGGTCAGGCCACGACCTTCAGCTTCGTGCTGAACGATTTCGCCCCCACCCTGCCGACGGGCTCGGTTTCGGTCGGCAATTTTTTTGAATGGAAGGACGATAACACCGCGACCGATCCCGCGATCTGGACCAGCGTCACCGGCACGGGGCTCTCCGGCACCTGGACCCGCCCGGTGACGGACGGCTCGACCGCGATTTCCTACATCGACGCGTATGCCGCCGGTGGTCAGCTGTGGTTGATGGCGGGCACCGTCTTCGGCGGCGACACCGGCCTGACGGTCGGCGGGCAGTCGTTCAAGACGCTGATTCTGGGCGCCAGCTACTCCGGCCTGGATTTCTCCCCCGTCACCGGCGCCCTCGCGGACCCCTCGGATTATTTCGGCAACCATCTCGGCAGCTACGGTGCCAGCTCCACGAATGTCGCCGTGTTGGAAAACGGCATTGGCGGACAGGTCCACTTCAACATCAGCAGCATCGTGATCAGCTCCATCCCCGAGCCCTCGACCTATGCGGCGCTCACGGGTGCCTTCGTTCTCGGCGGCACGTTCCTGATGCGTCGTCGTCGCTCGGCGACACAGAACCCAAAAGAGTGACGGCCGTAAGGGGGTCGGGCAGTTCGTTGTTAGCAGCCTTCCCGCTCCGGTGCCAAACGCTCGGAACCTGCGCGTCTAGAGTGAAGCTGCGGGCGCGCACGAGGCGCGCCCCTACATCGATTGTCATTTCGTGTAGGGGCGTGCCTCGTGCACGCCCAAATCTGGCTACGGCATTCTTTAACCCGCTCTAGAACCCTCTGCGTCCTCCGTGTCCTCCGCGTTCAAATGGTTCGGGACCGAGCCGGTGAGATCCGCAGATGACGGAAGATTTCGAGCCGATGGGAAAGGCCCGGACGACGGAGGACGGGCCGCGGACGACCTGCAACAGACGACGGCACCTGAGCTTGGATTCGCAATTTACCGCTTCTGATCCACACTTGTCCCGTGGTCGTCATTCGTCGCCTCACAGACCGGCATCGCGCCTATACGGGAATTTTCCTTCGCGGTGAGCCTCCGCGCATTTTTCCCACCAGCGATATGGAGCACGGTCGCATCCTGCAGATCTACAAACAAGACCGTCACTACGCGGACATCGTGAACGATTTCTCGGAATACGCGATCGGCTCCGATGCGCCCTTGCCCGCTGCCCCAGCAGCCGCGGCCGAGCGGCCGCCCCCTTAGCTAGTGCGATGCGCGTCGGGTCCAAGCCTTTGCACAGAAGGCTCGGGCTTGAACGGCTGAGCACTCCCCGTCACCTCTGTTCATTCTCCCCATGTTCACCTTCGCTTGCCTCCGGCTTTCCCGCGCGCCCCTCGCCTTGGCCGCCATCGTCCTCCTCGCGGCCGTTTCCCGTGGCGCCGATCCCGCCGCGCAGGGCTTCGACCCCGTTCGCCTCCAGCGGCTCGATACGGTGATCGACACCGAGATCCAGGGCGGCCGTCTCGCCGGCGCCGTCATGATCGTGAAGCGCAATGGTCAGGACGTCGTGCTCAAGGCCTACGGCGCCCAGGACATCGAGAACGCCGTGCCGATGAAGACCGACACCATCTTCCGCATCGCCTCGATGAGCAAGGCCGTGACGTCCATCGCGGTCATGATGCTCTACGAGGAGGGACGTTTTCTCCTCAACGATCCCGTGGGCAAGTTCATCCCCGAGTTCGCCCGCTCCGTCGTCGCCGTGCCGCCGCCCCCGGGCTCACCCGCCGACGTCAAATACGTCACCGTCCCGGCCCGTCGTTCCATCACCATCCGTCATCTGCTGACGCACACCGCCGGCCTGACTTACGGGGACTTCGCCGCCGTCGAGGATTACAAGAAGGCGCGGCTGCACGGCTGGTATCTGATCGATCACGACGAGACGATCGGCGAGGCGATGAAGCGCCTCGCCCAGCTCCCGCTCGCGAACCAGCCCGGCGAGGCCTACGACTACGGTTACAGCACCGACCTGCTCGGCTATCTCGTCGAAGTCGTGTCCGGCCAGCCGCTCGATCGCTTCGTCGCCGAGCGAATCTCCGGGCCGCTCGGAATGAAGGACACCTCGTACTACCTCGATCCCGCCAAGGCTGCGCGGCTCGCGGTCGTCTACGGTGTCGAGGACGGACGGCTCGTCCGCGGCGAGGATTCCAAGCGCTCCGACTTCATCGACGGTCCGCGAAAGCTGTTCTCCGGCGGCGCCGGCCTGCTCTCGACCGCGTCCGACTACGGCCGGCTGCTGCAGATGCTGCTGAACGGCGGCGAACTCGACGGCGTGCGTCTGCTGAGTCCGCGCACGGTGGAGCTCATGCACCGCAACCACACCGGCGAACTGTACAACCGCGACACCGGCGCATTCGGTCTCGGCTTCTGGGTGAACGAAAACCCGGGCCGCCTCGGCGAACTCGTCGGCGAAGGCGCCTTCGGCTGGGGCAGCGCGTACTTTCCGCAATACTTCGTGGATCCGAAGGAGAAGATGATCGGCCTCATGATGACCCAGCTCCGTCCGACCGGCGGCAGCACGCTGAACCAGCGGTTCAAGACGACGATTTACCAGGCGCTGAAGTGAGAGGTCGAAGGAAGGCGAATCCAAAGACGATGCGGAGGGCGGAGGTCAGACGCCAGAGGACGGACGACAGACGACGGCCGGGCACTTGGTTTGGACTTGGATTGGCCTTCTGCGAAATGGATTTCTGGACGGCGCCGCCTACATCAACGATGACTGAGGCTCTCCTGTCCCACCCGAGATGCCTGACTCCCAGAAGATTCTCCTGATCGACGACGACGCCACGATGTCGGAAATGATCCGCTTGATGGTGGGTGCGTTCCGCCGCGGCACTTTTTCCGTGACGCATGCCGCCACTTACGAAGAGGGTTTGAAGGAACTGCTGACCGGCGCCTACACGCTTTGTCTGCTCGACTACCATCTCGGAGCGCGGGATGGACTTGAATTACTGCGGGAGGCAAAGGCCCAGCAGTGCCATACGCCGATCATCATTCTGACCGGCGACAGTGGGGAGGAAACCGACCTGGCCGCGATGGATGGCGGCGCGGCCGACTTCATGAAAAAGATCGAGCTCAACCCGCGCGGACTCGAGCGCGCGGTCGGCTACGCCTTGAAGATGTCCGAGACGGTCGGGGAACTGCGCGATCTGGCCTCGGTCGACGAACTGACCCAGTTGCCCAATCGGCGCGAGTTCGACCGTCGGCTGAAGGAGGAATGGCAGCGCGCCGGGCGTTTCCGCCGCCCGCTTTCACTCGTGATGATTGACCTCGATCGCTTCAAAGCGATCAACGACACCTACGGCCACCCGGCCGGCGACGAAGTCCTGCGGCATGCGGCGCGGCTGCTGACCAGTCAAACCCGCCAGATGGATTGCGTGGCC
Organism: Opitutia bacterium; assembly: GCA_947472765.1. GTDB lineage: Bacteria > Verrucomicrobiota > Verrucomicrobiia > Opitutales > Opitutaceae > ER46. Next base: position 49,411 of record CANJCM010000020.1, read on the forward strand.
CGGCTCGGTGGCGACGAATTTGCACTGCTGCTCGTCGGAACCGATCGGGCCGGAGCCGAGATCGTAGCCTCCCGCGTCCGACAGCTCGCCGCCACGACCCCCTGCCGCATCCCGGCGAGAAATCTCTCCCTCGAGGTGGGAGTCAGCGCCGGAGTCGCGACGTGGCCGGACGACGCCCTGACGCAGGGGTCCCTGGTGGCGTCGGCCGACGCGGCCTTGTACGAGTTCAAGAGACTGCACCGGACGGCATAGGCTTCGGGGCGGCCGTAAGGGGTCGGGCTTTTGCACAGAAGGTCGAGCCAAGGGCGACCCAAGCCCTCTCACGCGGAGTCGCGGAGACGCGGAGAGTACCGGTGCTCTCTCGGCCCGGGCAAACCACTAACGGACACTAACGGCACGCTAACCCCGGACAAGTGTGAGTGCCCAGTGAGTGAAAATGAAGGCGGCTGTAAAGGGTCGGGCCGATCTCCAATCTATTGAACAGGAGGCACACCGAGATCGGGCGGAGGGCGGATTGGAAACCTCCCCACCCTCTGCGTCCTCTGCGTTCAAACGGTTCGGACGCGAGCCGGTGCGATCCGCCGATGCCTCGGTGTCTCGGTCGTAAAACGAGCTTCGTGTCCTTCGCGGTTGCGCCCGGTTTGTTCGGCTGATCAACTCCCCGTCACCCATGAAACGTCGTGACTTCGTTAAATCCTCCCTCGCGGTGGCCGGTGCCGCGGCGGTCAGTTCCACGTCGGTGCTCGGCGCCGCGGAATCGCGCCCGAACGCGGGCCGTGAATTCTATGAACTGCGGCTCTACCACCTGCGCCGGGGGCCGATGCAGAAGCGGTTCGATGACTACTTTCGCGACGCTGCGATTCCCGCGCTGAACCGCGCCGGCATTCCGAAGGTGGGCGTGTTTGGCGTGGTCGTCGGCCCGGACAACCCGACGATGTATGTGCTCATCCCGCACGCCTCCATGGAGTCGTTCGCCGCCGCCCACGAGCGGGTACAGGCCGACGCCGCGTACCAGAAAGCCGGGGCCGAATTCCTCAACGTGCCGCCGACGGATCCCGCCTACATCCGGGTCGAGAGTTCACTGCTGCGCGCGTTCACCACTATTCCGAAACTCGAAGTCCCGGCCGCGAAGCCGCGGATCTTCGAACTGCGCACGTACGAGAACCCCAGCAAGCGGACCAATCTGAAGAAGATTGAGATGTTCGATCAGGGCGAGATTGCCATCTTCCGCCGGACCGGACTGACGCCGGTGTTTTTTGGCGAAACGATCATCGGCACCAAGATGCCGAATCTCACCTACATGCTGGTGTTCGACGACATGGTGGCGCGCGAGAAATGCTGGGATACGTTCCGCGCCGACCCGGAATGGAAGAAGCTGAGCACCACGCCGGGCTTCACCGATCCCGAGCTTGTGACCGATATCAGCAATGTGATCCTGCGTCCGACGCCGTATTCGCAAATTTGAGGGCGGAGTTGAGAGTTGAGGGTTGAGAGCGCTTGGTTCGGCCTTGGTTTGCCTTCTGTGCAAGTCCAAGGCCCAAACCTTTTCACAGAAGGCGAGCCAAGGAATACCAAGCGAAGACAGCACTTCTCGACGATCCAAGCGTCGGAGTTGGAACGCGGAGGACGCAGAGGGCGCGGAGGTTTCGGGGTCGGACCCAAACCCCAATCCACTTGAACAGGAGTCGGGCCGAGGTCGGACCGAGCCGGTGTGATCCGCAGATGACGGAAGATTTCGAGCCGATGGGAAGAGCCGGGGAATAACCACTAATTTTCCCTAATCGGGCACTAATCCGAGCCGGTCGAAGGGACGGCTCGTGCTCGAAGCGGCCTCCGGGATTAGTGTCCGATGAGTGTCAATTAGTGGTTCGCCAGCTCTGGGCCTGGAGCCCGATCACACGTCCGACAGAAAATCCAGATGGCCATTCGAGTTCCCCAACCGGTCGGTGGGAACTCCGGCCACGTCCAGCATCGTGAGGTGGAGGTTGCTGATCGGAGTACCTTCCTTAAAGGCCACATGCCGGCCGGACTTGATGCGCCCGCCCGCCCGGCCGGCGAGGAGCGTGGGGCAACGGCTGTGATCGTGACGGTTCGGATCGCCCATCGAGGCGCCGTAGGCGATCGCACAGTTATCCAGCAGTGTCCCGTCGCCTTCACGCACAGACTTCAGTCGTTCGATGAAGTACGCGAACTGCTCGAGATGGTAGCATTCAATCTTCGTCACCTTCTCGATCAGCTCCGGGCTGTTGCGATGGTGGGAGACGGCGTGATGCGCCTCGGGCACTCCAATTTCAGGATACGGCCGCACGCCGCCTTCCCGCGCCATCATGAACGTCCCGACGCGGGTCATGTCGGTCTGCAGCGCGAGCACCATCAGATCGAACATGAGCCGCGCGTGCTCGGCGTAGGTCGCGGGAATACCCTCGGGTTTGCTGGTCCCCGCAGGAATCATCTGCCGCGCGTCCGTTTCCTGACGCCGAATTCTCACTTCCAGCTCCCGGACCGAGGTCAGGTATTCATCGAGCTTTCGGCGGTCATCGGCCCCGAGTTCGCGCTGCAGGCTGTGGGTGCTCTGCAAGGTCAGATCGAGAATGCTCTGCCGGTACAGCCGTTGATTCTCCCGCTCCCTCGGATCGGCCTTCACATTCATGCCGCCGAACATCCGCTCGAACAGCAGGCGCGGATTGATTTCCGGCGGGAGCGGCTCCGTGGGGGACTTCCAGGCCAGCGCTTGATAAGCGCACGTGGCGCCGTCGCAGTCCCCGACAGTCCGGCTGTCCTCGCAGGCCAGCTCGAGCGAGGCGAACTTCGTCTCCCGTCCCAGCGCGCGGGCGGCAATTTGATCCGCCGTGACCCCGGCGCGATAATCCGCGCCCATCGTGGGTTTGATGCGCACGCCCGAAAGGTAGGTGCCCACGGCCCGGCAATGATCGCCGCCGGCCTCGCCCAGGATCGCCCCGGTTTCGTAGGCGCTGAGTCCGCTCATCACCAGGATGTCCTCCCGGAACCGCTCGAGCGGTTTCAAGATCCGCGGGAATTCGAAGTCACGGCCGGTGGTCGTCGGATCCCAGTACTGCGTGATCATGCCGGACGGCGCATAGACGTGCATCATGCGGACCGGACTCTTCGGCGTGGCGGACGCCTGCGCGAAAGCCGGCGTCATGGCGTCGAGCCACGGCAACGCGATGACGGCACCCGTGCCACGGAGGAAGGTTCGGCGGGAGAGATGTTTCATGGGGCTCGTGAGGTTTGCCGGTCGTGGACGGGCGCGTCGGTGCTGGCGGTGAGGGTCGGCGCGTGACCGCGGTTTCGCATTTGAAAAGGAGCGCTGTCGACGATCGCCGTGACGACCTCGGAGAAACGCCGTTCGTTCTGTTCGGAATGCCGGGCCACTTTCTCGACGGCGGGCCGATCGTAGCTTTCGAGGCCACGCCCGAGCGCAAAGATCATCAGCTTCGCGGAGAACGCCCGGATGAACCGCGGCGAATCCGCCCGCAGAATCGCCTTCAGCTCCTTCGACCCGACGAACGTCCGGTTGCCGGGAAGTCGGCCGGAAGCGTCGACCTGAAAACCGCCGTCCCGGTTTCTCCAGCGTCCGATCGCATCGTAATTCTCGAGTCCGAATCCGAGCGGATCCATCCGGGCATGGCAGGAGGCGCAGGCCGCGTTGCTCCGGTGTTGTTCGAGCTGCGCGCGAAACGAAACCGTCTTCCCCACCGGGGCTTCATCGAGGGCCGGCACATTCGGTGGCGGCGGGGGCGGCGGAGAGTTGAGTATGTTTTCCAGCAGCCATTTGCCGCGGATCACCGGCGACGTCCGCGTGGGATAGGAGGAGACCGTGAGGACGCTCGCGTGGGTCAGGATGCCGCTGCGCTCATTGCCATCGAGTTCGATGCGGCGAAACTCGCGCCCCTCGACGCCCGACATCCCATAGTGCCGCGCGAGGCGTTCGTTCACGAAGGTGAATTTGCCGTCGAGGAAATCAAGGACGTCCCGGTCCTCCGTAACGACGGCGTGGAAGAACAACTCGGTCTCCTGCTGGATTGCGTCGCGCAATTCGGGATCGAAATCCGGAAAGGTCCCGCGGTCGGGCGCATTGACGTCGAGATTGCGCGTCTGGAGCCACTGGCTGGCAAAGTTTCGGGCCAGTGACCGCGCCCTCGGGTCCGCGAGCATCCGGCGCACCTGGGTGTGCAGCACCTCCGGCTGATGCAGGCGCTCCCCGGCGGCCAGTTCCAGGAGCGTGTCATCGGGCATGCTGCTCCACAGGAAATAGGACAGCCGCGAGGCCAGCTCGAGGTCGGTAATCCGATACAGGTCACGCTCGCGCGTTTCCCGGGGGTCGCGCTCGATGCGAAACAGGAAGTGCGGCGACACCAGCATCGCGGTAAGGCCGACCTGAATACCTTCCTCGAAGGATCCGCCGCGCTCGCGGACCAGATCGGTCAGCCGGGTGAACTGCGCAATCTCGCTGTCCGAAACCGGCCGGCGATAGGCGCGCGGCAGCAACCGGGCGAAAATCTCGCGGGCATAGCCGGGACTGGCGTCGGCTGCGGGCGCACCCTTGAAGAAAATCTGGCGATAGCTGTCGGTGTCCTCCTTGGCCACCTGTTCAGCGGGACCGACGATCTCCATCACCGTGGGATACGGCGGAAGGATCTTGGGCGGGCCTTTCTTGGACGGTTTCGGCGCAGGCTCCGGCGGCAGGGCTACGATCTTCGCTTCGAACACATGCGTGCCGCGCGGGATTCGGACACTGCGGGCATAGATCGAACGGTCCTGCCCCTCGTAGCTCTCGAAAACGACCCTTTGGCTGGCGACCTCCTGGCCGTCGATGAAGATGGAGCCGACGTGGCGGGTGCCCACCGGGTTGCCCTGCTCCCAGCCGACGCGGATGGTGTAAACGCCGTCCACTGGGATGTCGTGCTTCGTGCGGACCAGGTCACGAAATTGCTGGCCCATCGTCTCGGTGTTGTAGCGCGCGGCGACTGCGGTGACCTTGGTCAACGGGATGGCGAGTTGGGCCACATCCTCCGCCGCCTTCAGGTATTTTTCGGTGAGGACCGGGGAAAGCGACAGGACATCGCCGATGTTGTCGAAGCCGTAGCCGGAAGGGTCCGGCGGAAAGTCCTCCGTAATGCGCAGGTTTACGCCGAGGAGATCGCGGATGGTGTTGTTGTATTCGATCCGATTGAGCCGGCGCGCGACGACCCGGCCGGGATTCAGCGGGGCAGCGAAGTCCACGGCCGCATAATATTGATCGATCGATTCGATCGCCGCAGCGGCTTGCTCGGGGGACGGCTGCGGCTCCCCTTCCGGCGGCATCTCCATGGCGCGCATTTTGTCCGCGACCGTCTCCCAAATTTTGCGCTGCTTCAGGGCATCGGCCGGGGTCGCCGTGAGGAACTTCTCCAGATCGAGATCGCCCTCGAGGTCCGCGGGATTGTGGCAGCTGACGCAGCTGGCCTTGAGCAACGGCTTGAGTGCCGTCTCGAATTTCGTCGCGGGCGGTGGGGCCGCGGACGCATTCTGCGCGGGCGGAACGGAGGGAGGAACCGAAGACGCCGACGAGTCCGAAGGAGTTTGGGACCCGGTGGAGCATCCCGCGAGGGCGATGAACGCAAACGACCATGCCAAGGGTCCCCAACTCAGGCTCGAGAAAAGCGTGGGGCTGGATTGGGGCCGGGGGGTAGCTACCATGACATGGGGTGTCCCAAAGGGAGACGTATCTCGAAACTGCGCCCGACGGCTCGCAAGCGGAAACTCGGCGACGGCGATCCGGCGGAGTTCGCACGCGGAGGCGCGGAGACGCGGAGGGCGCAGAGGATTCGGACCGGACCCGGACTCGATCCATTTGAACAGGAGTCGAGCGGAGGGCGGGATCGAGCCGGGGTGATCCGCAGATGACGGAAGATTTCGAGCCGATGGGACGAGCCAGGCATTAACCACTAATTTTCACTCATCGGACACTCACTCGATCCCGGCAGAAGAATTTTCTCCGCGGCTCCGCGACTCCGCGTGACGGGCCCTTGGCCCGGCCTTGGTTTGCCTTCTGTGCAAATCCGAAAGGCCCGAGCCTTTGCACAGAAGGCGAGCCAAGGGGACACCAAGGGATCGCCTCCTTGGCGGTGGATTGGAGGATTGGAAACCTCCCCTCCCTCCGTGTCCTCCGCGTTCAAATGGTTCGGGATCGAGCCGGGGGATCCGCAGATGACGGAAGATTTCGAGCCGATGGATGGAGCCGGGCATTAACCACTAATTTTCACTAAGCGGACACTCACTCGATCCCAGCAGATGAGCTTTCTCCGCGGCTCCGCGACTCCGCGTGGGAGGCCCTTGGCCCGGCCTTGGTTTGCCTTCTGTGCAAATCCGAAAGAGCCCGAGCCTTCGCACAGAAGGCGAGCCAAGGAGACACCAAGCGAGGGCAGCCGGGCGGTGGCTCAAGGCTGCCTCCGAGATTAGTGTCCGATTAGTGTCAACGAGTGGTTCGCCCGGCTTGGGGCCGGTCAGTCCTTCAACTTCTCGACGGCGCCGGCGGGCGGGTCGACGACGGTGGTGCCGACGTCGCGGATGCGCGTCGTCCACTGCATCATCGACCAGTTCACCGCGCGCGTTTTCGAGGACGGAAAGCCGATGCCGATCAGGAGGTGATACTCGCTCAAGACGCCATCACTGAGCTTGAAGATGATGTTGCCCGTCAGTTCCGGCGCACTTTGGGCCTTCTGGTCGGCCCAGAGTTTTTCGATCACTGCATCGCGGAGGTCACCAATCACGAGACCGCCTTCCTCGCGGAAGGATTTCACGTCCGCGATGAGATCGAGCGCCTCCTCCATCGGAGTCTGCACGGACATCGCCCGCAGCGCCGCCGCGAACGCCTTCGAGAGTCGCACCTTCTTGCCTTCAAAATCCATCGGCCGGTCCGGACCCGGGGACTCGCGAATCTCCGTGCGCCGCAACCATCCGAGCGGCGTTTGTCCGACGGCATCACCGAACTTGAAGACCGCCATCACCGGCACCTCGATCGACTGCCGCGACGGCCGCAACGTCACCTCGGTGTTGCCGTTGGGATCGGTCCGGCCGGTCACTTCGATCGCGGCGTTCGGTGCCAGCTTCGCTCCGGCATCTCCGCCGGTGCGCTGCCGGACCGTCGTCTCCCACGAGTAACTGGTCTGGCCGAGCGTGCGCAGGGCATTGCGGACATCCTGCTGCGGATCGGCCCGGACCGCAGACGTGCCGAGAACCCACAGCACCACCGACAGCAGCGCCCGGCATCGTGGGCCCGGCAGCACGGCGGAGAGGCGCATCGAGCGGCGAGCGATCACTTCACACCCAGCCGCGCCGGCATGTATTCGATCATCCGCTCGACGTAATCCTCGGCATCCTTCTGCACCGCCTCGGGCATCTTCGCCTTGATGAGCAACGGAACCAGGCGCTTCGCCTTCGGCCCCATGCGGTCGATGGCGTTGAGCGCGGAGAGACGAATCAGCGCCGCGGGATGCTGCATCTCGGCCTCGAGGATCGTCAGGGCCGGGTCGACTTTGCCGACGTGGCCCAGGGCCTCGGCCGCGGCGATGCGGACATCGGGAGAATCATCCTTCGCCGCCTTGGCCAGTGCGTCGGCCGCGGAGGCGGCCTTCTCCTTCAACGCCACGAGGCCCGTCGCACCCCACCAGCGGAAGGCGGCGTCGGGGTGACCGAGCAGCTTGATCAATTCCGGGACGCGCTTCGGGTCGCGTTCGTTCGCGACGCGAGCGGCCGCGAGCAGTTCGCGGACGGGATTCTTCGTGGGGTTCTGGGAAATGTCGTAGGGCGTCTGGCTCCCGGCTCGACGGTAGATCTCGAACTCCGGCAGCAGGCCGAGGTCGCCGTTTGAGATCATCCACGACTCGAGTTCGCCGCGCAGCCGCTTCAGATCCGCGGCATAGCGCGGGTCGGTGGCGAGGTTGTTGACCTCCCACGGGTCGACCGAGGTGTCGTAGAGTTCCTCGATCGGCTTTGTCTGGAAGAAGCGGGCCGGCACGCCGGTGAGTTTGCCCTCGTCCTGGAGCTGCTGCCAGCGACGCAGGCTCGCGTGCTGGTAATTGTAACTCATGTACTGGCCCCACGGCAGGTGCGGCAGGAAATTCCGCAGGTAGTGCATCTTCCCGTCGTGCACGTAGCGGATCATGTCGTAGCGCTCGCTGTGCCGTTCCTTGCCGCCGAAGGCCAGCGTCCGCGGCGCGCCGGCCTGCGGGCCGAAGAACGCGGTGCCCTGCATCTGCGGGGGAATCTTGATGCCCGCGAGGCTCAACACCGTGGGGGCAAAATCGATGAAGCTGATCATGCGATCCGTCGTGCCGTTGGGAATGGAGTTGCGCAGGTGCTCCCATTTCTTCGGGAAGTGGACGAGACACGGCACGTTCAGACCCTTGTGCCACGCCCAACCTTTGATCGCGGGCAGACCGGTGCCGTTGTCGGCGAACCAGAAGACGATGGTGTCCTCGGCGAGGCCGTCATCCTGAAGCTGTTTCAGGATCGCCGCGGCCTGCCCGTCCATCGTCGTGATGTTGTCGTAATAGCGCGCCCATTCGCGGCGGAACTCGGGGATGTCGGGGTGAATCGGCGGAATTACCATCTTCGCCTGATCGTGAACCGTCGGTGGCGGCGGCAGACCTTTGGCGGCGGCCTCTTCGTCGCGGCCGAACGCCTGGCTCTGGTGCGTGATCATGTGGTTGAACACGGCGAAGAACGGCTGGCCCGGCTTGCGACCGCGCCAGTGCGCCTTGGTGCTCGACTCATCCCACGCGGTCTTCGGCGTCGTAAAGTTGTAATCCTCCTTCACGTTGTTCGTCGCGTAATAGCCGGCCTCGCGCAGGTACTCGGGAAACAATTTCACCGCGGCCGGCAGCGGCACGTTCGAGCGCATGTGATGACTGCCGAGATGCGTCGGGTAGACGCCCGTGATCAGCGTCGAGCGCGAAGGCGCACACACGCCGGTGTAGGCGTAGGCGCGGCTGAAACGGATGTTGGTCTTCGCGAAGCGATCGAAGTTCGGCGTCACGGCGAGCGGGTCGCCGTCCGCGCCCATGAGGTTACTCGTGTCCTCGAACGTAATCCAAAGGATGTTCGGATGGGTCTCCGCGGCGCGGAGACCCTGGGTTCCGAGCAGAGTGGCGAGGAGGACGAGGCCGAGGGACCAGATTCGAGGCGTGGCCGTTCGGGGGAACGAGAGTTCAAGAGCCATGATGCAGAAGGGAGGGGTTACCGGCGGAAACTGGCGCGAAAGTGCCGGGCCGCAATGTTGGATTCCGGCGCGGCCGGAATCCTGAAGGGCATGGGCGGTATTGGTGTCGGGCGTGGACGAGCCCCGCCCCTACGACTGAATTCGCGACGACCTTCGTAGGGGCGCGCCTCGTGCGCGCCCGCAATGATTGATCATCGAGCCACACACCCCGCCCTCCCGGCACCCCTGTCGAGCCGGAACGATGCAGTCAAAGCGGCGAATAGCCGCGATGACATACTGAAAGCGAACGGCCTCCCTACTGCATCGCAGTCGGAACTCCGGCCACCTTTCGGTGACCTGTTCCGAATGTAGCCCTGCCCGTGAGGGCAGGGACTTCTCCAACGCTTCGCCTCACGTCGTCCCGCTGCTCACGCAGCGGGCTACAAAGGCCAACGATT
>CANJCM010000021.1 GCA_947472765.1 Opitutia bacterium
AACACGGCCTCAGCTTCGCGGATCTGTTCGTTGCTCAAACTCGTCGCCGTTGCTCGCAAACCGGAGGCGGCCTGCAACGCGTTTAATTCGAGTGCGGCCTTTTCGGCCGCTGCCTCTTCCTTCGTTTTGAAGTTTTTACGGATGCGAACGCCGTGGAGCCAACCGGCCACACGCCATGAGGTTATTCCGTTCCGATTTTCGAACTGGCTGACGGCAAATCCTGTCTGATTCATGCTTAGGTTGCCACGTCAACTGGCAACCTAGCTTCAGGTTTTCTCCTCTCAGAGGAGAAAAATGGGGCGGCCAACGGGACTCGAACCCGCGACCCCAAGATTCACAATCTTGTGCTCTAACCAACTGAGCTATGACCGCCGTAAGCTGAGGAACGGGGAATCTCGCAGGCACTTTTCCGCTGTCAACCTTGGGTTTGATGCGGCCGCACCAGGGGGTGCGTGCCGCAGTTGAGAGTTGAGGGTTGAGAGTTGAGAGCGGGCATGGCTGACGCGGAATGGCGCTGTCGCTGCGGCGTAACTTTCAACGCGGAACACTCATTGCCTGAGAAGTGGGACCTGGACATTCCCTTCGACCGGGCAGGCAGACGGTAATCATGACTATTTGAGCGTTCGGCGTTGAATGTTGGGCGTTGAGCGTTGCCCGAAGGCCAGGCCTCCCCTCTCAACCCTCAACTCTCAGCTCTCAACTCCGGCCCCACTCCCCCCACCCCATGAGCACAAAACTCGTCACCTCGGTCGTCGTCGCCGTGCTGCTCGGCCTTGGCGCCGGATATTACCTCGGTCAGTCCGCTCACACCGAAGTCTCGGTCGCCGCCGCGGTGGCCGCCACCCGTCAGGACACCACGACGTCTGCGGCGCTCTCGGAGTCGAATCACGCGCTGCAGCGCGAAAACGCCCGCCTCGATGCGGAACTGGCGCGCGTCACCGCCGAGCGTGAACAGCTGCTGGCGCGCGCCCAGCGGGCCGAGCCCGCTTCCGCCGCGCCGACGAAGGCAGGGCCAATTCTCGGCTGGATGCCCCGTTATGAACAGCAGCGGATTGTCATGGGCTATCTGCGCCAGGTCGCCGCGGTGCGCGACCAGTACGTACTCGAACACGGACATCCGCCAAAATCGATCCACGAAGTCGTGGGCATCAACGGCTACATCAAAACCATCCGCCCGGTCGCCGGCGAAAATTACAGCGAGCTCCCGATGGATCCGAGTCAGCCGCTCTCGGTCACGACCGCCGACGGCATGACGGTCACGCTGGATCCCACCGGTAAAACGACGACGCCCATCGACCTTCCGCCGGAGTTGGCCGAAGCCGAGAAGCTCCAGACGCAGGCGCGGCAGCTCGCGCAGAAGGGCAACGCCGCCCGCCAGAAGGCGCTGGAAGCGTACCGCGTGGTCAACGCCGGGAAAGATCCCGCGCGTCCGGATGCGCTCGTCCCGTTTTTCCCCACGCCGCAGGAAGGCGCGGACTACGTCGAATTCCTCGAGGTCCAAAAAGCCGCCGCGGCGGCCGCCAAGGCATCGACGCAGGCGCAGCGCGCCGCGGGCGGAAACGGCCGCTAGAATCGACCGGGCGGGTTGGCCGCAAAAAGGCCTAGCGCGGCGGAGCCGCAACCAAATCAGACCTCAAGCTGTCGAACCACTGGAGTTTAAGCAGCAAAGCTGCAAAGGCGCTAAGGGCCGACTCGACGATCCTTTTTCACACGGAGACGCGGAGACGGGAGATTCTAAAAACAGGGAGATCGGTGCGACCGGGAAGCGAACGCTCCGAACTTTCCGACCTTCCTGTTCCGATCCTCTGAAATCCTCGCGCGAGACGACGATCCGGAAGTACAGCAGTGCAAGAGGCGCAAAAATCGAGGCGGAGCGATGCAGTGGAATGTAGGGCCGGCGCTCGCCGCCGGGCCGAATCGCGGAGGAAAGCCGTGGCCCGGCGACGAGCCGGTTCGGCAAGCTCACGGCCAAACGGAGGGAATCCCGGGCCCTGAGCCAGTCGAAGGGCGCTGGCCCTAAACCGATCAGTGGACCTTCCGTCGCACGTTAGGCCACCCTGGACGGTGAGGGCACCGTCCCTCCATGGACTGCTCATTGAGATGAGGTGAAAGGACGTCTGAAAGATCCGCCTACCATGGAGGGCGGGTGCCCACACCCGCCGATTTCGTTCCACTGCATCGTTCCGGATCGCGAGGGGTGGCGCGCAGCGCGGGGGGGGGTGTTATCCGGGACGGGTTGCCTCACTCACGCGGGAACCGGGAAAATTGGATCGTCCGCCCTTCGCCGGTCGGAGACGCGGCGCTACGGGAAGTACGTCACGCTTTGCGTTCCAGCTTCGGGCAACGCTCAACTCTGAACTTTCAACGCTCAACGTTCAGGTGCGCGGCCAGTCGTCCTTGAGCGTTCAGCGTTGAAGGTTGGGCGTTGCAAGTTGTCCGAAGTCCGGCGCGACGCAGCACGCCGAGGCATGGCGAAGACCTCGTCCGCAAATTCGCCACTCGGCATTCGGCAATCGCCACTCCCCTCCGTCGGGCTTGAGGGCCACGCCATCCGCTGCAACGTACTTCTCATGCCCCTGCCCCGCCCTTTTCTTTGTGGCCTGGTGCTCGCCTGCCTTCTTGCAGTCAACGCCCGCGCGGCGGCGCCGAACATCCTGCTCGTCATTGCCGACGATCAGTCCTGGCCGCATGCCGGGGCTTACGGCGACCGCACGGTCCAGACGCCCGCCTTCGATCGCATCGCCCGCGAGGGTGTGCTGTTCACGCACGGGTTCTGTCCCGCGGCGCAATGCAGTCCGTCGCGCGCCGCGTTGCTCACCGGACGCAACATCTGGCAGCTCGAGGAGGCCGGCCAGATGTCGAGCACGTTCCCGCCGAAGTTCACGACCTACACGGACGTGCTCCGCGCGCGGGGCTATCACGTCGGCTACACCGGCAAGCCCTGGGCGCCGGGTGACTGGAAGGCCGGCGGCCGCACGACCGATCCCGTGGGCGACGAATACAACGCGAAGACGCTCACGCCGCCCTCGAAGTTCATCAGCAACCTCGACTACGCGGAGAACTTCCGCGCCTTCCTCGCCCGCCGGCCGGCCGGGGCGCCGTTTCACTTCTGGTTCGGGAGCAACGAGCCGCACCGCGACTACGACCTCGATTCCGGAGTGCGCTCGGGGAAGCGGACCAGCGACGTGAAAGTGCCCGCGTATTTCCCGGACGACGACGTCGTGCGGCGCGACATCCTCGACTACAAATTCGAGATCGACTGGTTCGACCGGCAACTCGGCCGGATCATGGACGTGCTGCGCGAGACCGGCGAATTGGAGAACACGCTCATCATCGTGACCTCCGACAACGGCATGCCCTTCGATCGCGCCAAGGCCAGTCTCTACGAAGGTGGCACGCGGATCCCGCTCGCGATTCGCTGGGGCGCGCGGATTCCCGCGGGGCGCGTGGTGGACGACCTCGTCAGCCTGATTGACGTGGCGCCGACGGTGCTGACCGCGACCGGCCTCGACCTGCTCCCCGGCACCACGGGCCGGAGCCTGCTGCCGCTGCTGACGTCCACGCGCACGACGGAGCCGGACCGCGACTTCGTGCTGCTGGGCAAGGAGCGGCACAACTATGCGCGGCCGGACAATCTCGGTTATCCGACGCGCGCGATTCGGACGCGCACGCATCTCTACATCCGGAACTTCAAGCCCGACCGCTGGCCGATCGGCGACCCGCCCTATTATTGGTGTCACACGAAGATGACGAATCCGACGAAGGACTTCGTCCTGCGCGATCCGACGGCGCCGAAGCTGGCCTACTTCTACGACCTCATCTACGCCAAGCGCCCGGCCGAGGAACTCTACGACCTGACGACCGACGGTGACTGCATCCACAATCTCGCGACGAACGCCCGCCACGCCACGGTGCGGCAGGAATTATCGGCGAAGCTCGACCGCCTCCTGCTCGAACAGAAGGACCCGCGCGTGCTCGGCGAAGGCGACATCTTCGAGAGCTATCCGTATTTCCAGAAACTGCCGGAGCAGGGCTTCCCGGGCTTTTTCGAGTACGGGAAGTACAATCCGAAATACATGAGGCCGCAGCCGCGGCCCTAGTTGTGAGTTGAGAGTTGAGGGCTGAGAGTTGAGAGCGGCCGGATGGCTAGAGAGTTGGACGCAGCGCTCGAAGTAGCGCCGGTCGGAGACCACAGCTAAGGGAAGGCGCGTTGGGCGTTGAGCGTTGCGAGGGGGCCGAAATCCCGAGGCGTGGCGGCGAGCGCCAGCCCTACAGGGAGCGGTGGATGTTCAGCCCGACGGAACGCCCTTGGACGGTGGGGGCACCGTCCCTCCATGGAATTGCGCTCCGAAAGGGAGGAGCGAACGGAAGCCCGAACGTCCCGCCGTTCACTCTCAACCCTCAGCTCTCAACTCTCAACTCAGCCACAACTCTCAACTCAGCCACAACCCTCAACTCAGCCACAACCCTCAACTAAGTTTGAACCCAAACAGCTTCGCTGCGTTCGAGATGTAGAGCTTCTGCTGCACCTCGGGACTGAGCTCGAGGTAGTTAAGCGCCATGAGCTTGATCGCCGTCCAGCAGGTGGGCGTGCCGCCGGCCGAGCAGTTGCAGTCTGATCCGAAGAGCATGCGATCCTGGTGGCGGATAATGAATTCCTTCGCGCGATAGGGATCGCGCAGCAGGGCATTGTTGCCGGAGCCGGCGGACATGTCGCAGTGGAGATTCGGATACCGTGACAGCCACTGGTCGGTGAGACCGCCCGGATTGATCAGGCCGCGCGGACGGCCGCCCTGGCTCTTGTGGTAGTTCTTGTCGATCGCGCCCCACCAGTCGATGCCGTGGCCGATGAAGGTCACGGTCGGATACTTCTCGATGACCTTGTAGAACTCGCTGAAGACGGCGGCGGGGAAGAGAACTTCCTCGAAGTGGAAAAGAATCGGCACCTTGAAATCCCGGGCCATGTCGAGCATCCGCCAGGTGAAGGGAATGTCGCCCTCCCAGCGGTGCTCGCCGATGCCCTTGGCGCCGCCCTTGAGCGCCTTCTCGACCACCAAGCCGCGATCGCCACCCGCGCGCTGGGCCGAGGCGAACCGGATGTACTTGTTCGGCTCGGCCTTCATGAACTCGAAGTCGTAGTCGTTGCCGCCGAGAATCACGGAAGCGACCGCGTTGACCGCTTTCTGGTGCGCGACGAACTCCTTTTCGGTCCGGCCGCCGGCGCCGCCCTTCGGATTCTGTCCGCGCATGAAGTCCGGCACCTGGTGGGCGTGCATGTCGATCAGCGGATGCGTCGGCGCGCCGCGGGCATCGGTGCCGGCCGAGGTCTGGCCGGGCGCGGCTTCCTGCGCGAGGCCCCGGGGCAGAGCCGCCGCGACGGCGGCGGCACCGGCCACGGCGAGAAAGCCCCGCCGGGACATTTTCGAGCAGCCACAAGCAGAGTCACAGTGATGCATGGTGATGGGGGGTGTGGGGCTGCCTCTGTTTCGCGGCCTCGGATCGGTCAACGCAGGCTTTGTGAATGCCGAGTGCCGAATGGCGAGTGCCGAATTGGAAAACTCGGGAGGATATCCGACACGCGACTACGTCCTGAATATCACGTCACCGGACCGCTCGTTAAAATTCGCCACTCGTGGCAACGCCGAGTGGCGAGTGCCAAGTGCCAAATTTGGAAAATCCACATCGCAGCCGACCGCCAAAAGCGCCCCCGGAATCACGCGAACGCGACGCACCCGGAATTCGGCACTCGGCATTCGCCAATCGCCATTCGTGAAAATGCCGATTGCCGAGTCCCGAGTGCCAAATGGGGGGCAATTCACAACGTCCGACTGGGGAAGATTCACACGGTCACCCGCACCCGACTGCGTCCCCAAAATCGCGGCCACGGAACACGCGCCTGAATTCGCCACTCGGCACTCGGCATTCGCCAATCCCACCGCTCGCTCCTGGAGCGAAGCCGTTTCGCACGTCCTAAATCCCCTCCCACGCCTTCGTCGCCACCGGGTCGCGGCCTTCGTCGTACTCGATGTGATCGACAATCGTCTCGATCGGTTTTCCGCTCAGGCCGGCGTCGATGATCCGCTGCGGCAGGACGGCGGAGCGCTCGTCGCGCCAGCCGAGCTTGAGGAGGAAACGATTCCAGATGTGGCAGTCCTCGTCGCTGCGCGGGGTGCCGTGCGCGTGGGCCCTGGCGAGAACCTCTTCGTCATTGGCGCCGGCGAGGGCGCGTTCGCGGAGGTCGGCGTAGCGCACGCCAAGGAAGCGACAGCAACGGCCGTCGAGCGTGAGGAACTTCTCGTCGCCGAGATTGGGCACGTAGTCCGCCGGCAGCTGGCCCGCGGCGTGCAGCCGGATCTTGTCGAGCATCCGGCCGAAATAGACGAGCCGGCCAACCTTCGCATAGACACTCCGCAAACCGGGAACGTGGGGCATGTGTGGGATCATCCGCCGCGTCGACACGTTACAGCCAGAGGAATCTCGCTGGCAGGCATCCCAGCACCCACTCAGGCCGATAGGATCAGACATGAGTGATCCGAATGCGCCCGGAGAGCGGCAGCCTGAATAATGAGGTAA
Organism: Opitutia bacterium; assembly: GCA_947472765.1. Taxonomy (GTDB): domain Bacteria; phylum Verrucomicrobiota; class Verrucomicrobiia; order Opitutales; family Opitutaceae; genus ER46. Next base: position 6,574 of record CANJCM010000021.1, read on the forward strand.
CGCGATCCGGGTACGGGTGACCAGCCCGGCTATATGCATCAGGTTCATATTTGACACACAAAGCGCTTCGGAATTTCTCGAAATCGCCCGACCGGTTTAATCCTCGATTATGAGAATTTCGCTTCTTCGCGTCCTCACCCTGAGTTGGCTGCTGCTGGCCTGGGCCGGTGGTCTTCGGGGACAAGCCGGTCTGGTGGCGCATTGGAAATTCGACGAGGCCAATGGCACGACCGCCAGCGATTTTACCGGTAACTTCGACGGCACGCTCGGTGGCGGGGCGACTTTTGTCGGCGGCGGCATCTCGGGTAACGCGCTGAGCCTCGATGGCCTGACCGGCTCGCTGGTCAACATGGGCACCTCGATTGCTGGTTTCACCACTGGCGATTTCTCCCTCGTGGCTTGGATCAAGACGACCACCACCGCCGGTGCATCCGTGATTGCGGGAAAACACGAGGCGGGAACGGCCAACGGTTTCTTCCTCTCTTTGAATAACTCGTCGGGCTACGGCCTGGCCAACAAGGCATTCTTCTACGACAGCATGAACGCCGGCGGAGAGGCGATCTCGACGACCACGGTCAACGATGGCGCGTGGCACCAGATCGTCGGCGTCCTGACGGCCGGCAGCAGCCTGGAGCTTTATGTCGACGGCTTTCTCGAAGGCACCAAGGCCGGCCCGACCACGGTCGGCAACGCCGCACCGTTCCTGATCGGCGGCGTCGACATGAGCGGCACGCCGACGGCGCTCTTTGCCGGTTTGATCGACGACGTCCAACTGTACGAAGTCGCACTTAATTCCAGCGAGATTTTAACCCTGTTCAATAATCCCGGGCAGTCGCTCGCCATTCCCGAGCCGGCCATAAGCGCCGCCATCGCCGGCCTCGGCATCCTGTTTTTCGGCCTCTATCGCCGGAAGATTCGGCGGGGATAATCAGGGTAGGTCGGCCGTCGGCTTCCGACAGGCTCGGTTCCCGGCATAGCAAGGACGAAGCACGGCCAGACAGCTGCCTCACCCCAACGGCCACGCGCCCGCGGATTCCCGTTTCGGCCCCGGCCCCGCATTTGGATTTCGGAATTCGGCGCTTCCGGTGCACAGCCGAGAGGTCGGGCGGCCTTCCCCTTCCAAGTCCGGAGCCAACAGTGCGCGGGATCCCGCGCCCGATTCTCACTTGAATGTCCGGCCCGTAATTCCTGCAATTCACCCGTCTTCCTTTCCGGCATCGCCGGGCGTCAGCCTTTTCCGACATGCGTTTGTTCCCCTTTCTCCCATGCGCGGCGCGCGCGGTTTGCGTCGGCTTCATTATCTCCACGGGCTCGTTCGCCCAGAACGCGCTCCCCGCACCGTCGGTTGCAGTCGGAGGAACCGCCACATTGAATGTGACGCCAGTGTCCGGCGCGACCTACCAATGGCAGCGCAACGGTCTGGCGATCGCCGGGGCGACCAACGCAGTCCTGACGCTCACCAACGTACAGCCGGCGAATGCGGGCATTTACACGGTTGTCGTCACCAGCGGGGCGGTCAGCACGACGAGCCGGGCCATCGTCGGAGTTACCCTGTCCACCCCCGCCGGGGCGACGCCCACGACGCAGGGCACGGTGGATGTGGTCGGCACGGAAATCCGCCATCCCAGCGGACGCTATTATGACCAGTTGCTCCTCACCGGCGCCGCGGCCTCGCTGACGGCGCGGAGCGGCCGGGTGACACGGACCTCGTTCATCGATCTCAATGACGACATCGTGCAGGTCGAGTTCAGCGGCCCCGGAACGCTGACGCTCGTGCTCGACAGCGCGACCTCGCCAGCGCGGCCGACGAAATACAGCCAGGCCCTCGACTACATGCGGGGGCACGCGGGAATCGTCATCGTCGGTGCCACGGAGGAAACGAATGTGTCGGTCTTCTCGGTGGGTCGGATGACGGCGTTCGATCCGACGGGAGCATTCAATTTCCTCGAAGCCGTCAGCGCGACGAACGTGCCGGCTAACAACGGCAGCGGGTTGTTCGTGGGCCAGGGTTCGACCAGCTACGACGGCCTCGCGGACATCGCGTTTGTCGCCATCGCGAGCACCGATGGAAAATTCGGCGGCATCCGCTCGGCGAATGCGAACTACTTTGCGACGCGTGGAGTCACGGGCGTCTTTGCGCCGGGCGTCGCCTTCCAAGGACCAATCTTCGTGGGCGACATTGGCGCCGAGGATGCGGCGATTCCCGTCTGGCTCACCGGCAGCGCCGCGGACACGCGGGTGACCGGCGGAAATCTTCTGCAAGGCAACGCGCAGGTCATCCAGGCGAGCGGCGTGACGGATTTGAGCTTCACGGCGGGCATCACGTCGCACGGCACGAGTCTGCCGGCGCGCACGAATCGCGCGCGAGTGGAAGTGCAAGGCGTCGACACCACGCGGCGACTGGTGGCCGACCCAAGTGTGGCGGAAACGCGGGAAGCGTTGAAGGTCCTGTGGGGCGGAGCGGCTGCCGTGGGGACCGGTCCCGTTCGATTGACGCATCTCCCGATGGCGATGGCGGACGTGGATTTCATCACGCCGCTCGGATTGATGTCGGGCGGACACGTCACGCCCGTCGATCACATTTACTTCACGCCCATCGATTGGGAAAAGCCGGCGGGCACCTACCCGGTGTATGCGACGGCGGCGGGGACAATCGTCGAGACGAGTTACCGGTCGGGCACGCCGGGAGTTTATCGCGTCGTGGTCGAGCACACGGCGACGTTCTATAGCTACTACGATTTGGTCGACGTTCTGGAGCCGGCGATCGCCGCGCAACTGCCGGCGGGATTCACGACGTCGGGACAGGTTTATCACGGCCGGATGCCGGTCACCGCGGGCCAGTTAATCGGACGGGTCGGTCACAAGACCCTCGATTTCGCCGTGGTCGATACGGAGCGCCCGCTACCGGGATTCATCGCGCCGAGCCACTATCTGCGCGAGCCGTGGAAGATTTTCACGGCCGACACGTTTGAGGCCTACGATGAGCCGCTGCGGAGTCAGCTCCTCGCGAAGACGCCGCGCATCACCGCGCCGCGCGGCGGCAAGATTGATCATGATGTCGCGGGCCGGTTGATCGGAAACTGGTTCAAGGTCGGGACCAATTATTACGGCGGCGACAACGATCCTCACGGCTACTGGAGCGGGCACTTCTCGTTTTCCCCTCACTGGATCGATCCGGCGTTTTTCGTGATTTCGCTCGGCAGCTTCAACGGGGAGTCGCGGCAGTTCGGTTCGCGGACGAACCTGCCAAATCCGGCGTCCGTCAGTGAGGCCACGGGGCTCGTGAAGTACGACCTCATCCAAATCCCGAACGGCACCCCGCCCTTTGTGGTGCAGGGTGAACCGGAGCAATACGGTGCCGTGCTGTTCCAAGTACTCGCGGACGACCGGATGAAGATGGAGGTTTTCCCGGGGCAGCGAGCGGCGAGTGTCCCTGGGTTCACGAGTGCGGCGGCGATTTATGAGAGGTGATGGGGGCGGACTAGTTGAGAGTTGAGGGTTGAGAGTTGAGGGTTGAGAGTTGAGAGAGAATTCGTGAGGCGCGGACGCGCCTGGGAGTTAAGGGCGTTGGCCGTTCAGCAAGGCTCGCTGACTCCCGACTCGCCGCAACGCGGCGAGGTAGAAGAGGAACGGGCCGCCAGCGACACCGAGGGTGGCGAGCCAGCCCGACCAGTCGGCTGGAGTCGTTGCGGCCATGCCGCAGATCTCCGGACCACCAAGTCCGAGGGCGGTGCCGAGCCCGGAGTACGCGACCACGCACATGACGCACTTCGGGGCGACCGTGAGCGCCGCGGCCGGGAGCACCCAGCGCACGGCGCGATACGAGTGTTCAGCGAGTCGCGACGACATTGGCGGGGTGATCGTAACGATCGTGGTAACGCACCCAGTTCATCGGGGCGTCGGGATCTTCGTTTCGGCCCTTCGGCACCAGATCGAGAACCGTGTCGGGGCCAATGAGTGCGTCGAGGCCGCGGCCGTAAGTGGAATGCGTGTGATACACGGCACCGTCGGCACCGCGGGCGAAGACGCTCAGGCCCGGCGCCTCCTCGCAGGGAAACTCCCTCAGGCGGTAATTATAGTTCACCCTGCCCTCCGCCATTTCCGCCGGCGTGAAGGACACGCGATAGTCGAAGTTGAAATCGCTGCCGTGCGACGAAACCCGCGGAAATCCCCAACCCATCCGCTGGTGAAACGGTGTCAGTTCGGCGAGCGGGGCATGCGACACCGCGGCGAACGACGCGTCCTTCGCCCGCAGGTGCACCACGGCGGCCGCGAAATGATCGGACACGTAGGAGCAGCTCTTGCAGCCCTCCTCCCAGCCCGGGCCGAACATGAAGTGATACACGACGAGCTGGCTGCGCCCGTCGAAGAGATCGGCCAGCGACACCCGGCCACGCGGCGATTCGAACGTGTAGTGCTTCTCCACTTTCGTCCACGGCAGCGCGCGTCGCCGGGCGGCAAGCCGGTCGCGCTGCCGGGTGAGCTCCTTCTCCTCGCGGAGGAGTTCGCGGCGGGCGGCGAGCCAGGCGGCGGGCGGGACAATCATGGGTGGTTCGAGGGCAGTGGTCTTCATGGGAGTTTGAGCAGCTATTTTTGGTGACACCCGGACGGGGATTTCCAGCGATGGCCGGAAACGGACAAGGCAGCAGCCTTGGTGGAACTGACGGGAAGAGGGCCGCGCGGCTCAGGGAGCCGCTCGACCGAAAATCAGGAAACGGAGAGGGAAATGCCGAGGGCCTAGGGCCGAATTCCGCAGCTAACCCGAAGATCGTCGGCGTTAAATTCGCCACCCGGCATTGGGCAATTGGCATTCACCGACCCGCCTGCGCGGCGAGCCGGAGTTTTTCGTAATCCGGTTTGAGACGGTTGTAGATCGCCCAGAAGGCGGGACGCGGTCCGCCCTCGAGCAACGCGAGGAGATGGATGAAATGGGTGTGCCAGCCGGAGCCGAAGTCGGCCAGATAGGGAATGTCGCCGCCGGTGGCGCGGTGCGTCAGCACGAGCAGGACGTTCCGGCCCTGCGGCGTGAGTTCGAACGTCGCCTCGGACTCGCCGTCGCTGCCGAACGTGAACGCGAGCAGCCGCGGCGGTTCGCAGCGGGTGACGGTCCCACTCATGCTGTGTCCCGGCTCGTGATGGGGTATCTGTTCGGCGGACGGCGTCTCGTCGGGCGCGAGGTTCTTGTGGCGGAAGTCGAGGCGCAGCCTGCCGCCGACGCGCAGTTCCATCGGGCCACCGGCGAACCAGCGGGCGCGCTTTTCGGGATCGGTCAGGTATTCCCAGACGCGCTCGATCGGGCGGGGCAGCGTGCGGACGATGCGCACCTCCGCCGGGCCGGTGAGCTGGCCGGGTTGGTCGTTGGCTTTCATGAGGAGGTTTTTTTCTTCGCCTTCGCCTCGCGGGCGTCGTCGGCGCGCAGTTCCCGCTCGAGCGCATCGAGCCGCCGCGACCAGACGACGCGCGTCTTCTGCAACCAGGCCTCGACTTCGTCGAAGCCCGCGGGGTTGAGCGCCTGGATGCGCGACTGGCCTTCGGCGCGGGTGGTGACGAGTCCCGCCTCGCGCAGCACGTTCAAGTGCTGGGAAATCGCGGGCGCGCTCAAATCGAATTCCTGGACGAGCTCGCCGGCCGTCCGATCGCGAACCGCGAGGAGCTCGACAATGCGCCGGCGCGTCGGGTCGGCGATGGCGGAAAGGCTCTGCATGGCGACCTTGATTAAGCACGGACTTAATTCAGCGAGAACGAAATCACAAAACGTAACCCGGTCTTTAACTCCAGCTGCACCTGACTGATGGCTCCTCGATTACGCCCTTGGGATTGAAGTCGGGTGGGCACGTGACGCCGGTCGATCCCATCTCCTTCACGACCCTGAATTTTGGGAGCTGCCAGCGGCTGCTTTCAGGGCGAAATGCACTCTGCAACGCGCGGAAACAACCTTGCATTTCTCGGCGCGAAAGCACTCCCTACCACTACCCCAACGCGCGTCGTTTCCCCCAGCGCCGCGCAAAATCTCACGTCAACCCCTTGACGATGGAATCCAGTCACCGCGTGTGCGTTGCCGCCGCCGCTTGCGTGCGGCGTTCACCGCAACCGCGCTTGCTGCTCCGTCGCTGAGGCCCACCCCACCTTTCTGAAACGGCCCATGACCCTGCGGTCGCGGACGGTCTCTTCCCCACCCCATAGGCGCGCCCGTGACTTCGGCGATGCTCACATTTTGTGCGAGCGTCCGCCGTCCGGGCACAGTGAATGCTGTCGATCGGTCGCTTTCTTACCCTCTCTCCCTTCGCCGGAAGGTCCCTTCCCTTTCGTGCCGCAGCCCCTTTGTCAGGTCGCGTTCCTTAATACCTAGGCCCTACCCCATGAAATATAGATCCCGCAGAACCCAACTCGCTGCTGCCCTGGCCGTGATCGGTCTCGGCCTGCAGCCTATATACGCCCAGACCGCGCCTTCCCCCACGCCCGCCGGGGCGACGGATGCCGTCAAGCTCGACCCCTTCAACGTCAGCGCCGCCTCGGACGTCGGCTTCGTCGCCTCCAATTCGCTTGCAGGCGGCCGCATGACGATGGCGCTGAAAGATACGCCCGTCGCGTACTCCGTCCTCACCTCGGAGTTCCTTGAGGCGTTCAATATCACCGATGCCGGCAAGGCCGCGGAATTCTCCGTCAACACCAACCAATACGTGGGGGACGGACTGCAAGGCACGTCGGGCAACACCACGGTCGTGGTCCGGATTCGCGGGCAGGCGGCCAATCAACCGACCCGAAATTTCTTCCCGTACAACATCGCGTCAGACACCTACAACGTGGACCGGCTCGACTTCGCGCGCGGCGCCAACTCCACGCTGTTCGGCGCGGGCGGGTCGGCCGGAACGCTCAACACCGTCACGAAACAGGCCCTGCCGACCAAGACGATTCGCGAAGTCCGGGCGCAGGTCGGGACTTGGGACCGCTACCGCCTGACGCTCGACCTCAATGAGCCGCTCACCGACAAGGCGGCGATCCGCACGAATGTGCTGTGGCAGTCGAACAACACCTGGCGGCAGCGCGAGTGGGAGCGCCGCCGGGGCCTATCCCTCGCCGCCACCTATAACTTTACGCCCAAGTTCTCGATGCGAGCGGAAGCGGAATACCGTATTACCGACAAGACGACCGGTACCAATCGCACGAAGGACCAGACATCCGCCTGGGATGGAAAGTTCATGCCGAGCGGGCCTGATCCCACCATGACCGCTACGCAGATGGCGGTGGCGGGGGTATCACGATCCGTGCAGCGGTTCGTCATTGATGGTGAGAATAGGAAGGTCGCGTATAACATCCAAAATCGGTTCCAGACGAAGAATGCGCAGTACAACGCGACCACCCCCAACTACCTCGATGGCCAGGTCATCAAGACCGTCGGCTTCAACGCGGGTGCCGGCAGCATGACCGATGTGTGGAATCCGCCGATGCGCTTTGGCGCGACGCAGAAGGGCTCGCCCCTTTTCGTCCTGCCCGACAAGACGTTCACCCCCCTCTGGGATCGCGACTACAAATACCCCAGCGGCTGGGAGCGCGGCAAAGATGTCAATCTGTTCGCCACCTACCGGCCGTTTGAGGGCTTCTATGTTGAGCTGTCAGGCGACAAGAACGAGGTCTACCGCTGGACGGAGTATCCTGCCGCCGGCGGACAGTATGACATGCGCGTCGACATCAACCGTCTCAACCCGGATGGCACGCCGAACCAGTTCTTCCTGCAGCCGTTCTCGGAAAACTCGCCTTTCTCTTTCGCCCAAAGCTACCAGTACACCAATGCCAACCTTCAGACTGCCTACGTGAAGGACACGCGGTTCGGCAGGCTGCAGTTCGGTGTGATGGCTGGCGTACAAAACCTGGATAATATCAAGCGCGAAGACTTCTTCCTCCTGCCGCTGCACCAGGGCATTATCCCGGGAGCCGATTTCCGGGCGTTCTTCCCGCCCAACCAGGACCAGAACCTTCAATCGGTTTACACGCGCCAGTATACGGCTCTCCGTGGCAAGGTTGCCAGCCGGCACCCCACGGAGGAACCGCTGACCGTTTACGATTACACACGTGGAACCCGGGCCGTCCTGACGCCGCATTGGTACACGCTGCCCAACCGCCTGGGTTGGGGCGTGGACGCATATAAACGATATAAATATGCCCAGGCCGTGGTGAACATCAGCACGTTCAAAGACCGGCTCGTTCTGCTCGGGGCCGTGCGGCGCGACCTCACCCGCATTTCCACCCTTTCGTACAAGCAGTCCGACGACATGCCCGCGGATTGGAACGGGTCTTACATGACCCCCAAGGCGACCCCGCCGGCGGACTACTGGAATTTGACCTACACCCCGAAGGATGCCACCGGCAAGGTGATCGCGGGTGCGACACCAATCCCGGCGCCGCAACGGCCGCGTTCCGCTATCAACGGTGTCAATGTCCCGCTGGCCCAATACGCCAACGATCGCTTCCAGGATGATTTCAGCACGCCGGATTTAACCACCGGGGTCAACACGCGGTCATATGGCTTCGTCATCAACCTCTGGAAGGGAATCGGTCTCTACGCCAACGACAGCACGACCTACGACACGAATGCGGGTACCCTGAACGTCGACATGAACCTGATTCCGCCGACGTCGTCGCAAAGTTATGATGCCGGCATCCGCTATACCATGCCGAACGGCAAGCTGAACTTCTCCTTCGGCTGGTACAAAGCGTATCAGGAAGGGGCCAGCCAATCCGTCGGCACCACCTTCTTTGCGAATAACAATACCATTGCCGATTCACCTGTCGTGGGCGACTTGAGCGAGGGCGGCCGGAACAACCGGGGACACCCGCGCTTCAACGGGTTCAGCGTCAATTCCACCATCACCAACGAGACGATCGGCTACGAGTCCGAGCTGACGGCCAATCTCACCTCGAACTGGCGCTTGATCCTCAACTGGGGCCGCAACACGCCGATGCAGAAAGACGTCTGGCCCGACGTCGTGCCGTGGATTGAAGGCAAGGAGGCCGTCTATCGCCAGATCCTCGATGACTCAGGAATTCAGATCAACGCCCAGAATCAGGCCTCCATCAAGCCGGCGTTCAACGACCCCACGAAGATCAATGTCGAGCGGGTGACGAACACCGTGAATGCGTGGAACGCCCTGATGGGACCGACCGGTGCGTTGGCGACGCTTCGCCAAACGGCGGCGACGAAAAACCGCCAGATCCTGAACGGAACGGCGGGCGGCCCGCTCTACACCTACAACGTGGCCACCGACTATCGGTTCCACAAGGGTTTACTCAACGGCTTGCGCGCGGGTATCGCGGTCAATTACAAGGCCCGCTCGATCCTCGGAGCCAAAACCAATGAGACGATCGCGGATCCGAACAATCCGAATCTGCAGGTCGCGTCTCCCACGAACGACGCGAATAACTACCTGTATGGAAAAGGCTACTTCAAGGGCGCGGCCAACTTCTCCTATACCTGGCGCCTGAAGGAAGGTGGCAAGTATACGCCCAAGACGATCCAGTTCGACCTGGCGATCGACAACCTGTTCGACCTGAAACAGGTCCTCGAATACAGCACGACGAGCAATTCCACCGCGAATTCCAACATCTTGGTGCCGCTGAACAATGATATCAGCCAGCAGGCGATGATCCTCATCCCGGGTGCCTACAACTGGCAGTCGCCGCGGAGTTATACGCTGACCGCGAAGATCAACTTCTAAGCGGCAGCTATCATCCGCATTACTTCAAGCCGGGAGGTCCAGCGCCTCCCGGCTTTTTTTGCGCCGCAATGGCGCGGCGGGTTCACCACCTCGCGGGACTCAATCCCGGCTCGCGGCCAGCGCCTGCGCCCGGGTGATGTCGGCGGCCGACATCCGTCCCATGAGGCGCTTCGCCGGATCCGCCTGCTGCTCGCGAACCCGGCTGGCCACCGCACCGTCGCCCGTCGCAAGTTTCGCCGCCGTCAGCAGCCACGCGAGGCCTTCCACGTCGTTCCGCGGGGTCAGAAGATCCCGCGCCGCCAGCGATCCCACTGCCACCATGGCCGGAAGACTGCCGTCAGCAGCGGCGCGGCGGTAAGCCTCGGCAGCCCGGGCATAGTCGACGGCCACACCGACCCCGAACTCGTAACAGAGGCCGAGATTGTAGCTCGCGGTGGTTTCGCCCCGGGTTGCCAGATCGGAGAGCAGCGCGAACGCCCTCGCCGGTTCCGGGGGTCCGCCCAGGCCCTGCGCGTAGACCTCGGCCAGCCGGTAGCCCGCATCCAGATTCCCCAGCTGGAACTGGGTTTCGAAGATCGCCCGGGCGAGCCGGTAGTTCCCGGCCTTCAATTCCGTCTCCGCATCGGCGAGATCGAACTGGGCGGTCTGTCCATTTTCGAGCAGACAGATCGCCGGAAGGTAATCGCCGGCAAACTCCTTTTTCCAGTAGTGACCGGTCCGGCGCAGCGTCGAAATGTCGGTCATCGTAAACCGGTAGCGCCGCATCCTGATCACATTGGGTGGGCGGTCCTTGAACGGATCGCCGTCGAACAGCGCCATGACGTCGGGATTGCGGAGCAGGAGCTTCTGCGCGGTGGCGGGGATGACCGACATTTTCCCCGCGCGGCCACTTTCCATGAAGACGGTATTCTCGTAACGCGGAAACCACGGCGCGGTGAAATCAGGGGCCTCGTCCACGGCCTGCGCGAGGTGCCGGTAGCGATAGCTGCGCCAGGTCTTCCCTCGATCGTTCGAGCCCTCGAACTCCACCATGAAGTGCGCGGGATGGAAATTGACGTAGAGGTAGTAACCATTCGCGCTGCGGAACGAGGCAATCTGCTTCATCGTCGCCGCGACGCCCTCCGGCACGACCGACTCCGGCACGCCGGCGTTCAGCACAAAATAGTACACCGTAATTGCGAAGTGCACGCCGCAGGCCGCCCGCAGACCATACCGCGCCCACGGACCGCCCGCCACCGCCGGAACCGCGCCGGGCGCGGGAGTCGCCAGCACCGCACCAAGCCTTCGCCAGCGCCACCGGCTGGCCGTCGCCGCGATCATCTGATCGTCCAGCAGGAGCAGTCCGAAGCCAATCGCGGCCACATTCAGCCAGCCAAAATTGCAGCTCAGCAGGATGCCGAGTTGGAACACCACCCAGACCACGAGCGCACGCCACCGTCCCCACGGACCGCAGAAGACCGCCGCGAGCGGAGCGATGATTTCGGCGGCAAAAGTGACGGCGACTTCGAAGAGGTGATACGCGTGCGGGAGCTGATGAACCCAGTAGCCGATCGCGGTCGCAGACGGACTCGTCTCGTACATCACGTCCATCGCCGTGAGATCGCGCCAATGCGGATCGTCCGAGGCGATCTTCACCACGCCGGATCCGAACATGATCCGGAAAAGCATCCACCGCATCATGAACATCATGATCGGCCGCGGCGGAGAACTCGCCCCCAGTCCGGGGCGCAAGCCGGCGGGCGCGTACGGAATGCAGAGCAGCGCCACCTCCAGCATCAGGCTGTCGAGTTGTGCGGGTGTGTACTCACCCCAGGCCGCGACAAACGAAAGGAACACCAGCCAGCATACCGACAGCGCGAGCCGCGGCCACAGGTTGAGGACGAGCGCGAGAGCAGCCGCGAGCCCGATCCAAGTCAGCGCGGTGATGGTCCCCGCGCTGGCATCCACCCAGAGCAGGGTCGGCGCCCGGAAGAACGCTTCGACGGTGGAATAGGATGACAGCGTACGAAACAGCGACTTCGCGGGGGCGAGGCCGGACGGTCCGAGGATGGCCTCTCCTTCCACGGCGATTCCGGCGAAAACGAGCACATAGACGAGACCGACGGCGCGCAGGAACAACCACCGGGGCCAGAGGTTGGAAGCACCTCCGCCGGAGAAGAATGCCGCGCAATTTTTCCACAGCCTCGCCCCGAGTCCGACGGCCGGCGCCGTCGGCTCGCTTCGTTGATCGCCGCTTCCGGGCTCGATCAAGTCCGAACCAGGTTGCCTGTGCTGACGGGCGTCACCGCGCATCATAGTTGTAGGCGGATTGTCCGCATTGGGGTGGGGAATACCTTACCAACCGCAGGCTCCTTGGACGGCGGCGGCGGCTCAACGCTAAACCACGCCGGATGCAGCATCGGCCGCGGCGCCTGTTCGGAATCATGTCCCGGACCGGAAACAATCTCCGGCCACCGGCGTGCCTGCCTCGCTCCGCCGGTACCCGCAAGGAGCCGGATTCTCGGCGGCTGGGAACGGATGGCAAAACGCACGATCCGCCCTCTCGCTCCGTTTTCGTTGCGTTCGGCGGAAAGATCGCGACGTTTTTTTCACCCCATCATGGCTGCCCCTTCTGCCGCGCGGCGCCGACATATCCGCCGCATCGTTCTGGCGAACCTCGTCCTCGGCTGTTTTTCGCTCCTCCGAGGAGCCCCCGCCGACGAACTGGCCGCCTTCACCGATCGCCATTGCTCGAGCTGTCACAACGACGTCGACAAGGAAGGCGGCCTCGATCTCACGACGCTCAACTACGCGCCGGCGGATCCGACGAATTTCCTCACCTGGGTCAAGGTGCACGACCGCGTGCAGGCGGGCGAAATGCCCCCGAAGGAGAAAAAGCAGCCCGACAGGACGGAGCTCACGGGTTTCGTGCAGACGCTGGCGACCTCGCTCGTCACCGCCGATCGGGCCGTCGTGGCGCGCGATGGCCGCTCCCGGCAGCGCCGGTTGAACCGGTCCGAATACGAGAATGCGGTCCGCGATTTGTTTCAGGCGCCCTGGCTCGAGGTGAAGACAAAGTTGCCCGAGGACGGCGAAGCGAGCCGCTTCAACAAGTCGAGCGACGCTCTCGGCGTCTCGTTCGTGCACATGAAGCAGTATATGAATGCGGCCGAGAACGCGATCGCCGCGGTTCTGGCCCTCGAGTTGGTGCGCCCCGAAACGACGAAGACGCGCTATTACGCCCGCGAAACCCCGGGCCTCACGGTTTTCAATCCGAGCGAGCAGCTCCTCGGCCACCCCGAGCGGATGAAGTTCCCCGTCCTCGGCCAGAGCGCTCAACCCGACGTCATCCGCCGCAAGGCCCCGCTGACGGTGGGCGAGCGAGATCCCGCGACCCGCGAACTCGAGGCGGTTGGCTGGGTGGCGAGTAACTACGAGGCCTTCCCGACCGCTTGGACAACGTTCCGCGCGCCGGTGACCGGCCGGTATCGCGTGCGTTTCAGTGGCTACACGCTGTGGGTCGGCAGCGACGGTTCCCCCCGCGGACCCGAGTGGGACGGGATGGATGCGATCGCCCGCACCCGTTCCAACGTCACGAAGTGGTACCACGCGAATTACGATCACGTTTCCGCCGGGCGGCGTGACGAGCCGGTGAATGTCTACTCGCGCGGTCTTACCGGCGTGCGGGTGGGAGCCTTCGATCTCACGCCCGAGCCGAACGTCTACGATCTCGGTGAAGTGTGGCTGCACGGCAGCCAGACGTTCACGACCGATTCCACGCGGCTCTTCCGCAGCCGGCCGGTGCCGACGCGCGGGTGGACAAATCCGCTCGCCCAACGCGACGGCGTCCCCGCGGTCGCGTTTCGCTGGATGGAAGTCGAAGGTCCGATTTACGACGAAACCTCCCGCGCGGGCTACCAACTGCTTTTTGGCAATCTGCCGTTGAAGAAGGTCGCGGATGACGCACCGGGCATCTCGGTGCAGATCGTGAACCAGGCGACCGGCGGCCGCCGCGGCGGCGGTGGTGGACGCGGCTTCGCGCCGCTCGTGGCGGCGAACGTGGAAGTCGAAACCACCAATCCCGCCGCCGACGGCGAGCGCCTCCTGCGCGCGTTTCTGCCCCGGGCCTTCCGACGTCCGGTGGAGGAGAAGGAAACGCAGCGGTACCTCGATTTGTTCAAGCAATGTCTGAAGTCGGACATCGGTTTCGCCAGCGCGCTGCGCGCGACCTACACCGCAGTCCTGGCGTCGCCGGATTTCGTCTTCGTCGACGAGCCCAAGGGCCGGCTCGATGACTATGCGCTCGCGACGCGGCTCGCGCTTTTCCTCTGGAATTCGCCGCCCGACGAAGCGCTGCGCCAGCGTGCCGCTCGCGGCGAGTTGCACCGCCCCGAGGTGCTCCGCGCGGAGACCGACCGGCTGCTCGCCGATCCAAAAGCCAGCCGGTTCGTCTCGGCCTTCCTCGATTACTGGCTGGATCTGCGAAAGGTGGACGACTCGACGCCGTCCGAGACGCTCTACAACGACTACTATCTCGACGACGCCCTGACCGAGGCGGCGGTGGACGAAAGCCGCCTGTTCTTCGGTGAACTTCTTCAGGGCGACCTGCCGGCATCGAATCTGGTGGATTCGGACTTCACCTTCCTGAACGAGCGCCTCGCCGGGCACTACGGCATCCCCGGCGTGAACGGCGTGGCCATGCGGCGCGTCACCCTCCCGAAGGAGAGTCCGCGCGGTGGATTCATGACGCAGGCCAGCGTGCTCAAGGTGACCGCCAACGGCACCACGACTTCGCCGGTCGTGCGCGGGAAGTGGATTATGGAACGCATCGTGGGCTTCACGATGCCTCTCCCGCCCGCCTCGGTGCCGGCGGTCGAACCGGACCTCCGCGGCGCGGTCACGATCCGCCAGCAACTCGACAAGCACCGCGCCGACGAGAGCTGCGCGATGTGCCACCGCAAGATCGACCCGGCCGGCTTTGCCCTTGAGAACTTCGACGTGATGGGCGCATGGCGGGATCGCTATCGCAGTTCCTCGCCAGCGGAGTTGTACGACACGATGGGACGCTTCGGAAAGAACGGCGCCCCGCTCACCTACCGGCTCGCGCTGCCGGTCGATTCCGCCGGCCAGCTGGCGGATGGCCGGGCGTTCACCGATGTCCGGGATCTGAAGCGCCTGTTGCTGCAGGACGAGGCCCAACTCGCGCGCAATCTGACCCGCCAAATTCTCGTCTTTGCCACCGGCGCCGCCGAGCGACTCAGCGATCGCGAGGCCGTCGATCGAATTGTCCAGGGCACCGGGGCGCAGCGCTACGGCGTCCGCAGCCTCATCCACGGTCTGATTCAGAGTGATCTGTTCCTGCAGAAATGAGCCCCATGAAAACAAAGCCTTCCGTTCCTGGTCCTTTCATTGCGACGCGCACGCCGATGTCGCGCCGGCATTTCCTGCGCGGTGCCGGCGTGGCCCTCGCCCTCCCTTTTCTCGACACGATGCGGCCGGTGTTTGCCGCCAGTGCGGCCGCGGACTCGCCGCTGGCTCCCGGTGCGAAGCCGCGCCGGTTCTTTGCCATCTGCAACAATCTTGGCCTGCTACCCGCGAATTTTTTCGCGACCGGCGCCGGCCGCGACTACGTGCCCTCCCCTTACCTCGCCCTGCTGCAGGAGCACCGCCAGGACTTCACCGCCTTCAGCGGCATGGCCTACGCCGGTGTCGATAGCGGGCACCCCGGCGATGTCTGCTTCCTGACCGGCGCACCGCACCCGAGCTCCGCCTCGTTCCGCAACACGGTTTCCGTCGACCAGCTCATCGCGGAGCGCCTCGGGACCCTCACGCGCTTTCCCTCAATCACCCTCGCGGTCAACACCCGCAGCCGGAGCCTTTCGTGTTCCGGTACCGGCGTCGCGGTGCCGCCAGAGGATAAGGCGTCCGAAGTCTTCAAACAGCTCTTTGTGCAGGGCTCGCCGGCCGAAGTGGACGCGCAAGTCCTCCGCCTCGGCATCGGTCGCAGCATCCTCGACACCATCGGAGCGCGGGCGCAGGAGCTGCAACGGAAGACCGGCGCGGCGGATCGCGACCGGCTCGATGAATATTTCAGCAGCGTTCGCGACCTCGAGCAGCGGCTGCACGCATCGCAAGGCTGGGAGAAGAAACCCAAGCCCGTCGTCGACGCAAAAGAGCCGGTCGACCCCGCCAGCCCCGCGCAGTATATGCAAAAGGTGCGGGTCATGTACGACCTCGCGCGACTTGCGTTCCAGTCAGACTCCACCCGCGCCATCACGCTGATGCTCGACAGCGTGAACACGCCGACGCTGGAGGGGATTCCCGACACGAAGATTACGGATGGCTACCACAACCTGTCCCACCACGGCAAAGCCCCCGACAAGCTCGGCCAGTTGCAGGCGCTCGACACGATGCATATGAAGCTGCTCGGGAAGCTCTACGGCGACTTCAAAGCCGTGAAGGAGGCCGAGACCACGCTGCTGGACCGCACGATGATCCTTTACGGATCGAACCTCGGCGATGCCAGCACCCACGTGAACACGAACATGCCCGTCATCTTTGCCGGTGGCGGCTTCAAGCACGGGCAGCACCTCGCCTTCGACACCACGCCGGAGCGAAATTATCCGACGGCGAACCTCATGGTCTCCATCCTGCAGCGCATGGGCCTCGAGCAGGACAAGTTCGCAACCTCCACCGGGACGGTGCGCGGGCTGGAGATGACCTGAGGCGAGGCACCGCGAGGGGCGGCGTGGCGGACGATCTGCGGTGCCGGTGGCATTAAAGGCCCCCGGGGAGGGGACGATTGTTACCGGGCCGGCCGACGGGGGAGCGTTTCGATCTGAGAAGTAACCTGCCTCACCCGTTGGGACGCAAACTCGGGCCGGGAACCTGCCGGTGGCATCTTGCGGGTCCCCCGGCGGAAGCGGCTTAGCCTGCACCCATTTGACCGGCAGCCAAGTCGCCGAGCAGACGGCTAGGCACTCGGTGCTCGACCAGAGATTGTTTCCCGTGATTGAACGTTTTTTGAGTCCCGGCGTCCGGATGGAAACATCTTACGCATACGGCTGTTCGCTAGTGGTTTAACGCAACTCCCGATTGCAGTCTTGCGTCTTCGAAATTCGGGCATTTTTTTACCTTTGTATTCTGTTCATGCGAACGTGAGTCCCTTCACGAAGCGCAATACCCCAAAGTATCGAACCCGACCCCCGACTCCCTGCGGCTCATCCCGCTTTTTTTCTGTCTGCAGGCAATTCCGCCTAAACCTAGCGAAATCCAAGATGAAACGATACCCATTAGCCTCAATCCTGGCCCTGGCCGCGGCGACTACCGCCGGCCTCGGCCTTTCGCCCCTGGGAGCCCAAACGGCACCCGCGGCTAGCGCCGGCGGAGCCGGTGACGCGATCAAGCTGGATCCGTTCAGCGTCAGCGCCCAGTCGGACGTCGGTTTCGTCGCCGCCAATTCCCTGGCCGGCGGTCGTATCGCGACGGCACTGAAGGATACGCCGGTGGCCTACTCCGTCCTCACGTCGGAGTTCCTCGACGCGTTCAACATCACGGACGCGGGCAAAGCGGCGGATTTCTCCGTCAATTCCAACCAGTACGTGAACGACGGCCTGCAGGGCACCGCGGGTAACACCACGGTGCAGGTTCGTATCCGCGGCCAGCTCGCGAATACCCCGACCCGCAACTTCTTCCCCTACTCGATCGCGTCCGACACATATAACGTCGACCGCATCGACTTCGCGCGCGGCGCCAACGCCTCGCTCTTCGGCGCCGGCGGCGCCGCAGGTACGCAGAACACGGTTTCGAAGCAGGCGCTCACCACGAAGACGATTCGTGAAGTGCGCACGCAGGTCGGCAGCTGGGAGCGCTACCGCATGACGGTCGACCTCAATCAGCCGATCAACGAGAAGATCGCGATTCGCACGAACCTCCTCTGGTCGGACGGAAAGACTTGGAAAGAGCGCGAGTGGGAACGCCGCAAGGGCATCGACTTTGCCGCTACGTGGGAAATCAACTCCAAGCTGACCCTCCGGGCGGCTTATGAATTCCGCACGACCGACAAGAACACGGGCACCAACCGCGCGAAGGACAACACGTCCGCGTGGGATGGCGTGTTCATGCCATCCGGCCCGAATGCCGCGATCACCAACGCTCAGATGGCCCGCGCCGGTGTGGTTCGCCAGGTGCAGCGTTATGTGGTCGACGCCGACAATCCTCGCGCCGCCTACAACATGCAGAACTGGTTCGTGACCAGGGGTGCGGCACATAACTCCAACCCGACGCTGACCAACTGGCTGAACGGAAAGCCGATTCGCAGCGTGGGTGTTAACATCGGCGGTATCGCGATGACCGAAGCCTGGGACCATCCGGATCGCTATGCGTCCGTCCGCGCTGGCGCCCCGAACTTCGTTCTCCTCGGCCGCACCGGCACCCCGCTCTGGGATGTCGACTACAAGTACCCGAGCGGCTGGGAGCGCGCGCGGGATTACAGCGTCTATCTGACCTACCGTCCCTTCGACGGCCTCTTCATCGAGTGGTCGGGTGACCGCAATCAGGTTGACCGCTGGACCGAATATCCGGCCGCCGGCGGCATGTACAACATGCAGGTCGACATCAACCGCATCAAGCCGGACGGCACGCCGAACCCGTACTTCCTCGAGGCCTATTCGGAAAACTCGCCCTTCTCGTTCGAAAAGGATCCGGGCTATCACAACACCAACCTCCAGATCGCGTACGTCAAAGACACGCGCTGGGGCAAGCTGCAGACCGGTGTCATGGCCGGCATCCAGAACCTCGACCTCAAGAACCGTCAGTACTTCTTCGAGCTCCCCCTCTATGATGGTGTGGCCCCCGGCCAGGACATCCGCAGCTATTTCGAAGCTCCGGACTTGAACCTCCAGTCGGTCTACACCCGTCAGTACACCCGCCTCCGTGGCAAGGTGCCGAGCAAGCACCCGGAGCAGCAGCCGATGACGATCTCTAATCCGCTGATCGGCACCAAGGCGACGATGACGCCCAAATGGTACATCCAGCCGAATCGCCCGGGCAGCACGGATAACCTCTCGAAGCACTACAAGTTCGTTCAGGCCGTGGCCAACTTGAACCTGTTCAAGAACCACCTCGTGCTGATCGGCGCGTTCCGCCGTGACGTCACCCTCCTCCACGACGAGCTCTTCCGTCAGTCCTACGACGAGCCGGCCGGTTGGAATGGTTTCGGCAACGGCATGCGTCCGTCCGCCCCGAAGGATTACTGGAATCTGGCTTACCGGTTGAAAAACGCGGCTGGCGTTCCCACCGCCTCCAGCGACATCCCGGCCAACACCCGTCCGCGTAACATCGTCAACGGTGTCGCGGTTCCCGCGCCCCAGTATGCGAATGACCGGTTCCAGGACGACTACAGCCCGCCGGACATCACGAACGGCGTGAATACCCGTACGTTCGGCGCCGTGGTCAACCTGACCAACTGGTTCGGCGTCTACGCCAACGACAGTACGACGTTTGACCTGAACGCCGGCAATCAGGACGTCAATCAGCAGCTCATTCCCCCGACGTCCTCGCGGAGCTACGACGCTGGCATCCGATTCAACCTGCCGAACGGCAAGATGAACGTTTCCTTGGGATGGTACAAGGCCTTCCAAAAGGGCCAGGCGTTCAACACGCCGGGCGGCCTGCGCACGAATGTAAACTCGATCTCAGACACGCCGGTCATCGGCGACCTGAGCGAAGGTGGTCGTAACGTCCGCGGTCTCGGCCGTTTCCCCGGCCTGAACGTGTTCTCCACCCTCACCGGTGAGACCAGCGGTTACGAAGCCGAAATGACGGCGAACCTGACCCGCAACTGGCGCATGATCGTCAACGTCGGCACGAACAAGGCCATGCAGAAGGATGTCATGCCGGAAGTCCCGGGCTGGATTAAGGATAAGGATCCGCTGCTCCGTCAGATTCTGGCGGACGGTGGCATCCTCATCGATCCCGCGAGCAATCAGGCCTCCATCAATCCGGCGTTCAACGATCCGGCCAAGATCAACGTGACGCGTGTCCAGGCCTCGGCCGATGCGTGGAATACGTGGGTCAACAGCACGGTTCCGAGCATCATCGAGACCTCCAAGACCGCCTCACGTCAAAGTGGTGCGAATCAGGGTGGTCCGCAGCTCACGGCCAACCTCGCCACCGACTACCGCTTCACGCAGGGCTTCGTCAACGGCCTGCGCGCCGGTATCGCGCTGAACTATCGTGGTCGTCAGGTGCTCGGTGCCCGGACGGGTGACACCATCCCGGATCCCAGCAATCCGAATGTGGCCATCGCGGCTCCGGACCGCAGTGCGACGAATTACATCTGGGGCGGCGGTTACACGAAGGCCGCAGCCACGTTCTCCTACACCTACAAGTTCAAGGAGAGCGGCAGCCGTTACTCGCGGTATTCCCCGAAGACGGTGCAGTTCGATCTGGCGATCGACAACCTGTTCGATCTCAGCCGTCCCGTCCTCGAGAACAGCTCGACGAACAACTCGACCGCCAACAGCCTGAACCTCGCGCCGCGTGACAACGACATCTCGAATGTCAGTGTTATGAGCATCCCCGGAGCCTACAACTTCCAGGCTCCCCGCAGCTACATGCTGACGGCGAAGTTCAACTTCTAAGCTTCGGTTCTTCTTAGTTTGAGCGACTTCAACGGTCGCGGTGCCCTCGGGTGCCGCGACCGTTTTCTTTTGGCGGGTTCGGTGGACCGGCTGTGTTCGCCGCGAAGACAGCGCAGCCGTAACTCAATCGCGATCCCGTCCTGTCATTCTGAGCGCAGCGAAGATTCCATGCGCTCGAGGGAGACTCACGTGTGCTCAGACTCCGCAGTTGCCTTCGTAGCCCGCTGCGTGAGCAGCGGGACGGCTTTCGGCGAAACGATCAAGGAGTCCCTGTCCTCACGGACAGGGCCACGCCCATCCGTTTAACTTCGGAATCCAGGTGTGGATGACCAAGCCTGAATCCAGGAAGCTAGGAATCTGCCCCCAACCTCATTTACCCTCCTTCTCGTTGCTCCTGTTACAGTGCAGCGGATCCATTCGGTTCATTCGGTGGTTAGAGCCCGGATTTCTTAACCACGGAGTGCACAGAATGCACGGAGCGATCCGCCCTCGATCGCCAAGCGCTTGGTCGCCGGCGGCGTGAGCGGCGGGAGAGCAGCACGCAGAGCAATGAAGAGGTCCCTGCCCTCACGGGCAGGGCTACCCAGACCGGGCCGCGCTATCCAATGAAGTCGCCGCTCTCTGAGTGGCACGGGTCTCCCGACCCGTGAAAGCGGGACGGGATGCAATATGCGGCCCACGGGTCAGGAGACCCGTGCCACGAGGACAAACCGGTGAGGCCGAACTCTCCGTCCGGCCTCACCGACTCTGTTACTGCTTCTTCCCGCGAAGGGAGACCAGATAGGCAATCACGTCGTCCAGCTCGCCCGGCGAGAAGACGGCGCCATAGGCCGGCATCGGTGAACCCTTGCCCTCTTCAAACTCGGCGAGTTCCGACTTGTAGAACGACCAGAGGGCACCGGTCATGTCGCGAAACTGAACCGAGAACGTGCTCTCGTTGACCCGGACGCCACCGAGATCCTTGCCGTCCTTGGTCTTCACGCGAATGAACGAGAAGTTGGTCGGCATGCTGATGTCCGTGCGGGTCGGCTGGAACGTCAACGGAACGTCCGCGCCGGGATCCACGAGGCTCCGACGGAGGAAGGCGGGGCTCCGGCGCGCGCCGACGTCGGTCAAATCCGGGGCGATGCCGGACGAACCCTGCCCTTCGGTCGTGTGGCAGGTCAGGCAGGCGCCCTTGGTCTTGAACAGTTCGGCTCCCTTGGCGGGATCGCCGGGGACCTTTTCGATCGGCATCCGTCCGAGAGAACGCACATAGGCGGCCAGCAGCGGGGCTTCGCCCGGCCGGAGACGCCCACCGACCATCTCGGTGCCGGGGATGCCACGGGAGACAATCTGCATCAGGGTCTGATTGTCGGAGGCGCGGGGTAGGTTCGGCTGGGCGAGCGTGGGCCCGCGTTCGCCTTCGCCCTTGGGACCGTGACAGGTGACGCACTGCGTCTGGAAGATGAGCTGGCCCTTGGCCAGCTCCGCGGGGTTCGCGATGATCTTCTCAAGGTCAGTGGCAAGGTCAGCGGCACTCAGCCCGCGACCGCCACGGCCCGCCGGGGCAGCAGCGCCACCAGCGGCGCCGGCACCACCTCCGGCCCCACCTTTGCCGCGACCCGGCCCTTTTCTTTGGGCGGCATCGGGCGCAGTGGCCGCCTTTTCGGCGGCAGCTTTTTCAGCGGCCGGATCGGCGTGGTCCTGGGCAAGCAGCGAGATCGGCGCGAGCATGAGCAGGGCGCCGAGGAAACGGGGTGAAATAAAAGCGTGCATGATTACGTGAAATTTCAAGGTGGAGGAATTAGAGCCCGAAGACATAGAGGGAGCTGCCGATCGGAACGGCCACCCGTTGCTTGCCTTCGACGAGGAACGTGATCGGTCCGCCGCCAATGCGGAGACCGCCGGAGTAGCTCCAGAGCAATTTGCCGGTGCGGGCGTCGAGCGCGTAGAAGTCGCCTTCCGCGGTGCCGCTGAACACGAGGCCCGTCACCGTCGTCATGACGTTCGAGCCCGACTTATTTCTCATCTTGAAGTCCCAGATCGTCTTTCCCGTCGCGGCGTCCATCGCCTTCAGCATGCCGACGGGATGTTCGCCGAGGAGGTTGCGGCCGCCGCCATTCTCGAAGTGTTCACCGACCACGTAGGGCCAGGGAGTCTTGGTGTAGACCTGGCCGAAGTCGGTGCCCGTGTTCACATAGACCATGCCAGTGAGCGGATTGTAGGCGGGAGCCGCCCAGTTTGAATTTCCGCCCAAGCCCGGGTAAACCAGATTGCCTTCGGGTGTGGGCTCGGTGTTCGGGAGCACGATCGGACGGCCGGAGTCATCGAGGCCCTTGGCCCAAGTCTGCTTGGCGTACGAACCGCCGGCGACGAACTTGCCGTTGGTGCGATCGACCGCGAAGTAGAACCCGTTGCGGTTGGTGAACGAAATCAGCTTACGCGGCTGGCCGTCGATCACGCGATCGAACAGCACCGGCACCTGACAGGAATCCCAGTCATGCACGTCATGGGGCGTGAACTGGAAGTGCCACTTCAACTTGCCCGTATCGGGATCGATCGCGACGACGGAGTTCGAATAGAGGTTGTCGCCCGGGCGATCGTCACCGTTGTAATCCGGACCTGGATTGCCGGTGCCCCAGTAAATCGTGTTCAAGGCCGGATCGAAGGTGCCGGTCACCCAGGTGGAGGAACCACCGGACTTCCAGCTATCGCCCGGGCCCCACGTCTCGTTGCCGGGTTCGCCCTTGCCCGGGATGGTGTAGAACCGCCAGGCGCTCGCGCCGGTCTTGGCGTCAAAGGCTTCGACGAAACCACGAATGCCGAATTCTCCGCCGGCCACGCCGACGACAATCTTGTCCTTCACCGCCAGCGGCGCTCCGGTCATGGAGTAGCCGAGGTGGTAATCGATCACGACCTTGTCCCAACGTTCCTGACCGGTGTTGGCATCGATGCAGACGAGGTGCGCGTCGAAGGTGTTCAGATAAATCGCATCGCCGAGAACGGCGATACCGCGGTTGTTCGTGCCGCAGCAGATCGGAACGTCAGCGGGCAGGGCGGGACGACGATAGGTCCAGAGCGGGCGGCCCGTCTTGGCGTCGAGCGCGGTGACGATCGTCGGGCGTTCGCTGATATACATGACGCCGTCGACCACGATCGGCGTGACCTCCCACTTGACCGTCTCGGCCTGCTGGTAGGCCCAAATCGCCTTTAGATTGCCAACATTGGCGGGCGTGATCTCGGTCAGGGTCGAATACCGCTGGGCGGAATAATTGCCGCCGTAGGTGAGCCAGTTGCCCGCGTCGCTCTGGGAGTTGAGAATCCGCTCGTAAGGCACGTTGGTTCTCATCTGCGCCAGCGCCGTCGTCGCGGCGGCCAGCGCGAGCAGGCCAAACGCAGCGGGGCGGAGGAGACGGGACGTTCGCGACGTGGAGACGCCGGGGCGAGGAGGGGTCGAGGGGGAGGACATGGAGGGTTGGGCAGTCAAACTGGGACCTGAGGTTGCACTTCTCTTCCGACAGGGGACGCCAGGGTCGGGGGTCCGATCCGGAGCGCGCGAAACTGCACACGCAAGCTTGGGGCGCTGCAAGCCTGCGTGCGGGAGTTGTGCGATGGGCTTTTGCAACTTGAGCCGCGGTGCTTTCGCCCTGAATTTTCCGAGACGAGGCAGGCTGATTGGTTTTGGTTTCCCTGCCGTGCGCCGACTGATGCACCAACCTCCTTTCCCAACCCCGCTGCCGTCGCCAACTGCGACTCGCGTGGTGTTCCTGGCAGCTCTCGTGGTGGCCCTCGCCTGGCCGGCCCGGGCAGCCGCGCCCGCAGTGGACAGCGACGAGGTCCTCGCCTTCACCGACCGGCATTGTTCGGCCTGCCACAACGACGTCGATCGCGAGGGCGGCCTCGACCTGACGACGCTCCCCTACGATCCCGCCAGGCCGGAGAACTCCGAAATCTGGGTGAAGGTGCATGACAAGCTCGCGGCCGGCGAGATGCCGCCAGCGGGCGAACGCCAGCCGTCGGCGGCGGAAATGGGCCGCTTCGTGGCCGGGCTCGAATCCTCCCTCGTAGCCGGAGAGCGGGAGCGACTGGTCGCGAGCGGCCGGGCCGTCCAGCGCCGGCTCAATCGATCCGAGTACGAGAACGCGCTGCGCGACCTGCTGCAGCTGCCGTGGATTCAGGTCCGCGATCAATTGCCCGAGGATGGAGAGGCGTTTCGCTTCAACAAAGCGGGCGGTGCCCTCGATGTCTCCTTCGTGCACCTGGCCCGCTACATGGGCGCCGCGGGGCAGGCGTTGCGGGAGTCGATCGCCGGGCAACTCGTCCGGCCACCGACCACGGTCACGCGTTATTATGCGCGCCAGGATACTTCGATGACGCACCGTTTTTTCCCGGCCGTCTTCAACGGGGTTCCGGACCGGCTCAAATTTCCGGTCCTCGGCCTCACGCCCCAGCCTTTGATCCGGCAGAAACGGGCGCCGTTCACGGTGGGCGATTCCGATCCGCAAACGCGCGAACTCGAGGCCGTCGGTTGGACCCACAGCAACTACGTCACGGGTTTCGCCTCCAACTGGAACAGCTTCGCCGCGCCAGTTTCCGGACGGTACCGCGTCCGATTCAGCGGCTACACGCTGTGGGTCGGCGGCGGCGGCCATCATCAAATCTTTGCCAACGGGCGCGATGAGGTTGGCCGGCCGGGTCCGCGCTTCTGGTTCAAACCCGATTACGACACCGTCTTTCCCGGCCGCCGGAATGAGCCGATCACCGTCTACGCCGAAGGCGGCACGATGAACCGCCGGATTGGCGAATTCGACCTCACCCCGGAACCGTCGGTGCAGGAAGCCGGCGACGTCTGGCTGATCACGAACGAGAATCTGGTGACAGACTCCGCGCGGTTCTATCGCTCCCGGCCGACGGGATATCAGGGCGGATTCACCAATCCCCTGGCCCAACGGGATGGCATTCCCGGCGTCGCGTTCCGCTGGATGGAGGTGGAAGGCCCGCTCTATGATGAATCCAGCGGTGCGGGATACCGGCTGCTGTTCGGCAATCTGCCCTTGAGGCGGGCCGCCACGGGCGAACCGGGAGTCCTCGTCGAGGTCGCGGCGGAGCGGGAAGCCCCGGACCGCAACGGTCGCCAGCGCGCCCGGACGAAGGAGATCAAGGTCGCGGTGATTCCGGACGACGCGCCCCGTGATGCCGACCGCCTCCTGCGCAATTTCATGGCCAAGGCCTATCGCCGGCGGGTGGAGGAAACGGAAGTGGAGCGATTCCTGACCCTGTACCGGCAGCTGTTCGACGGTGGGCGCGGTTTCGCCGACGCGATGCTGGCGACCTACACCGCGGTGCTGGCGTCGCCCGAGTTCGTCTTCGTCCGCGAGGAACCCGGGCGGCTCGATGACCAGGCCCTCGCCTCGCGCCTCGCGCTCTTCCTCTGGAACTCCGTCCCGGACGCGGCCCTGCGCGCGCGGGCGGACCGGGGTGAACTGCAGCGATCCGATGTCCTCGCCGCCGAAGCGGCGCGACTGCTGGCCGATCCCCGGTCGGAGCGTTTCGTCGCCGCGTTCCTCGATTACTGGCTCGACCTCCGGAAAATGGAGGACACGACGCCCTCCCACACGCTCTACAACGATTACTATCTCGACGAATCGCTCGCCGAGGCCGCCGTCGCTGAAAGCCGGCTCACGTTCGCCGAATTGCTTCAGCGCAACCTGCCGTCCCGGCACGTCGTCGACTCGGATTTCACTTTTCTCAACGCGCGGCTGGCGGCGCATTACGGGATTCCCGGCGTCGAGGGCGTGGCGATGAGGAAAGTCGCCCTGCCCAAGGACAGTGTCCGCGGCGGGTTTCTCACCCAGGCCAGCGTTCTGAAGGTCACGGCCAACGGCACGACGAGTTCACCGGTGGTGCGCGGCCGCTGGATGACGGAGCGGATCATGGGCCAAGACCTGCCGCCGCCACCTGCGAGTGTGCCGGCGGTCGAACCCGATATCCGCGGAACAATTACGATCCGGCAGCAACTCGACAAGCACCGCGCCGACGAGAGTTGCGCCGTGTGCCACCGCCAGATCGACCCGCCAGGCTTCGCCTTGGAAAGCTTCGATGTGATGGGCGGATGGCGGGAGCGCTATCGGGCGAACGCCGTCAACGGGGTGGCCGAAACGGGCTTTGGCCGCAACGGCTGGCCGTACTCCTTCAGTCTGGCCCTGCCCGTCGACTCGAGCGGCCAGCTTCCGGATGGCCGCCGTTTCCGGGACGTGCGCGACTTCAAGCGGCTGCTGCTGACGGACGAAAGGCAGCTCGCCCGCAATCTGGCGCGGCAGCTGTCGATCTTCGCCACCGGCGCGCGGGTTCATTTCAGCGATCGCGCAGCCATCGAGCAGATTCTAAACGCGGCCCAGCCGAGTGACTATGGCGTCAGGTCGATCATCGACGCGCTGATCCAAAGCGATTTATTCCGCCACAAGTAGCCGCGGTCTGAGCACCCGCGACCCTCTCGACGGTTGGGCGAGGGTCAGGTCCGAGATTATCGTGACACCATCTCCCGGCCCCAGGGACGCTGCCATCCCGCGTCATAACGCCAGGACCCGGTCCCGGCCCTTCACGGCGGATTGACAGGAGGGTATTTCGAGGCCGTTGATGGCGCTGCTTTCTGATCCCCGAAAGGAACGTCCATGCCCCTCTATCTTTGGATCTGTTGCTCCGTCGCCCTGCTTACCCCCGCTCTGCGCGCGCAGACGCCGCAGAACGCCGCCCTCGCCGGCGGCGCCGCACCCGTCGCTGCGATAGCCGCGACGAATCCGTTTTCGTCCGAGGCCGACGTCCAGCAGGGCTCGGCGCTCTTCCAAACGCACTGCGCGGTTTGCCACGGGGCGAACGGCGAAGGTGGTCGCGGCGCGGATCTCACCGTCGGTCTTTACCGGCGCGGCGGCCGGGACCCGGAGTTGTATGCGTCGATTCGCTTCGGCATTCCGGGCACCGACATGGCGCCGGTGCGCGTGACGGATGACGAGGTGTGGAAGCTGGTCGCATTCGTGAAACGACTCGGATCGCAGGGCCTGCGCGAGAAGGCGCCGGGCGACCCGGTCGCGGGCCGGCGCGTGTTTCAAACGATGGGCTGCGTCGTGTGCCACTCGGTGTCCAAGGAGGGTGGCACGCTCGGACCCGATCTGACGGATGTCGGCCGCCGTCGCGGATTGAAGTTTCTCGCGGAGTCGCTGGCCAAGCCTGAGGCCGAGATCCCGATCGCCTACCGCGCCGTGGAAGTCGTGTTGAAGTCCGGCGCAACCGTGACCGGCATCCGGCTCAATCGCGACGACCTCTCGATCCAACTGCGCGACCCGGGCGACAACTTCCGATTCTTCCTGATGGAGAACGTGAGGGAGATTCGCTACGACAAGCCGGCGCTGATGCCGTCGTACGCGGCGCTGGATCCGAAGGATTTCACCGACGTCGTCGCCTACTTGAACTCGCTCAAGGGCGCCCAGTGATCACCGCGCGAATCCACGCGTGATCCGAGGCAGGTCGCGGCCTCCCCCGTTACCCCGCACGTCTCGACGCCCCGGCGTGAGAAATAATTTCATTCCCCAACCCCCCCTCTAGAACATGAGTACGAAACGAAACCCGGCTTGGGCCCTCGCGGCCTTGTTGGCGACGCTGGCGACGCAATCCCTGAGCGCCCAAGGTCTGCCGATCACCTACGAGCGGCTGCTGCAGGCCGATCAGGAGCCCGGCAACTGGCTGATGTACTCCAACACCTACAGCGGGTGGCGGTTCAGCCGGTTGAATCAAATCACGACGCAGAACGTGAAGAATCTGCGGGTGAAATGGATGTTCCAGGGTCGTCACCTGGAGAAGTTCGAGACGACGCCGCTCGTGGTTGACGGCGTCATGTACCTGACGCGGCCCGAGAACGCGATCTACGCGCTCGATGCGCTCACCGGCCGGCAGCTCTGGATGTACGAATACCGCAATCCCGAGCGCACCTTCAACTGCTGCGGCAAGGTGAACCGCGGCCTGGCGATTCTCGGCACGACGCTGTTCATGAACACGCTCGACATGCACGTGATCGCGATCGACGCGAAGTCCGGCCGCGAGTTGTGGAAGACGGAGATGTACGATCACACCGCCGCCGGTGGCTACGCCGCGACCGGCGCACCGCTGGTGGTGAAGGACAAGGTGATCGTCGGCATGGCGGGCGGCGAGCGGGGCGTCAGCGGCTTCCTCGACGCCTACGATACGAAGACCGGCGAGCGCCTGTGGCGCTTCAACACCATCCCGCAGCCCGGCGAGGCCAACTTCGGCACCTGGGCCGGCGATTCGTGGAAGACCGGCGGGGCCTCCACCTGGAACACGGGCTCCTACGATCCCGAAACCAACACGCTCTACTGGGGGACGAGCAACCCGTGGCCCGATTACAACGGCGACTTCCGCGCCGGCGACAACCTCTACTCGTGCTCGGTGCTGGCGCTCGATGCCGACACGGGAAAGTTGAAGTGGCATTATCAGTTCACGCCGCATGACCTCCACGACTGGGACTCGACGCAGAACCCGGTGCTAATCGACACGGAGTTCGAAGGCCACATGCGCAAGACCATCGCGTGGCCGAACCGGAACGGATTCTTCTACCTCCTCGACCGCACGAACGGAAAGTTTCTGTCGGCGACGGCGTTCGTGAAGCAGACGTGGAACGCCGGCTTCGACCTCGAGTACAACGGCCGCCCGAAGATCGTGCCCGGCATGGATCCGACACCCGAGGGCACGGACAAGGTGTGGCCTGGCATTGACGGTGGCGCCAACTGGATGTCCCACAGCTACAGCCCGCTGACGAAATACCTCTACGTGTTCGCGCGCGAAGAACGCCGCGTGTTCACGAAGAACGAAGTCCAACACCCGACCACCGAGCCCGCCACCGTCGCCAACCGAACGGGAGCCGGTGCCTTCAATCGCGGCCGCGCCCCGCGCTTCGCGCCCGAGGAGAGCTGGGGCAAGGCGATCGCGATCGACCCGGGCACCGGGGCGATCAAGTGGGAGCACAAGGTCATCTCCCCGCCATGGGGTGGCCTGATGAGCACGGCCGGCAACCTGGTCTTCGGCGGCACCCTTGAAGGCGTGATCTTTGCACTGAACGCGACGACCGGAGAGCGGCTGTGGACCTTTGCCAGCAACGGTCCGGTGTACGGCACCGCGATCAGCTACCTGGCCGCCGGCAAACAACTCGTGTCGATTCCCGCGGGCGATGTGATCGTCACGTTCGCGCTCGAATAAGCCGCCCCGACTTCCGGCGGCTTGGTGAAGCTCGTCGGTTGGACTGACAGCACGTTTTGCATCCCTGCCCTCACGGGCAGGGCCGCATTTCAGTCGTGGCCCGCGGCGTGAGCAGCGGGAGGTCTGGCCTGACCAAGACGTCAGTCTATTGCGCGGGCCTCAATAATTGGGCCGGCCGGAGCGCGCGGTCGAGGTCGTGTACCTTGGCCACAATCAGTTCCTCCACGTTGGCGGCCCAGGGGCCCGGATGCAGCGGGCCGGACAGGATCGAATCGCGACCCTCGTATCCGCCTTCCTCCCAAACGCGGCGGCTCGGGATGTATTCCATGATGTCGTTGGAGTAGGACGCCACCCAGACCAGGGAGCTGGAGAGCTCCTTCTTCAGGCGCAGCGCGTAATCCACGACGACCTCGCCGCCGAGCGCCACGAGCGTGATCTGAGTGCCAAAGCGAATCACCTGGATGGGATACGGATAATCGGCCGGCAGCCGGCCGGTAAGAGCCATTTGCCCGAGCAACTTCGTGGCCCGCTCCTTCTGATCGCGCTCCGGCGCGGCGAGAGCCTGCTGCAATTCCTCGCGCGAAGGAGTCGGCGCGTAAGGAAGCGCGATCTCAGCGAGGGCTGCGGCGAGCGGTTCGACGAGCGACCGGGGATTGGCGCCGAGCGCGGATTCGACGGACGTCGCCAGCGTTCGGCCGTGGATCCGGGCGAGTTCAACCGTTCCTCGCGGATAGGGATTCTGGTCGCCGCTGCAGCCATTGAGGAAGAGCGCCACGGCTCCGGGATTGGCCGCCTCGAGATACTCTTGGGCATAGCCGGCATAGTCGCCGCTCAGCTGGTAGAGATTCAGCGTCGTGTTGTGGCAGGCATAGCCGAACAGCACCGCGCGGGTCTTCCCGTCCGTGCCGGCCATTCGCAGCACGGGCACATCGTGATCCACGACGCCCTCGGGGTTCGGACTGTTCTTGAAACCCGTCGGCGTGGGGAAACGGCGATTCATCGCGAAGCCGGCGCGAGCATGGCTGTAAGTGAGCGTGACCGGTTCCAGTTTCCCGAGCACCGATCCGATCAGTTGAAACAGCTTTTCCTCGAGCTGGGCGCCGTAGGCTTCGCCGGCCGCCGGATCCTTCAACACCATGTCATCGGACGGCACGCCTCCCACCGAGTACTCCGGTCCGCTGTGCGTGTGCGAGGCGTTGAGGAGGAGAAATTGCGGCGGCAGCTGCCACGCCGCCGCAGCCCGACGCTCGAGGTTCTTGCGCAGGGTCCGCGGCATGCCGATGAGGTCCATCGTGACCACGACCAGCCGGTGCCCGGCACCGTCATCGAGCGCGAGCGCCTTGGCGTAAAGGTCCTGCCCCTTGCTGTCGGACGGCCGGTTGCGGAAGCCAAACCCCGCCATCCAGGCCGGCTTTTCCGGCGTGACGGCCACGCTGGCCGCCGCGCCGCGCCAACCAGAATCCGCCGCGCTGACGCGCGCGGCCAGGAGCATGGCGCCGCACAAAAGGAAACACAGTGAACGCACGCGGATTGGGAGCATGGAAAGATGTTTCCAAATTGCCCGGCACGCCGGGCGGGTCACGTCTGGAATCACATCGACGTGCCGGCGGCTTTTCCCCTACTTGGCCCCCGACACCCTCATTTTCAAAACCAGCCTCTCCATGAATTCCAACCGTACCGTCCGCGGCGGGCTCGCCGCCTTCCTCCTCTTCTCGCTCAGCGCCGTGGCCGCCACGATCAAGGACAAGTCGGGGGCAGTCCACGAGGGCAAGATCCACGGCACGATCGTGCTCAAGGCCGATGAGCGGGAAACGCAGTCAGAGCAGGACCCGAGCAAGACCGTGTATTGGGCGTCCTACACCGTCATCAACGGTTCCGACATCGCCGCCATCGATGCGAAAGGCATCCACCTTGGCAGTGGCCAGCCCGTTGGCCGGTTCGACGTGAAGCAGGAGGATGCGCCGCTCGATGATGCCGACGTGGTGCGCACGAGCGTTAAAATTCCGCCCGGCCCGTTCGGCGCCGCGACCACCAAGGCGGCCGGAACCGTCACGCGGGTTGAATATCACGGCAAGAGTCCGAGCCGCGACACCGTGGTCGGCGAATACCGGGCGGACGGCGAAAAGGGCGAAGTTCGTCACGTGATCGAAATCGAAACCGCCAAAGGTGTCGTGAAGGTGCCGGTGGCCGACCTCGTTCCCCTCGCGGCCGAATAGGCCGCAAGAAAGCAGAGCGCGGCGACGACGCCATCAAGGGATACCCGACCCATATTGAACAGGAAGGCCGGGGAGAGCGGGAAGATGTCGATCCCGTTGCTTCCCGAACTCCCCGATCTTCCTGTTCAGAATCCTCGTGGAAGTGCGCGGCCCGGCCGCAACGCTTCAAGCCTCAAGCCCCGCTTGCGCCAAAGGAAACAATCACGAATGAGGGGAAATCAAGACGGCCGAAAACGGGCGCAGGCGGCGCAGGAACCAGATTCGGCTGCTCTTCATTTCACTCTTCACCATTCACCATCCGGCACTCGGACTTCGGAAATCCCCCGCCTCACATGTGCTCTTCGTAGCTGATGTCGATCTTCGCGAGGAACGCCTGCTTCTTCGCGTCGCCTTGGAAGCGGATGCTGTGCGTGAGTTCGTCGTAGATGTAGCCGTTCTGCGGGTCCGCTGGTACTTCCCGGCCGTCGACCAGCACGCGAAGGCTCTTTTTGTAGAGGGTCGCATTACCTTGGACGGGCTCGAGGGCGACGGCCACGGTGTCGGCGATCCGATCGCCAAGCGCGGCGAGTGGCGTGGAGAAGTCGCTCTCGATGTTCAACACGGAGCCACCCGAGAGTTCGGCGGCGCGACGGTGCGAGATGTTCTTCGGTGACACCACGGCGTGCATCTCGATTTTTCCGCGCTTGTTGCCCTTCGCGATGATGAAGGGCCGCAGCACCCAGTAATTGATGTAGCCGTCGAGGGTCTGCCGCTTCCCCGGGTTGCGCTTGTTGTATTGGTTCAGGAGGTCCGGCAGCTTCCCGTTCTCGATCCATTCGGCTTCGGGGGCGCCATTCCGCTGCTCCTTCCACAGGGCCATGCGCGTCTCCTCCTCGTCCATGAAGAAGACCACGATGGTCGTGGCCTCGGGCCGAAGGAAGGTGTGCTGCTTGTTGTAGGAGCCCGCGACGAAGTTATAGACCGACGTGAACGCGGTGCGGTTGCTGTCGCCGTTCGTGCCGACCTTCACGAGCTCGGCGAACACGCTGTCGGGCGTCTCGCGGGTGATCCACGGCTGGGGCATCGCCGGCAGCGTCACCAGCGTGCCATTGCTGGCGACCCGCTTCGTGACCTGCTTCGGCCGATTGCGGTTGTCGACCACCGCGCGTCCGGCCGCATCGAGCTCGACGGCCCGGACCTCCTTGAAGAAACGCTGGTCCTCGGACCGCCGGCGGGGATCGGCGTTGACGAAATCCGTGGTGAGAACGCCGATCCGGTAGTCGAGATCGCGCGTCCGGAAGAGCTCGCGGAAGCGACTCAGGTTCTCGGCGATCCGGCTCTGGTGGGCCGCCATCGAGGGCGAGTTGTTGATCACGAAAACGAGATCGACCTCGCGGCTGCGCGAGCGATCGACCGCGATGTGACGCTGGGTGCGGATCGGCTCGACCTTCACCGAGATGACGTTTTCGACGCCGAGTTCCACGTTGTTCTCGTCCACCGTGTAGTAGGTGAAGCGGTCCTCGCCGATGAACCCGGGATTCGGCGCGTAACTCAGCTGGCCGGTGGAGCGATCCAGCCGGGCGGCGCCGTGTTGGGCCTTCGCCTTTTCGTCCAGCACGTAGGAGACCTTCGGATTGCCGATCCCGCTGCGGTCAGCCGGCGACATGAAATCCTCGTGGCTCGGGACCTTCGTCGCGACCGGGATATTGGGCCGCGTGGCCAGGGCGACTTCGCGAACGTTCAGGGCCCGCACGCGGTTGCCGCCGACCTCGAACTTTTCCAACATGACCGGCGGCACGGGTTTCACCGTGACCTGGACCGTATTCTTGAAGACCAGCCCCGAGGTCTCGTTTCGCACGGTGTACGAAAACGTGTCCGTGCCCACGTAGCCGTCCCGCGGGCGATAAGCGAAGTAGCCGAGCCGCGAAGTCTTGGTTTGAAACAAGTTCGCATCATCGCCGCCACCGGCGAGGCCCACCTGGCCATACGCCGGCTCCGCCGTGATCGTGTAGACCAAATCCGCCCGCGTGTCCGGACTGAGAACCTCCGGGGCGACGACGAGCTGCCCGTGGGCACCGGCGCCTTCCGCCTCGATTGCCATCGGCGTGGTGGACGCGATGACGTTCTGGTCGGCCGCCGGATCGGCGGCGAACGCCGGAAGAGCGACCAGGCCAAGAGTCAGAAAGAGGATGCGCAGGTAATCGCGGAACTTGAGTGGGAGATTCATAGGAATGAAGGGACTGCGAAACATGGCTGCCTTTCCGTCACGTGAGTTGGCGCAGAGTTCCGCGAAGCTGCGATTGTGCGGGCTTCGCGGCATGGTGAAAACGCAGTGCGCGACGGCAGAATTCCGGCAGCGACAATCGCGCGGGCGAAAAATCGGCTCCTGCTGGCCATCCCTGAAAACGGTCGAGATCGCGGGGAAAGGAAAGGCCTCTTTTCGGAAAATTTCGGCACTGGATTCCCGCTCGCGGCAGGCCCTCAGTGCGTCATGAGATAAAACACGATGTTGATGCCGAGCGGATAGGCGCGCGGCTCGGAGAAGAGCGAAAAGTATTCCGCGTTCTCGCCTTCGCGCTCCCAGCCATCGCTCACGTCGGAGTTGTGGATGGCGAGCACCATGATCCGCCCCCGCTCGTCAAACATCGCCCGGACATGCATCTTCTCGTAACCTTCGCCGCGATAGCCGGCGGTGGGATTCGAGGCCGGATCGCCCGGCACGTAGTCCCCGTTCCAGCGGTGAATCGTCGGGACGCGCAACTCCTGCATCGGCATCCGCAGATCGAAGACCGCGTGAAAAATCGGATGATCCATCGTCAACTCGGTCCAGGTGCGGCCGGGAAGAACCTGCCGCATCTCGCGCACGAGGTTTTGGTGCGCCGCGGCCCCCCAATAGTCGTTCACGAGGAGGACGCCGCCATTGCGCAGGTATTGCCGCAGAATCTCCTGTTCCTCCTCGCTGAGCGCCATCCGCTCGACGTGGGTCATGAAAATATGCGGATAGTCGAAGATCTCCGGGTTCGTGAGCTTGATCGCGCGGCCATCGGAATCGACCTTCATCGAGGTCATCTGCTGGAGCCGGTACGAGAAGTTCAAATCCGCATCCGGGAAATCCACCGCCCAGCCGCGCCGCAGCCGGCCGCCGAACCCGACGTCACCCGGCCGGCGCGGATCGGTCTGGAAAATCACCCGCGCGAAGGTGAACACGTCCTTTTCGAATCCGCGGGGGTTGGTCCACGGCGGCAATTGATACGTGCGCGGCATGACTTCGCGTGCCGTCCGCACCTCGTCCTCGTCGGTCCAATCCTCGGGCGAACCCCGGAAACGAATGTTCTGCGCGAAGACGACCCCGACACCCGCGACGACGAGAAAGGGCAGAAGGAACTTCCGGCGCAGGAATTTCACGAAATTCGGGAGGGAACCGCGGGGCCGCACAGGCGGCCGGGACGGGCCATACATGGTGCGCCAGGCAGGCAACGGCAAGGCTGACAACGCGATTGGCGCCCCGTGAGCCACGTGGTTGGGTCAAGCCACGGGCCCGGCGACCGGAGAATTCGCCGCGACTCTCATCCCTCGGCGGACGGCGGGCCCCCGGCATCTAAGTCAGAGTGGGACGCGCTGCACTTCCGTCACCCGGCCTTCGTGGAACGTGATCCAAAGGGTCCAATCCTCAAGGTGGCGGAACATGCCGCCACCCACTGGCTCGGTCACCATCGTGTCCGCGCGGAGTTCCGGACATACACCCGGCGATGCCGAACGCCGGCCTGGACGTAGTCGCGATCGGTGGCGTGGAAAGAGCGATAGGTCCACGTGCCTTCGCGAGTGCCGGTGATATCCGCCGTCGCGGGTGACAACGGCCGGCCGAGCGCCAGATAGACCATCTCCGGGGTGAAGCCGGGTTCGACGACACCACGCTCGATCTTGTCGCGGGTGGCGGGGTCGAGGGTCGCGACGGTCGTGGAACGTTCCTGCAGCCGGGTCGCAAGACTGCTGGCACAGCCGGCGAAAAGGACGGAGGTGAACAGAAGGGCAAAGACAGGGATCGGGCGCATACCCCTTGGACCGCAGGCGCCGAACAGCGTTGCGCGGCAACCGCGGAGAAATCGAGGCCGCGGCGGCGGAATTTACCAGGATTTGTACTGGGTCTCGCTGCATTGCCCGTGGGCACCCGGGGCGAAACGCATTGATACCCTGATGCCGCAGCAACGCATGCTTCCTGCGCCCGAGGTAGCCCTGCCCGTGAGAGACTGTGTGAAAGTCGATAAACACCCCTACATGTCATTCTGAGCGCAGCGAAGAATCCATGGTCTCGAGGGAGACTCACGCGTGGATGACCAAGCCTGTCGCTGCGCTCAGAATGACAGGGTTTTCACCCAATCTCGTGAGGGCAGGGACTGGGTCACCGCTTCGCATTAAGTCGTCCCGCTGCTCACGCAGCGGGCTACAAAGCCCGCGCAGCGCCGGGGGGTGTCGCTCACCCGCTAACCTGACTGAGCTTAGCGATCGGCGAACCGCCGATCGCCTCACTTGGCCTTCGGCGGCAGCTTGGCGGACTGCCAGGCGGCGAAGCGCCACTTGCCGTTCTCGCGGCGGTACACGGCGAGAATCGCGAGGTCGTTCTCATTCCGGCCGGTGGCACTCACCGAATAGATGAGCGCGTGGGCGGTCATCAGGACGACGTCGGGGGTCAGCGGCACGAAACTGCGTTCGAGATATTCGTAGCGGTCATAAACCGTCGCCTTGCTCACGAGCGCCTGCATGTACGAAGCCTTGTTGTCGATTTTCCCGCTCGAGTGCGTGTAGTGCAGCACGTCCGAGAAAATGGCATCGAGCCGCGCCTTGTCGGCGGCCTGGATGGCGGCCACGCGTTCGTCATCGGCGGCACGGACGGCAGCGGTCACTTTTTCGTCGGCCGCCGACACGGTGCTGGCGGCGCGAACGGACACAAAACTGGAGAGGAGCAGAAGCAGGGGCAGGAGGTATTTTTTCATGGGGAGTAACAGGCAAGTTACGATTCGAAGCGCGCCTGGCGAGAGTCGAAGCCGCCAAATTGGCGCTCTCCGGCCCGCTGCTCGAGCTGGAGTGACCGAGGCCGGGATGGCCGACGACGGCTTCAGTTCATTTACATTGTATTCACGCGTCGGAGACCCCCGATTTCCGTCCGGAGTGTACGGAGGGTGAACGAATAACGTGAGGTCGGAACCGTCGGATTACTTTTTTCGAACTTTAGTGGTAAATGTGGCGTCGTAAGCCGTAGTTCCAGCCCGCCGCGACGGCTCTTCCGCGCGCCCGGTCCGGTTTTCTCATATGGTCCCATCCTTCATTCTCCGTCGCTTTCACTGGTTCAATCTCCCGGTCGGCCTGCTGCTCGCCGTGCTGCAACGCTCCCCTGCCCTCCGCCTGGCGACCGTGATCGAGGAGGGAATGCTGCGGGCGCCGCTCGGCGCCTGGCTGCGGCCGGCCCTGGTGGGCGTCGCGACGCTCGGAGCGATCGACAGCGTCGCCGGAGCCACCCAGTTCATCATCAGCAAAGCGAACCCCATCACCGGCACGGTGGGCCAGGCGATCTCCCCGGTCTCGTTCACCTACAACGGCACACCCAATCCGGCGCGTTCCTTCCGGATCTTCGGTTCATTGCCGCCCGGACTCGCGTTCATTCCCGCGGCCTCGAACGGCATCGTAAACAGCGGCACACCGGTCATCTCGGGTACACCGACCCAGGCGGGGAGCGTCTCGATCCAGGTGCAGGGGTATTCGAATCTCAATGGGACCGGCGACACCTATACGGTGCGACCGACGATCAGCTTCACGATCTCGGCCGCCGCGGCCGTGATCCCGGTCTTCTCCGTACAACCGACCAACCGGACCACCGTGGCCGGCGGCAGCGTCACGCTAAGCGCCAGCGCCAGCGGCAGCCCGACCTATGCGTGGCAGCGCAACGGCCTCGACGTCGCGGGCGGCACGGGGTCGAGTCTGACGTTGAACAATCTCCAGCCGGCGCAGACGGGAATTTATCTGGCCCGGGCAGCGACGAGCACGGGGACGACGTTGAGCAACCCGTCAGCCGTCGGCCTGACCACCTCCGCCAAGCTGGTCGGCAAGGGTACGGAGTTTCCCGACATCTTCCATGCGGGCACCGGCTTCACCTACGATCAGATCCTGCTCGCGGACACGGCGGCCGCGGTGACGGCGGACGCGGGACAAATCTTGCGCATGTCCTTCGTCGATGTGAACGACGACATCGTGCAGGTCGAGGTCTCCGGTCCGGGCACTGTGACCGTTGTCCTCGATGCGGCCACCGGGCCCGCCACACCGTTGAACTACAATCAGGCGGTCACCTACATGAAGGGTCACGCCGGGATCGTGCTCTCGGGCGCCACGGTGGACACGAACCTCTCCATCTTCAGCGTCGGCCGGGCGAATGCGGCAAACCAGGCTCTGTTTCGCACCGACGTCGCCTATGACGGCTTCGCGAGCCTGGCCTATGTGGCGATTATCAGTGCGGACGGGCAGTTCGGCGGACTGCGCGCGGCGAACGCGAACTTCTTCGCCACGCGGGGACTGACCGGCGTCTATGCGCCCGGCGTAAACTTCACCGGACCGGTGTTCGTCGGCGATATCTCCGCTTCGGATGAGGCGACGCCGGTGTTCGAAATCGGCGGCGGCAGCGACGTGCGCATCACGGGCGGCGACCTCTTCCAGACCAATGGACGAGCCGTGCTCGTGAGCGGCATCAGCGTTCTGCAGTTCAAGGCCGGAAGTTCGTCCCACGGCGAGTTGGTCGGTCCGCTGTCGAATCAGGCCGTGTTAATGAGCAACGGCACAAACGTCACATCGCAGATCGTCTCGGGGCCGTAGCCGCCAAGACTTCGCGGGCGCGCACGAGGCGCGCCCCTACGAAGCGGTGTAGGGGCGTGGCTCGTCCACGCCCGATGGCTACGCTGATCCTCAATCTGCTCCAGCCGTCCGGCCGGCGAGCATCGGCCCGACCCGTCAGGCCAGGGCTCACGGCGCCGCGCCCGGTTCGTAGAGGAAGAAATTTTCGTCCTCGACGATCGCGCCCGTGAACTCGGCCACTTTCCGGAGCCAGTGGGTGGACACGATCGCTTCGCCCAGCCGGTAGTTGAGAATGAGGATGACGCGCTGGCCGGCCCGGCGCGGTAACGCGCGGGCCGCCTCGATCACCTCCGCGGCTGTCGGCTCCGCGAGCCGGCGCTGATCCCAGATGATGTAGGAACCCGCGCGGCCGGCCTGCGGATAGAAAATCTGCCGCTGCGGCGAACCGGCGAGAATCGCGATCGTGGTGTAGTCGACGTGGCCGACGAGCAGGCTCTCCGCGTAGCCGTCCTGCTGAAGAAATTCGGCGACCGCCCCGGCCTGCGAGAAGGGACGCGTCACCTCGACGGCGGCGGCAAGACCGCCCGCCGCCGCGTGCAGTCCAAAGAGGAAGGTGAGGCCGGAACTGAAGCCGCGACTCCAAACGCGATCGTCGGGCCCGGAGCGCGCCGAAGCCGACGCGTTGCGGGCCAGCCACGCCGCCACGACCAGAATCACAAACAACATGCCGTGGTGCCGGACGGCGCCGGCGTACTTCACCTGGAAGAGGACCAGCAGGCCGAGTGATCCCGCCGCGAACACCCAGCCCGCCAGCGGTCGCCGGGCGAAGGAGTAAATCAGGAAACCCACATAAGCCGCCACGAGCCCGCTGCCGATCCAGGTCAAGGGGCCGTAAGGACGCTCGAACAGCACGGGGTGATTCCAGAAGTTCCCGTCCCACTTCGGCAACGAGACGTACGCTTCGGTCAGGTTCCGCAGGACACCGAGGAACGAGTTGGGTCCCAAATCAACCTGCCAGCCCGCGGCCACGCCGGAGTCCGCGGGCGGGATGATCTGCTGCAACGCGGTCACGGCGCCCACGCCGATCAGAATCACGCCACCCAGAAACGCCCACGGCTCGTATTGCCCGCCCCCAGAAACCGCGCGCCGTCGTCCGACCCAAAAATCGGCGACCAATCCCGCCGACAGCACCAGCGCCACGATCAGGGTCAGGATTGGAATCAAGGCCACTGCGGCCCCAGGCCCTCCATGAAAAATCTAGTGAACGGCGGAAACGCCGTTCACAGCCGCTTGATCCGCACCGCGCGGAACGCGACCGGGTCGTTGTGGCCGGCGAAGCCAAAGTGGCCGGAAGTGCGATCCTTTCCCGGATGCGGACGGTTCTCCATGAACTCGGTGACCTTCGAGACGTCGCCGTGAAGGATCACGGTGCCGTTGAGTTCCACCTTGATCGTCGAGCCGCGCACCGTGACTTCCTCGAAATTCCACTCACCCGTGGACCGCAGGTAACCGCGCACCGCGCCGATCATCCCGTAGGCCGAACCGTGCACCTGCCGCGGGTCGAGCGCTCGCGGGGCGTTAATCCGATCCCAGTTGAGATCGTCGATCACCTGGCACTCGGCCATGCCGACGTAGGCGGTGTCGCCTTCCCCCGGGTAACGCAGCGCAAGCCCGTTATTGCCGCCCGGCGGGAGCTTGAACTCCACCCGCACGATGAAGTCGGCGAACTCCTCCTGCGTGAAAATCGTCCCGCCCTTCTTCGGCAGGCACTCGATGGCGCCGTCGACAATCCGGTATTGGTCCACCGGTCCCGCCCAGCCCGAGAAGTCGCGGCCATTGAAGACCGACTTGAACGCCGGCGCGTCGCCGTGCTGCGAGAGCCACGCGTTGGCCTCGGTGGTGCCGATCTCGCGCACGAAGACATTGCGCCAGCGAATCTCGCCGTCGTGGGTTTGGAGCTGGATCGGCCCGCGAGCCGGTACCGGCAGCGCGGCGTCGTAATAATTCTCGAGGAGTGCGTGATCGACCGTCTGCCGGCCGTTGAGCCACACGCTGACGCGCGCGCCGACCATCACGATGCGCACCGCATTCCATTCACCGAACGGGCGATCCGCCTTCACCAGCGGATCGCGGCCCGGCGAGCGGGCGTCGTTGTTCCAAAGGCCGCCCGAGCCCTTATCCGCACCGAGAGAAAACTTTTCGCGATCCGTTGAATCCCAAATCTGAACCTGCGGCACGCCGCGGAGATAAATGCCGGAATCGGCCTTCGCGACCGTCCGGTACTCGACGAGCAGTTCGAAGTCGCCGTAGTCCTTCGTGGTCGTCGCATACTTGCCCGAGCCGTCGTTGATCAACTCGTCGCCGGCGGCCCGCCAGTGCTGGCGCAGGTCCGCGGTCCACTCCGCATCGAGCTTCGCCCGTTCGGCCTCCGGCAGCGCGAGCCACTTCCGGTGGTCGTAGGTGTCGCCCCCGCGCCAGCCCGAGAGGTCGCGGCCGTTGAAGAGCGCCGTGAAGCCCGACGGCGCCGTCGTCGCGGCGGCCGCGGCGGCCCAACCCAAACCCAGGAGGAGTGCGCGAAGAAAAGGAAGGAGTGTCATGGCAAAAATGCAGCGGATCAGGAACAACGGAGGGGATTCGAAGCCAGGCGGCGGTCGACACGAATTATTGAGGCACGTCCAATGGAATGATGCATATTGGTACGCCAATCCTCCCGCTGCTCACGCAGCGGGCCACGACTGAAACGTGGCCCTGCCCGTGAGGGCAGGGATTCGAAGCATGATGTCAGGTTGATAGAGGAGTCTCAATCGAGCGCGATGGTCCGGCCCTCGCGGAAGGACTGATCGGCGGCGAGCACGATGCGCAGGCTGTCGATGGCACTCTGCCAGTGGGCGGAGAGATCGCGGTCCTCGCGAATCG
Source organism: Opitutia bacterium (assembly GCA_947472765.1). Classification (GTDB taxonomy): domain Bacteria; phylum Verrucomicrobiota; class Verrucomicrobiia; order Opitutales; family Opitutaceae; genus ER46. Next base: position 48,103 of record CANJCM010000021.1, read on the forward strand.
CGGCGAGGAAGACCTCCTGCTCGCGCCGGCAAAGTTCGTCGTGGTTCGGCTCGTCGGACACCGGAATGATTTCGTCGGAGCGCAGGAAAGTGCCGTCCGGCTGGCGCGCGGCATGGTGCAGCTTCAGCGCCTCGGTCTGGGTGTGGGCGTCGACGTTCGCCGACTGTCCGGCCGCCCCGGCGGTCGTAGCGACGATGCTGACGCAGCCCTTGGGTCCGATGACATCCTTCACGAAAAACGCGGTCTCGCTCATCATGGGCCCCCACCCCGCCTCGTACCAACCGACCGAGCCATCGGCGAACGTGACCTGCAGGTGGCCGTAGTTGATCTGATTCGGCGCGATCTCATCGCTCAGCCGGGCGCCGACGCCGTTCACGCGGATGGGCCGCGAACCGGTCATCCGGCACATCACGTCCACGTAGTGCACGCCGCAGTCGACGATCGGCGAAGTGGTCTTGAGGAGCTGCTTGTGGGTCTCCCAATTCGGACCGGAGCTCTGCTGGTTGAGGTTCATCCGCATGACGAGCGGCTTGCCGAGCGTGCGGGCGAGCTCGGTGAACTTCTGCCACGACGGATGGACGTGGAGGATGTAGCCGACGACGAGTTTCCTCCCGAGGCGCCGCGCGGTGGCGATGACGCGCTCGCAGTCGGCGAGGTTGTCGGCCACCGGCTTCTCAAGAAACAAGTGCGCCCCGGCCTCGAGCGCCGCGAGCGCGTAGGCCGCATGCGTCTCGGGATAGGTGCTGATGCAAACCGCGTCGGGCGTCGTCTTCGCCAGCGCCTCGGCGTAGTCGGCGAACTCGGCGTAGCGGCCACCAAACTCAGCGTTGAGCTTCTGTCGGGAGGCGGCGCCGCGGCTGACAAGTCCGACGATTTCGAAGTGGTCGGACATCCGGTGATAAGCCCGGGCATGCGAGGTGCCCATGTGGCCGCAACCGACGACGAGAACGCGAAGCTTGTTAGACATGGACGTGATTTCCGAGTGGTGAGTGCCGAGTGCCGAAGTGGAGAATCCAGTGCGAGAGAGTCTTCCCTAGACTGCAGTCTGTAGTCTGTAGTCCGTCGTCTGCAGTCTTTGGTCCGCGACCGCCGCGGCCGCTCAATGCGGCGCGCTGCCGGGCGCGGCCTTGTCCGTCGGGATGGCCGGCGGATGGAAGAAGAGCGCGAGCACGGCCGCAGCACCGAGCCCGACGAACGTCGGCAGGAGGAAGAGCCCCTTGAAGTCGGTGATGCCGTTGTGCGTGAAGGTCTGCTGGATGAGTCGCGGGCAAATCGAGTTCGCGAGCAGAGCGCCACCGCCGAGGATCATCATGTTGAAGAGTCCCTGGGCGCTGGCGCGGACGTCCTTCGGGAAATACGCGTCGACGAAGATGTAGACGGTCGCGAAGAAAAACGCGTAGCAGATGCCGTGGAGAATCTGCACGGCGACGATCGCGCCGGCCGACTGCGGGAAGTAGGCATACACCGCGAAGCGAGCCGCGTGGCCGAGAATCCCGAAGATCATCGTCCGCCGCCAGCCGAAGCGCTTCAGCGTGACGCCGAGGACGAGCATCGTGAGGATTTCGGCGACCTGACCGATCGTCATGACCGGCATAATCCAGTTGCCCGGGATCCCCACGCCGCCGGCGGAAGGCGCGGCGCCGAGGAAGCTGCCGGTCCAGTTGAAGTAGCAGTTGTGAACGAAGGAATCGACGAACGTGACCAGCCACAGGATGAGCACGAAGGGGTGCTTGAGCAGGCGCAGGGCTTCGAGCCAGGCGAGGCTGTCGGCGGCTCCCTCGGCCTTGGACTTCGGCGGTGTGTGCGGGAGGAGGAAGCTGAAGCCGGCGAGCGCGAGCGAAGCGATGCCGGCAACGACGTAGGTCCACTTGGTCGCGGCCTTGAGGGCGTCACCGGTCAGACCCGATTTGAGCACGATATCGAACCACGCCACGACGCCCTGGGGATTGGCCGCATCGACCTTGGCCCAGTCGACGAGGATGAAGGTGAACGGCCACGCGGCAATGATCCAACCGATGGTGCCGCCCATGCGGATGAGTCCGAACTCGCGCTGTGGATCCTTCATGTGGGCGAAGGCAATCGAGTTGGTGATCGAAAGCGTCGGCACGTAGAGCAGGCAGTGGATGAACATCAGCCAGAAGAACGGCCAGAAGGTGTGCACGAATCCGCACAGCAGGATGGCGATGCCGCCCACGAGGTGGCTGAAGGCGAGAAAACGTTCGGCGGCGAAGTGGCGATCGGCGTACTGATTGCTGAAAAACATGCCGATGATGGCGGCGATCGGGAAGGCGTTGAGAATCATCCCCTGCTCGGAGAACAACCACTTGAGAAAGTCGGGCACGAACGGCGCCAGGACCGCAGGCGGCTCAGTCGGCGAGAAGCCGAGGCTCGGCAGATAGCCGAAAATCAAGGGCAGCCAGGCGCCCCAGACGGCCAGCTCGAGGACCATCATCAAAAACAGGCGACCTTTGGGAGAAGCTTGGGAGTCGGACATGAAAAGTTGAAGGGGTTTGGACGGGGCGGGAAAAGGTGTCGGGAGAACGCCGCGACGGGCGAGCCTGTTTTCTCACGGCGCGCGCCGCGCGCCTTGGATTTTGGATGACGATGTCGCTTCGCTCGGTACTCGATTTTGGATTTCGGGAACACCAAACCCCTGAGACATCCCCCATCGCTGTCATTCTGAGCGGAAGCGAAGAATCCATTTAGTCGGTGCATCATTCTGCGCGGATTCTTCGCTACGCTCAGAATGACAGAAAATGAAAGAACGCCATCCGGCGGCTACCCGTTTCCGAACGACAAAAGAGGTGGCCGAGGCAGGGCTCCGGAAATCCAAAATCAAGAATCCAAAATCCAAAATCTTTCGCGGCTTCCGCGAAAGCGGGGTTGCGAGCCCCACTCCCGCGGACAATCGTGCGGCCTCCCCCCCGTGAACACTCCCCGCCTCCCGTCCCGCCGCCAGTTCGTCCAGACCCTCGGCGCCGCCGCGCTGACCGCGCCGTTCATCACCCGCAATCTTCGCGCTGCGGCCCCGAGCGCGACCTTGCGCCACGCGAGCTTCGGCTCCGCCGGCATGGCGTGGAGCGACATCCAGGCGATCACGAGCAACCCGTTCGTGAAGCTCGTCGCGGTGGCCGAGGTCGATCTCAACCGGATCGCACAGGTGAAGGAGTGGCACCCGGAGGTCCGCGTTTACCAGGACTGGCGCCAGTTGCTCGAGAAGGAGGCGAACAACATCGACTCGGTGAACGTCTCGACGCCGGACCACATGCACGCGCCGATCGCACTCTCCGCGATGCAGCTCGGCAAACACGTCTACTGCCAGAAGCCGCTCGCGCATGACGTCTTCGAGACCCGCGTCCTGACTCGTTACGCCCGCGAGAAAAAGCTCATCACGCAGATGGGCATCCAGATTCACTCGCAGAGCGAATACCGGCTCGCCGTCGCCCTCGTGCAGGGCGGCGCGATCGGCAAGGTGAAGGAAGTTCACACCTGGAGTAACAAGAAGTGGGGCGACCTCGGCGCCCCACCCGCACCGTCCGCGACCGTGCCCGAGGGTTTCAACTGGGATCTCTGGCTCGGCGGCGTCAGCACCCGGCCCTACATCGGCGAGACTTACTACCATCCGGAGAACTGGCGGAAGCGGCTCGATTTCGGCACCGGCACCTTCGGCGACATGGGCTGCCACATCTACGATCCCGTGTTCAACGCGCTCGCGCTCACCGCGCCGATTTCCCTGCGCTCCGACGGCCCGGCTCCCGACCAATGGAACTGGGCGATCAACGCGAAGATCCGCTACGTGTTCCCGGGCACCAAATTTACCGCCGACAAAACCGTCGCGGTCACGTGGTACGACGGCGACGCGCGCCCGCCGGCCGACATCATGGCTCTGGTGCCGCCGCCTGCGACGGAACAGAAGGATTCCAAGGGACGCCCGCGGGATATCTTCGAGCAGGGTTCGATCATCATCGGCACCGAGGGCGTGATGCACATCCCGCACATCGCGAACCCGCGGCTGTTCCCGCTGGAGAAGTTCAAGGACTACCCAATGCCCAAGGTCACTGGTACGCACCATTGGTCCGACTGGGCCGAGGCGTGCCTCTCCGGAAAAAATCCTTCGGCAAACTTCGACTACTCGGGTCCGCTGACCGAGGCCGTGCTGCTCGGCAGCATCGCGGTGCGCTTCCCGCAGACGGAGCTGCAGTGGAATTCGGAGAAGCTCGAATTCACGAACGAGAAAAAGGCCAACCCGTACGTCCGTCGCAGCTATCGCCAGGGCTGGGGCGTGCCGGGGTTGGTGTGAGCGGAGAGTGCTCGCAGCAACCTCCTCTCTGTAGCCGCGAGCGTGAGCGAGTGGCGGCGCCAGATTCGATAATTCGTTCGCTCCTCCCCGCTCGCTCACGCTCGCGGCCACCGGCAGTGGCTTTCGTGTCGCGCCGGTCCTACGCCGACTTCCGCCGCCGATAATAAAAATACACCGGCGCGCCGCTGAGAACGAGGGCGAGCCCGAGACCGCTGTTCAACATGGCGGGCTTCCCGGCGGCGACGGCCTGGCGGTAGGCGCCGACATCGTTCGCGAGCGTCAAAACCAGATAGACGAGTCCGAACGTCACGAACACCAGCGGCACCCAGGGATATCCGGGAACCCGAAACGGACGCGGCGCATCCGGTTCGCGCCGCCGCAACACGATGACCGCGGATGCATTCGCGACGTAGAAGAACCAGCTCACGAAGATGAGCGTGTTGGTCAGGGTGTCGAAGGTGCCGCTGAAGAGCAGCACGAGGCTCCACCCGGCTTGCATCACGAGCGACGAGGCCGGCGTATGGTAACGAGGATGCGCCCGACCGAGCGTCGCGGGCAGCAGGTCGTCGCGACTCATCGAGAAGTAAACGCGCGCACTCGTGAGGATCACCGCGTTGGCCGCACCGAAGGTTGAGACCATCACGGCGGCGGCGATCCAGCGGCCGCCGCCCGCAAAAACGCGCTCGGCCACGTCGGCGGCGACGAGCTTCGACTGCGCCATGACATCGATCGGCAGCACGTAGGCGTAGATGGTGCTCATCAGCAGATAGAGCGAGGCCACCAGCAGGATGCCCAGGATGATGCTGCGCGGCAGGTCGCGCTGCGGATTCTTCAACTCGGAGCCGACGTAGGTGACATTGTGCCAGCCGTCGTAGGCCCAGAACGCACCCTGCAGCGCGCCGGCCACCGCAATCCACCAGGCGAGGCCCGTCGGGTGCACGAGCGTGCTGTTGACTTGAAGATTAGCCACGTCGCCGACTCCGGGCGCCAGCAGGACGGCCGCGGCGAGTCCCACCATCGCGGCAATTTTCCCGAGCGAAAAAATATTCTGCACCACGCCGCCGAAGCGCACGCCGAGGTAATTGACGATGGTGAGTCCCACGATCACCGACGTCGCGAGGCACTTAATCCCCAGATCCCGAAACGGAGCGACGTCGCCAATCAACGGGACGTGGATGGCAAAGGCCGCGAGCGCGGCCGAGGCTTCGGGCAAAACGATCAGCCGGGTGGAATACTCGGCAAAGACATAAGTGAGCGCCGCGATCGCCCCGGATTGAATGACGGCCAGCAGCGACCAGCCGTAGAGAAAGGCGACGAAGGGCCCATAGGCGCGGCGGAGAAAAACATACTGGCCGCCACTCCGCGGCATCATGCCGGCGAGCTCGGCATTGCTCATGGCCCCGAGGATCGAGACGACACCGGCGACGAGCCAGAGTCCGAGCAGCACGCCCGCGGAACCAATCTCCGCCGCCATGACGCCTGGCTTGCGAAAGATGCCCGACCCGATGACGCCACCCGCCACGAGCATCGTCGCACTGAAGAAGCCCAGCGTGGGCACAAGGGAGGAGCCACGATCGGTGGCGGGGCGGACCGGTTCGCTCATAGGGGTCCGCGGAGCGTAGGGCCGGGAGATCGCGAGGGAAGAAGAATACCGGGACAAGCCAGCACACCCCAGCGCTGCGCGCCACCCCTCTCCAGAGGGGATCTTCGGAAAGCGCTTTCTCCGGGTCCCCTCTGGAGCCGGAACCATGCAGTAAAAGCGGCGAATAGCCGCGATGCCGTACTGAAAGCGAACGGCCTCCCTACTGTATCGCAGTCGGAACTCCGGCCACCTTTCGGTGACCTGTTCCGAATGTAGCCCTGCCCGTGAGGGCAGGGACTTCTCCAACGCTTCGCCTCACGTCGTCCCGCTGCTCACGCAGCGGGCTACAAAGGCCAACGATTTTAAACCTTTGCGTCCCTTCGCGCTCTTCGCGGTTTTCTACTGAATGGTTCCGGCTGGAGAGGGGTGCCCGCAGGGCGGGGTGTGGTGCTCAATGGATTTCCTCTGAGACGATTCCGAACTGAGATCTGAAATTAGAGATCGAAATCCGAGCCGCACCGGCTCGGTTTCTTACTTCTTCCTTCTTAATTCTTCCTTCAGCTCTTCCCCTGCCGCAACCGATCCACGAACACCGCCACGATGATCACGAGGCCGATGATGATTTCCTGAAAGTAGGTCTGCCATTCCATCATCTGGGTGCCGTTGCGCAGCACCGCCATAATCAACGCGCCGATCATCGATCCCAGGATCGTGCCAACGCCGCCGGAGAGGCTGGCGCCGCCGATGATCACGGCCGCGATGATGTCGAGCTCAAGTCCGACGGCCACGGTCGGATCGCCCTGCCGCAGCCGCGAGAGTTGAAACAGTCCCGCCAGCCCGAAGAAACATCCGGCGAGCGCATAGACCAATATCTTCAGCCTCACCGTCGGCACGCCGCAGAGCCGCGCCGTGGCCTCGTTCGATCCCAGCGCGAAGATGTGCCGGCCGAGCACGGTGCGGTTGAGCACCAGCGCCGTCAGGATCGCGAGTCCGAGCGTGACCCACACGCCGGCCGGCAGCGCATAGCTGAAGGGATCCGCGGTCGTCATCCACTGGTTGATGACGGAGGTCTCGTAATTCACCGTCTGGTTTTCCGCGAGCCACTTGGCGACGCCGCGTGCGATGCCAAGTGTCCCGAGGGTGATGATGAACGGCATCATCCGCAGTCCCGCGATCGCCGCGCCGTTCAACAGCCCGATCGCACCTCCTGCACTGATCATCGCCAGCACGACCGAAGCCGTTCCCCACCCGCGTTGCACCAGCATGGCGCCGACGACGCTGGTCAGGGCGATCGCCGAACCGACCGAGAGATCGATGCCACCGCTCACGATGATCAGGGTCATGCCGAGCGCCCCGATGGCGACGATCACCGTCTGCGTGAAGATGATTTTGAAGTTGTGGTAGCTGAGGAAAATTTCGCGCGTCTCGGTCGGGATCGCGAAAAGGCCGATGACAATAATCAGCCCGAGGAAGGGACCGGCCTTGGCGAGCAGGGTCTTGAGACGGTCGTTCATGCGCGAAGTGGATCGGCGGCGCTGCCCGTGGCGGCGCGCATGATCTCCTGCTCGGTCCACTGCTGCCGCGGTCGCACGGCCGTAAGTTCCCCGCGGCACATGACCCCGATCGTGTCGCAGAGCCCGAGCAATTCCGGCAGGTAACTGCTCACGATCACGACGGCTTTGCCGGCGGCCGCGAGCTCGCCGATGAGTTCGTAAATCTGTGCCTTGCTCCCGACGTCGATCCCGCGCGTCGGCTCATCGAGGAGGAAAATCTTCGCGGGATGTTCGAGCAGCCGGGCAATCGCGACCTTCTGCTGGTTGCCACCGGAGAGCTGGCCGATCGGCTGGGTCACGTCGCGGCACTTCACCCGCAGCGTCTCGACCCACTGTTGCGCGGCGATCCGCTGCCGCCGGGCACTGATCCAACCGAACCGGCCAAAGGTCTCCTGTTTCGTCAGCGTGAGATTGTCGGCGATCGACTGCGACAGCATCAGGCCCTCCTCCTTGCGGTTTTCGCTCAGGAAGCCAACGCCCTGGTTCCAACGTGCTCGCGGCGTGGCGGTCGCCGCTGGCGCCGATACGACGCAGACTTCGCCCGCGGCGAGCGGGTCGAGTGCGAACACGGCCCGCAGCAAGTCGGTCCGACCTGCGCCAATCAGTCCGGCGAGTCCGAAGATTTCGCCCGCGCGTACCTGCAGGCTCGCCCGCTTCAGGCGTGGCGCGGAGGCGGCCTGCTTGATTTCGAGCACGGCCGGGCCGAGTTCGTGCGCACTGCGCGGATAAAGGTCCTTCACTTCGCGGCCCGTCATGAGTGTGACAATGTGATCGAGACTCGCGCCGGCCAGCTCGCCCCCGCCGACCGTCTCACCGTCCTTGAGCACCGTGAACCGGTCCGCGATTCGCCGGCACTCCTCGAGGAAGTGACTGATATAAATGATGCTCACGCCTTGGGCGCGCAGCCGCTGGATGGTGGCAAAGAGCCGCTCGGTGTCCGCCTGCGTCAGGCTGCTCGTCGGCTCGTCCATGATCAGCACCTGTGGTTTCGTCAGCAGGGCGCGGGCGATCTCGATCACCTGTTGCTCCGCGATGCTGAACGATCCGGCCTGGCGCTCCAGGTCCAGACTCTCGTGGCCCAACTGAGCCAGCGCCTCGCGAGCGCGGTCGCGGGATTGCCGCCGATCGAGCCAGCCGAACTTCGCGGGCTCGGCGCCAAGGAGGATGTTTTCGCGGGCGGAGAGATGCAGGGCGAGGTTAAGCTCCTGATAGATCATCGCGACGCCCTTGAGCCGGGCGTCATGCGGGTTCTGTGGCTGGTAGGGCTGACCGCCGAGTTCCATGGTGCCCGCGTCCGCGGCATGAGCACCGCTGAGAATCTTCATCAGCGTGCTCTTGCCCGCGCCGTTCTCGCCGATCAAGGCGTGCACCGTGCCGGGGACCACCTCCAGCGAAACGCCGCGCAACGCCTGCGTCGCGCCGAAGCTCTTCGCAATGCCGGCGAGGCGGAGGGCGGCCCGGGTCGCTGCTTGGTTCATCGCAACAACGCCCAGCGACTCACCATGCATCCGGAGTTTAAACCACTAATTTCCACTAACTGGCCACTAATCGAGGGGCATCGAACCATGACCGGATTAGTGTCTGATTAGTGTAGATTAGTGGTTAGCTCACCCGGTCGGATCATTTCAAATACTGGTCCAGCGGCGGATTCAGGAGCTCCGCCATCTCCGGCGTGTTCATGTTCTCCTTGGTCACAAAGCCCACGCCGGTGTCAACCACCGCAGCGACCTTCTCGCCGCGCAGCGCGGCCACCGCCGTCTTCACGCCGAGGTAGCCCATGCGCATCGGATTCTGGACGACGAAGCCGGCCATGTCGCCGGCCTTCAGTCCGGCGTTGAGGGTCTCGCCGGCGTCGAAACCAACGAACTTCACCTTGCCGCCCGCAAGGCCGGCGTCGCGCAACGCGAGCAGCATGCCGGTGGCGGACGACTCATTCGAAGCGAAGATCCCATTCACCTGCCGTCCATGGCGGTTCAGGAGCGTTTCCGCCACGCGCTTGGCGGTGTCGCGAGTCGGGCCGGCGTGCTGGTCGGTCGAGAGCAGTTTGATGTCGGGAAAATCCTTCCGCATGATCTCGAGAAAGCCTTCCTCGCGATCCTCGGTGCTCGCGGAGCCGACCGCGTAACGGAGCAG
>CANJCM010000022.1 GCA_947472765.1 Opitutia bacterium
CCGCAAAAGCGGTCATTCGTCTCGCATGCCCACTCGGACCATGTCGCCCCGCACGGTGAAATTCTCTGCTCCGCGGGCACGTCGCGGCTGATGCACGCCCGCATGCCCGGCCGGCGCGTCGAGCACGTGCTGCCGTTTGCCGCGCCCGAGCAGCTCACCGTCGACACCAGTGTAACACTCTATCCCGCCGGTCACATTTTCGGCTCTGCCCAAAGCCTGCTCGTCCACGAGACGCATGGGTCACTGCTGTACACGGGTGATTTCAAATTGCGCCGCGGACGCTCGGCTGAGGCCTGCGCCACCCCGCCCGCGGATGTCCTCATCATGGAGACGACCTTTGGGCGACCGCACTACGTCTTCCCGCCCACGGAACAGGTGCTTCGCGACATCGCGGCATTCTGCCACGAGTGTGTTGACGACGGCGTGACCCCGGTGCTGTTCGGCTACAGCCTGGGCAAGAGCCAGGAACTGTTGTGCGGTCTCGCCGAGGCGCGGCTGCCCGTGATGCTGCACCCCGCTACGCTGCGGCTCACCCGCGTCTACGAGGAACTCGGCATCACGTTTCCCTCCTACCGCGCCTTCGCCGCGGCGGAGCTCGCCGGGCATGTCGTGATTTGTCCGCCGCAGTCGCCAGGCTCGGCCTTCCTGCGGCAGATGCCGCGGCGGCGGACGGCCGTCGTCACGGGCTGGGCCATGGATCCGGGCTCAATCTATCGCTACCAATGCGATGCCGCGTTTCCACTTTCGGATCATGCCGACTACCCCGACCTGCTGCGATTCGTGGAGGCGGTGAAACCGCGACAGGTTTACACGCTGCACGGTTTCGCCCGCGAGTTTGCGGCCACCCTGCGGGATCGCGGCATCGAGGCGTGGGCAATCGGCGAAGACAACCAGCTGGAGCTCTCGATGCCGCGCGCGAGCCCCTCCGTTTCGCTGACCACGGACACCGTGGGCACTGCTCTTGCCTGCCCTCCGGAGCGGCCGGAATGTTTCGCTCGCTTCGCCCTTGTCGCGGAACAGGTGAAGTCGACGCCGCGCAAGCTGGAGAAGATCGAGCACCTGCGTGCTTACCTCGCCGAGCTTGCGCCGGACGACGCCGCCCGGGCGGCGCTCTTCTTCACTGCCCGGGCTTTTCCGCAGTCGGATGGCCGCGTCCTCGGCATGGGCTGGGCCGTGATCAAACAGGCCCTGCTGGCCGTGTCCGGGCTCACCGAGGCGGACTACCGCGCCGCATATCAGCGGTTCGCGGACGCGGGTGATGCCACCGAAGCGCTGCTCGCGGCGCGCCCCGCCGGATCAACCGCCGTCGTCCCGGCCAGTCCCGCCACGCTGGCCGATCTCGCGGATTTCTTTGCGGCGATTGCGACGGCCCGCGGCCCCGCGCAGAAGCTCGAAGTCCTGCAGGAACGACTGGGAAAGCTCTCACCCACCGAGGCCAGGTACCTGGTGAAGATCGTCACCGGCGATCTGCGCGTCGGATTGAAAGAGGGACTCGTGGAGGAAGCAGTGGCCGCTGCCGCCGGGCAGCCGGTGGAGGCCGTCCGCTCGGCCAACATGCTCGCAGGCGATATCGCCGCCGTCACCCACGCCGCCCGCATGGGAACGCTGGAGGCGATCGAAATGCGGGTGTTCCAGCCCGTGCAATTCATGCTCGCGAGTCCGGAGCCGACCGCGGAGGCCGTCCTGGAACGACTCGCCCCGCCGCTTTGGCTCGAGGAGAAATACGACGGGATCCGTTGCCAGGTGCACAAGCAGGGGAATCGCGTCGAACTCTACTCCCGCGACCTGAAGCGAATCACCGGGCAGTTTCCCGAACTCGTGCGGGCGGCGGAAAAACTTCCCGGCGACTTCATGGGCGATGGCGAACTGCTCGCGTGGCGCGACGGTCGCGCGCTGCCGTTTGCGGAATTGCAGAAGCGGCTGGGGCGCCAGGGCGGCGATGACTTCTTCCTCGGCATGGAGATCCCGGTGTCAGTCTCACTCTACGATCTCCTGTGGTTGAACGGACGCGGTCTACTCGCCGAACCGCTCGGCACCCGTCGCCGGTTGCTGGACGAGCTGATGTCATCGTTTCCGCCGGGCCCGGCGAACGTGCTCCAACCCGCGCCCGTCCGCGAGGCGCATACGGCGGTGGAGATCGAGGCCGCGTTTCTCGCTGCGCGGCAGCGGGGCAATGAGGGACTGATGATCAAGGATCCACAGAGCTTCTACACGCCCGGACGCCGCGGACTCGCGTGGCTGAAATTGAAGCAGGCGTTCGCGACCCTCGATGTCGTCGTGGTCGGCGTCGAATACGGACACGGCAAGCGCCGGGATGTCCTCAGCGATTATACGTTCGCGATCCGCGACCCCGAGCGCGACCGGTTGCTCACCTTGGGCAAGGCCTACTCAGGCCTCACCGACCTGGAGATCGCGGCGCTCACCGAACATTTTCTCGCGCATACCCTCGACGTGAAGGGCCGCTACCGGAGCGTGGTGCCCGATACCGTTCTCGAGGTCGCCTTCGACTCGATTCAGGCCAGTCCGCGACACCAGAGCGGTTTTGCCCTTCGGTTTCCGCGGATCGCGCGAGTGCGTCCCGACAAGCCGGTGGCAGAGATCGATACGCTCGAAAACTGCCGTCGCCTCGCCGCGGCGAGTTTCGCCCCGGAGGCCCCCGGGGCGGTGACTCCGGAAATTTAAAATCGCCGGACCCGGCCGAACCCCCACGCTTCCCGCATGCGAGGCCGCTCCACGACATCGAAGCCATCCGTCCGCACCGAGGTGCAGGCGGGAAACGGACTCGAATCGCGTCAGGCGGTGCGGGTAGTCGCAGCAGGGATCCTCGTGGCGTCGGATTTCACCGCGCCGCGGGGTTACGTTGAAATCACCGGCCATCATCATTCCGTGAAGGAATGGATTAACGGTGCGGGTTCGCGGCTCAAATGTCCGGCACCCGTGTCGTCACCTCACCGCCTGATCCTGCCGGCTCTTTCGCCGTGGGTTGGAGGAACCGCATGGAATCAACACCGAACTCCCGAAGATACCCTCTGGGCAATCTCGCCCATCCGCATTCTCCCGTTCGAGTCCGGTCGTCCTGCCCGGACCGCTTCGTCATGAGACTACACACCTTGCTCGCACTGGTTCTGGCCGCCGTGACCTCCAGCCGTGCGGCGGTGCCGCCGAGCAGTCTGGCGGTGCAGGATCGAGAGCATCTCAGTTACCGAGTCTCCTGGGCCATCGTCCGTGGCGCCGGAAGCATCAAGATCGATGCCCGCCGCGATCCGGGGCGCGCCGACCGGCTCGTGGTGACGACGACGACCGCCACGCGCGGGCTGGCGCGCATGCTGATGGCGTTCGATGCCAAGGCCGAGTCGCTCTACGACCTCGGCACCGGCCGGCTGCTTTCGTTGCACGAATATTCCAAGGCCAAGGAGAAGGAGAAAGAGCACAGCGTGATCTTTGATCATGCGGCGCGTTCCGCCGCCTACACCGAACGCGGTGCCACCGAGCCGCGCGCCCTGCCGATGCCGGAGGGCGAACCGTCGGACCTGATTCTCGCCCTGCTGCAAACCCGGACCTGGAACCTCAAGCCCGGCGAGAAGCGTGATGCCCTCGTGCTCTTCGGGGACGACTTCTATGAACTGACGATCCACGCGCTGCGCTACGAGGACGTCTACACGTCGCTGGGACAGTTCAAGACCCTCGTGCTCGAACCGAAGATGGAGAAGACGCCGCCGAAGGGCATGTTCAAGCGCGGCAGTTCGGTTCGGGTGTGGATTTCCCAGGATGAAAAGCGGCTGCCGGTGCGCTTCGAGGTCGAGTTCAACATCGGCACCGGCGTCGCCACGCTCGACTACTACGAGCCGCCTGGCACCGCGAAGTTGGGGGTGAGTGCACCGCTTCCCGCCTCCCTGCCCGCCCCGGATGCGAAGAATCCTCGTCCTTAGAGGCGGAGCGCTCGGTGACTTCATTGTCACCCTTCCCGCCCTCGCCCTGCTGCGCGAACGCTGGCCCGAGGCACAAATCGAGCTCGTCGGCAACCGCACCGCCGCCGCTGTTGCCCAGGCTCGCGGCCTGCTCAACACGGTCCATTCGCAACACGAGGCCCGCTGGGCCCCGCTTTACATCGAGGGTCGTCTGCCGGAGCCACTGGCGGGGTGGCTCGCGGACTTTGATCTCGTCATCAACTTCTGGCCGGACCCCGACGGCACCCTCGCCCGGCATTTTCCGCGGCGCGACGGTCAGGTGTTCGTAACGGCGGCCCCGTTGCCCAGCCACGGCCCGGCGGCCGCGCACTACAGCGAACCGCTGCGCCAACTTGGAATCGGGCCGCAGCAGACTTGGTATCCGCTGCGACCTGCCCACGCGTCCATGTCATCACCGCAGGGCGTGGCCTTGCATCCGGGCAGTGGTTCGCCGCGGAAGAACTGGCCCGCGGAACGCTGGCTCGAGGTAATCGAAAGCCTCAAGTGTCCCGTGACCCTCATCCTCGGCGAAGCGGAGTTCGAAACCTGGGAACGCCGCCTCGAGCAGCTCCGCCAGCGACCGGGCCTTGTGACGCTGGCGAATCCGCCCTTGGAGTCCCTCGTGGCGGCGGTGGCGCGGAGCGCGCTTTTCCTTGGGCACGATTCCGGCGTCAGCCACCTTGCGGCCGCGACCGGGATCCCGTGCGTGCTGCTGTTCGGCCCGACGGATCCGGCGATTTGGGCGCCGCCGGAGCCGGCGGTGCGGACGCTGCAGCGCGGCGCGACCGTGGACCTGATCCCGGTGACAGACGTCCTCGCGGCGATTCGGCAGGCTTTGCCGTCGGCCCTCGGTTAGGCGCGAGCAGTACAAACCGCCAGGGCTTCGCCGCCCAAATGGGACCGGCGTAGTCGATGCCGACTCGCGGCGTGACCTGAAGCAGTGAGCGATCGACCCGGACGCCCCAATCCTCGATCCAAAGTCCGGAGTCAGCGTGGGCGGCGGTGGCGTTCAGCAGGCGATCGATGCCGAGCGTCTTCGTGACGCGGCCCGGACCCGGCGCGCCCTCGACCCCGCGGATGAGCACCGCGGCCGGCCAGTCGCGCGGGCCCACCACGAGGTTGAGCATCTCATGGATGCCGTAACAGAGATAGACATACCAAATTCCGCCGGCGCCGTACATGACCTCGGTCCGCCGGGTGCGGCCGGCGCGCGCGTGGCAGGCGAGATCGGATTCGCCGTGATACGCCTCCGTCTCGGTGATCATCCGTGCCTCCTCGCGACCGTCGGGCCACCGGCGCACGAGGTGCTTGCCGATCAGCCAGCGGGCGAGCGCCACCGTGTTCCGGCGCGTGAAAAAGTTTTTATCAACGATCCGCCGCATGTTTTCGATTCGCGCTGCGAGGGAATGTCGCGTCGCCTGTGCGGAAGCAATGACACTCGGGCCACCGTTTCAGTTCAGCTCCTCGGGGCCCAGCGCCGCATGAGCGCAACGGCCAGCCCCCCGACGCGCACCGCGGCGCTGGAGCGCAAGGCCGACCTTCTTCGTTCGCTGCGGCTGTGTACCGCCGAGGGCATCATGGCGATGCCCATCGTGACGATGTCTCTGCCCGTGAATGTCTTCATGACGGCGCTGGTCGCGAAGGCCTTCGTGCTGCCGAAGACGACCATCGGCCTGATCAGTGCGCTGCCGTTTGCGGGCAACTTCCTGCAGATCTTCGTGGCGTCATTCCTCTCCCGGTGGAAGCCGCCGAAGACCATCTCGATCTCCGCCGCCACACTGCATCTCCTGTCGTGGGTCGCGTTCGGGATCATGCTGCCGTGGATCCCGCGGGATGATCCGAACCGCGCGGGCCAGATGATTATCGTCTGGTTTCTCATCACGAGCTGCTTCGGCGCGATCGCGGGCGTGACCTGGAATGCCTGGGTCCAGGAATGGGTGCCGTACCGGCTGCGCGGAAAATTCTTCGGCCGGCGCAACGGCATGACGCAGATCTCCACCACCGTGTTCCTGCTCGCGACCGGCTGGGCCCTGGTGCACGGCGGCTACGCGATCCGGGTGTTTCAATACATCATCGCCGGCGCCGTCTTGATGCGGATTTTCTCCCTGCGCTGGCAGTGGATCAGTCCAACCCGGGCACGCCGCCACACCGAAACCGTCGCGCTCCCGTTGCGCGATCAGGCGAGGACGGTCTGGGAATCCAAGTCGTTTCTCGTGTTCATCGCGTTCGGCGCGGTGTGGTCCTTCGCCGCCAACTGCTTCGGACCTTTCTACCACGTCTTCATGTTCGAGCAGATCGGACTCTCGGCTTTCGACGTCGGCATCCTTTCCACCATCGCCCAGCTCACCGGCGCGCTCTCGTTGCCCGCGTGGGGATTGCTCCTGGATCGCTACGGCAACAAGTCGGTCATGGTGGTCTCCATGATCCTCTGGCAGGCGTCGACCTGCACCTGGACCATCCTGACGCCCGACAACAAATGGCTGCTCTACGGCATGTGGATCGCCGGCGGCGCCACCGGCGCGGGCTTCATCCTTGGACAATTCACGATTCTGCTCCGCCTGATTCCGCGCCAGGCCAAGAACCTCGCGATCGGGACCAATCTCGCAGTCACCTCTCTGGTCGCCGCGGCGGCTCCGATTATCGGGGGTAACGTGCTGACGTGGGCGCTCGGACGCTGGTCGGATGCACTCGCCGTTTATCACGCTTGCTTCATGCTGATGCCGATTGTGTCGCTCTCGGGCTGCCTGCTGTTGCTGCGCGTGCAGGAACCGCAGGCGCAGCCACTGACGATGGTGTTCGGCGCGATGCGAAACATTCGCACGCTCAGCGGCGTGTTCGGTCTCGGATTTCTCGTGAACTACGTTTTTTACCGGGCCGAAAAACGACGGCCGTGAACCTGCTTCAGCGTCGCTTGCGCTAAACTTTGGCACCCGGCCGTTTCACCGTGGCGGAAAAGGGGAAATAATCCTTGCGTTCATTTCCACGAAACCGCTTATTCCGCAGTTTTATTTATGAAAGCGACCATCAAGACCCAGGGCCAGCAGTTCACTGTGACCGAGGGCGACATTTTGACCGTCAATCGCTATCCGGGCACCGAAAAGGGCTCCACGGTGGAGATTAAGGACGTCCTCGCCGCGGGCGAAGGCGAGAATTACAAGGTGGGTACGCCGACGCTGTCCGGCGCGTCCGTCTCGGTGAAAATCCTGGAGAACAAGCGCGGTGACAAGGTCATCGTGTTCAAGAAGAAGAAGCGGAAAGGCATGGAGCGGAAACGCGGCCATCGCCAAGAGCTCTCAGTCATCAAAATCGAATCGATTAACGCTTAAGGAGACTATTCGTCATGGCGCATAAGAAAGGTCAGGGCACATCGACCAACGGCCGCGACAGCCAATCAAAACGGCTGGGCATCAAGATGTTTGGCGGCCAGGTCGCCATCGCTGGCAACATCCTCGTCCGGCAGCGCGGCTCGAAGCTGCATGCGGGCAAGAATGTCGGCACCGGTCGCGATTGGACGCTCTTCGCGTTGAAGGACGGCACGATCAAGTACGACAAGGCGCATCGCAGCGTCTCCGTCGTCACGGCCTGAGTTCATCTCGAAACGAAAAATTTTCAGGGCCGGTCCTAAAGACCGGCCCTTTTTCGTGCCCGGATGCGAGGGTCTCGCATTCGCACGCGCCGAGGCTTGCCGCCACCCCTCCGATTGTCAGCGTCGCCAGCCATGGCTGACCGCCTCGCCGAACTCCTTCGCCAACGTGCGCTTTTGCAGGAGCACCTCGCGTGGCTCGACCAGGAGATCGCGGCGGCCTCGAACCGGGTTGTCCCGGCGGAAGCCCCTGCTCCCGTTTTGCCCGTCGCCGCGCCCGCCACCCTTCCCGTGGCGGCCCCGCGCCCCGCGCAGGCGGTATTGTCGATCCCGTCAGTCCCGGCTGCCGTCCCTCCCGAGGCTTCGCCCCTCGGCGACGACATCCTCGATCAATACCGGGTGCCGCCGCAGTCGCTGCAGACGGATGTCCGCAAAGGCTGCCTGCTGTATTTCGCCGGCGCGTTCGTCCTGCTGTTCGCGGTGGTCACCGTTCTCTATCTCGCGTTCCGAAATTAACGTCGGACGGCCAGCGAGAGGCCGATCTGTCCAGACATAATCCCGCCTGTTCCGTCCGATGGCGGTCTGACTGCAGGGCCGGCGTTTTCCTGGTCATCGACGAGTGTTCAGTTGACGGCGGCCGCCGCGCTTACTTGTCGGAGTGGATCGCCCGCAGGGCGGCAATGCACAGCACGACCCCGGGAAGGAGGAGGGCATATAGCCCGGGGGCTTCCCGGGCCCATCTCATCTCGTCCAAAAGGAGCCAGACGCTGCGGAAAACCAAGACCGAGGCGAGCAGGAGCAAAAGCTCCCACCAGATCAGAGAATTTCGATTCTTCATGGTGGCCCAACTAGTAGTCCGGCCTCGGGAGACTTCGCCACCGCGAACCTCCTTTGGTCGCGGGAATTATTCGGGCCGGTAGTTGGGAAGACCGCCGCTTGCCGCCGAACGCCGTGGGACTGCCGTTGGCACCAGGGCCCCCGCTGCATTTCTCGCCCGACGGGTGATTGCTGGTGGTTCTAGACGGAACGGCCCGGAGCCGGGCAGGAACCGGCGGTCGGAGCAGTCGAGTTGCGCGAACGAGAGTTCAGGATCGCGTCGAGTTCTCGGACAAGTTCGCGCACGCGCTGCTCACTGGTGTCCGGCGCAAGCGAACGGTGATCTTCGATGTCCTGCACCTTCTGATAGTTGTTGATGACGGCACCAACGATGAGGTTTACCAGCAGAAACGTCGCGATCACGATCCATGATACCTGGAAGGCCGTGAAAGCCCCCAGGGGCTGCCCAGCCTGGGCAAGCTCGTAGCGCATCCGGGTCCAGTCATCGCCGGTGAGGATGCGGAAGAGCGTGAAGCAAGACTCATGGATGCTGGCGAAGTAGGGTTGCATGGGGTGGCCGACGCCTCCGAACAGCTTCACCCCGATGACCGCGTAAACGTAGAAGAGGATGGTCGCGAGCAGCGCCACGTACTTCATGCTGGCGACCGATCGGAGCAGCACGGCGACGATCAGCCGCAGTTCCGGGATGGTCTTGACCAGCCGCAGCACGCGGAACACGCGAAGTATGCGCAACACCGGTCCAATGCCATTGGACGCCGGAACGAGCGCAGCGATGACGATCAGAAGGTCGAAGATGTTCCAACCGTCGCGGAAGAACGCCGACGTCGAGTCGCGAGCCAGGAATCTCAGGACGATTTCCACGAGGTAGATGCCGACGCAAACCGTCTCGATCGCCGCGATGGCCTGAAGCGCCGTCGCATCCGTCAGGTAGGTGCTCAGGCCGATGAGCACCGCGTTGACGATGATGACGGCAACGACGAAGTTGTTGAAGCGCGAGGATTGGACCAACGTTCGGAGGTTCATGTCAGTTCTTCACCCGGTGGGCGGCACGGTGTTGGCGCGGTTCCTCAGTGCCTCGGTCGCGAGCTCCCCGCAGTTGCCGCCCTGGCGGGAATCGCCACGCTCAGCACCGTTGCCAGCGCCAGCATGCCGACGACGACCAGCAGCGACACCGTCGTGTCGATCTTGATCGGATCGGCCTTGGCCATTCCGATTACGTTCAGGTACGGCGGTACGCTCAGCAGCAACAGTTTCACGCCCACAAACGCGAGGATCAGGATCAACGCCGGCTTCAGGAACCGGAACTTCTGGATCAGTGCCGCCAGGCAGAAGTACAGCGCCCGCAAGCCAAGAATCGCGAAGATGTTGCTCGTGAAAACAATGAAGGGGTCCGGGGTGATCGCGAAGATGGCCGGGATCGAGTCCACCGCAAACACCAGATCGGTGATCTCGACCATGATCAGCGCGAGGAACAAGGGCGTGATCGCCCAGGCGGCGCTCAGCGAGCCCGCCGGTGCCGGGTCCATCACCTCTGTGCCGGCCGCGTTCTTCGTGTACGTCGGCTTGAGCGTCCGCTTGGTGAAGAACTTCTGCCCGTCGTGGAACTCCGTGACCCGGAAAAACCGTTTGCACAGCCGCACCGCGATGTTCTGCGAGACGTCGTCGTTGCCCTTGATCAGGGCCATCTTCAGGGCCGTCAGGATCAGGAACCCGCCGAACACGATCAGGATCCACTGGTACTTCAGGATCATTCCAGCGCCCAGGAAGATCATCCCGCCGCGCATCACCAGCGCCCCGATGATGCCCCAGAAGAGCACGCGGTGCTGGTACTTTGGCGGCACCGCAAAGAACGCGAAGATCAGCGCGATGACGAAGATGTTGTCCATCGCGAGCGACTTCTCGACCACGTATCCCACGAGGTACTGCTTCGCCGCTTCCATTCCCTGCACCTCACCCGACACGATGAGCGGTGCACCGGCCTTGATCGCCTCCGACAGGCTATACTTGGCCGTGTCCAACCCCAGCCCTAGCCAGTGGTTCTCATACGCCATGTACACAAACCCGCTGAAGGCGAGGCCGCAGGTCAGCCAGATGACCGACCACGTGACCGCCTCTTTCATGGCGACCTCGTGGGCTTCGCGGTGAAAGACGCCAAGGTCCAGCGCCAGAAACACGACCACCAGACCGATGAACGCCACATACGCCCAGATCTTCAGATCGGCGGGATTCGACGTCGCGGTGGTGGCAAGGAGCAGCAGTTCATTCATGACGAAATCGCATCTACTGGCCACTGACCGAAAGGAAACTGAATTCCCCGCGGGAGGGGTTTAGCGGGTGCCACACCCTGGTTCTTCGGCAGCGCCCGGGCCGGGTGGTCAACGCCCCGTCCACTCCGCGGACGAGGAGCACAGAGAACTCCCGTTCGACGGGGATGAATTTCTCCAGCACCCGTGTGCGCCGCGACCATCCCCGGCAGAAGCGCCGCCCCGCCTGCGCCGGCGATGGCCGCCCGCAGGCCACGGCATGCAGGTCGGGCCCGGGAACGCGCAGCTGAATGCTGGCCGGGTAGCGCGGGCTGCCTTCCTGGTGGTCGGTGAACCGGACCGTCGCCTCCTCAATACGCTGGCGGTCGGCCAGCGCAATGAGACGGGATTCGATCAGGAACTCGAGCGCGGCGGAGCGGCGCGTATTGCCAGGCTGGATGGTGAGTTTCACTCCGCCAAGGTAGCAGCCTTTGCCTGCTTCGAATAATACTAAGGTAGACAGGATCCATTAGCTTAAAGCTAAGTGGCTCACTCGATCCGGGAGTGCCTGAATTATCACCATCGGCGCGGTTTCTGGATGGTGGCGCGCGGCGGAGAATCTCCGCGTCTCGCCGCCGTCATGGCGCGCATGGTTGCCCCGGGCCCTGAAAGTGACCCGGCAGGAACTTCGGGCGGTCACCGACTTCGTCGGCGGGCCATCGTCGGCACCTGGCAGGATTCGATCTCCAAGAAGTTGCGATCGAAGCGGATGTTTTCCCCGGCGAGGTGGTCGCTCCGAACCGGGGCTTCGCCCAAAAGACAGGCGGGCTTGCATGGGGCCCGTTCCCAACGAAGTGGGGCTCGACAGAAATTCCCGCAGGGGCGTGGTTCGTCCACGCCCGACGGCCCAAGGCGTTTCTCAGCCGTCTTTAAGTGGCGGACGGATAACTGCCGAGCCACTTCACCAGCGGACAGAACTTCCGCAACTCCGCGACCGCCGCGCGCATGTTCTCGTCCTCGTAGTGCCCGGTCACATCGAGGAAGAAGTAATAATCCCACGGACGCTTCTTGCTCGGACGCGACTCGATCTTCGAAAGATTAATCCCGCGCTCGGCCAGCGGCATCAGCATCTTCAGCAGCGCGCCGGAATGCGACGCCGCCTCGTCACCGAGGGAAACCAACAGGCTCGTGATGTCCTTGCCGCCGCCGACCGCGCCGGACGGCTTCCGGCCAATCACGAAGAACCGCGTCGTGTTGTCGGCCTTGTCCTGAATGTTTCGCTCCACGACCGGCACGCCGTAGTGCTCGGCCGCAAGTTCTCCCGCCACGGCCGCCGCGCCCTTTTCCTCCTTGGCGCGCTGGACGGCGCGCGAGGTGCTCGGCGCATCAATCAACTGGGCATGCGGCAGATGCCGCTGCAGCCAGTTCCGGCACTGGGCCAGCGCCTGATCCTTCGAATACACCCGCTCGATGCCCTCGAGCGGCGAGTTCGAGATGAGGGCGTGGTTTATCTCGAGATAGATTTGAGCGACGATCTTGAGGTCGCTCTCCACAAAGCTGTCGAGGGCCTCGCGCACCGAACCCTCGGTGGAGTTCTCGATTGGGATCACCGCGTAGTCGGTCTCCCCTTTCTCCACCGCCGTGAAGATGTCGTGAACACTCGCCATCGCGTGGTAATCGACCGAGGCGCCGAACTTCTTCAGCGCGGCCGAATGCGTGTTGCTGGCTTCGGGCCCGAGGTACGCGATCATCAGCGGCTTCTCCAACGCGATCGCCGCGGACATGATCTCCCGATAAATCGCGCGCAGGGCATCGTTCTTGATCGGACCCTGATTCTGGCCGGTCACCTTGCGAAAAACCGCGTCCTCGCGCTCGGCGACGTAAATCTGTCCACCCTGGCTGCGCTTCACTTTTCCAATTTCCGCCGCCAGTGCGAGGCGCTGGTTGAGGAGCGTCACCAGCTGCTTGTCCAGCCCATCGATCTGATCGCGAATCGGCCCGAGGTCCATGGTGGTTAGGGCGTGAGTTTGGTTTCCTCGTTCGCGGTGGCGGCCGGAGCCGCCTCCGTGGACTCGACGGAGGCCGGGGTGTCGACGCTCAGGGTCGCGGCTTCGAGCGGCAATTGCTCGTTCGCCAGGCCCATGTCCGTGTCGTCCGGCGTGTGTGAATTCGTCGAGGTCTTGAGCCACTCGTCGATCTGGCGCGACGAGAGCACGTCGGAGGCCGGCAGTTCGTCGAGTGACTTGATGCCAACGAATTCGAGAAACTGATCGGTCGTGCCGTATTGAATCGGCCGGCCGGGAGTGTCCGCGCGGCCGACCACGTAAACGAGCTCGCGCTCGAGCAGCTTGTTGACGCCCGCCTCGGCGGAGACGCCGCGAATGGTCTCGATCTCGCCGCGCGTCACGGGCTGCCGGTACGCGATGACCGCCAGCGTTTCGAGCGACGACTGGCTCAGCTTCACCGGCGGCGGTTCCTGGCGCAGGATGCGGACCCAGCGCGCGAAACGCGGATGCGTTACGAGTCGGTAGCCGGCGTTGCCCTCGATCAGCAGAATCCCGTCGTCCGCAGCTCGGAGGTCGGCGGCGATCTCATCCATCGCCTCGCGAATCTGCGTGGCCGTGATCAGCGACGGCACCTCGGCGTAGAGTTCGGGATCCTGCGGCGTTTCGACAAATACCTCGGCCGGTTCGACGGGGACCTCCGCGGGTGCACCTTCCGGAGCAGTTTCCGCAACCGGATCGGCGGCGACGGCTTCAGATGAGTCAGGCGTCGCGTCCGGGGCTTCGTCCGCTTGTTCCTCCAACGGCAGGGCCGACGCGGAATCGTGAAACCGCGTGAAGGCGGCCTGGACGTCCTTGATCGCGAGCGGCTGATTGGACGACAGCAGCAGTGCTTTCAGGACTTTTTTCAGGTTGAAGGCCATGCAGGGAAAATCGCGAGCAGTGATGCGGCGGCTTAACCGGCACGCAATAGGAATTTCTTTCGCGGCCATTGTGCGGTTGCGCCGCGAGTTTGACCCGGAACGCGCTTGCCCGGCCGTGGGCGCTCTGGTCTTCTGCGACCGATTTTATCCATGAGCTCCGCCCCTGATTCCACCCGCAAATATTCCTCTGTCGTCCATGACGGCCCAAGCCGCGCCGGCGCGCGCTCCATGCTCCGCCCGGTCGGATTCTCCGAAGAGGA
The DNA here is from genome assembly GCA_947472765.1 of Opitutia bacterium. Classification (GTDB taxonomy): domain Bacteria; phylum Verrucomicrobiota; class Verrucomicrobiia; order Opitutales; family Opitutaceae; genus ER46. The sequence goes on from CANJCM010000022.1 coordinate 13,797, forward strand.
TTTCAAGAAGCCCGTGGTCGGCATCGCCTCCCTCTGGAGCATGGTCACGCCCTGCAACATGCATCTCGACCAGCTCTCGCGCGACGCCGAGAGCGGCGCGAATGCGGCCGGCGGCAAGGCCATCGTCTTCGGCACCATCACGGTGTCCGATGGCATCAGCATGGGCACTCCGGGCATGCGTTACTCGCTCGTGTCGCGCGAGGTGATCGCCGACTCGATCGAGACGGTCGCGGGCGCGGAGGGCTTCGACGCCGTTGTCACGGTCGGAGGTTGCGACAAGAACATGCCCGGCTGCGTCATGGCCCTCGCGCGCCTGAACCGGCCCGGCGTTTTCGTCTACGGTGGCACTATCATGCCGGGCTTCCACCCGGACTCGAAGAAGGAGTGCGACATCGTTTCCGTGTACGAGGCGGTCGGTCAACACGCCGCGCACAAGCTCGACGACCAGGGCTTGGAGAAGATCGAGGCCTGCGCCATTCCCGGACCGGGCTCCTGTGGCGGCATGTACACCGCCAACACGATGGCGTGCGCCATTGAAGCGCTCGGCATGAGCCTCCCGAACAGCTCCTCCCAGATCGCAATTTCCAAGGAGAAGAAGGAGGACTGCATCAACGCCGGCTCGGCTGCGGTCGCCTTGCTCAAGGCCGACATCAAGCCCCGCGACATCATGACGCGGAAGGCGTTTGAGAACGCGATCACCGTTACCATCTCGCTCGGCGGCTCCACCAACGCGGTCCTTCACCTGCTCGCGATGGCTCATAGCGCGGGCGTGAAGCTCTCCATCGACGACTTCACCAAGATCGGCAAACGCGTGCCGGTCCTCGCTGATCTCAAGCCGTCCGGCAAATACGGCATGGTTCATCTCACCCGCATCGGCGGCCTCACGCCGCTGATGAAGATGCTGCTCGATGCCGGCTTGCTCCACGGCGACTGCATCACCGTCACGGGCAAGACCATCGCCGAGAACCTCCGCGGCGTGAAGCCCTACCCCACCGACCAGGACGTTGTCCGTCCCCTCTCGAATCCGATCAAGCCGGACAGCCACCTGCGCGTCCTTTACGGCAACCTCGCCCCAACTGGAGCCGTCGCGAAAATCTCCGGCAAGGAAGGTCTCGAGTTCACCGGCAAGGCCATCGTGTTTGAAAACGAGGAGTCGTCGCTCGCCGCGATCCTCGACGGTCGCGTCAAGGCCGGGCACGTCGTCGTCATTCGTAACGAAGGTCCCGTGGGCGGCCCGGGCATGCGCGAGATGCTCTCCCCGACCGGCGCCATCATGGGCAAGGGCCTCGGGGCGGACGTCGCGCTAATTACGGACGGTCGCTTCTCCGGTGGCAGCCGCGGTTTCGTCGTCGGTCACATCACCCCGGAAGCGGCGCTCGGCGGCCCGATCGGAATCATCAAGAACGGCGACTCGATCACGATCAACGCGGTGAAGAACGAGATCACGATCAACATTCCGGCCAAGGACTACAAGGCCCGCCTGAAGGCCTGGAAGCCGAAGAAGATGAAGGAAACGCGTGGTGTGCTCGCCAAGTATGCCAAGCTGGTGACCAGCGCCTCCGAAGGTGCCGTGACGGACAAGAATCTCTTCTGAGATTGCCTCGTTTCGCGTCCGGCCGCCGCGCGCGCAGCGCCGGCCGGGTGCAACTGGTCTTCTGCGCGCTCCTCCTCCCTCCGCTCCCATGACCTGGTCCCGCTTCAAGGCTCACCACTACCCGAACGCGGATCTGGGCGTCGCGCTCGATATCAGCCGCATCCCATTCCCGGATGATTTCCTCACCGGGATGGAGCCCACGATGCAACGAGCGTTCTCCGATCTCGTGAAGCTCGAGGGCGGCGCGATCGCCAACCCGGACGAGAACCGGATGGTCGGACACTACTGGCTGCGGGCGCCGCATCTGGCGCCGGCACCGGACATCGCCGAGCAAATCACGTCGACACTCGCGGCCATCAAGGCGTTTACGGCCAAGGTTCACGCGGGCGAGATCGCCGGACCCAAGGGCAAGTTTCGCCACCTGCTTGTCATCGGCATCGGCGGCTCGGCCCTCGGACCGCAGCTGGTGAGTCACGCGCTCGGCCAGCCCCGCAAGGATCGGCTCTCGGTCACGTTCTTCGACAACACCGACCCCGACGGCATGGACTACGTGCTCGGCGGACTGCGGCGCCAGCTCGCGAAAACGCTGGTGCTCGTCATTTCGAAATCGGGTGGCACCGCCGAAACGCGCAACGGGATGCTCGAAGCCATCGCCGCGTTCCAGACCGAGAAGCTCGATCACCGCCAGCATTTCGTCGCCATCACCGGCGCCGGGTCGAAGCTCGACCAGACGGCGACGGCCGAAAGCTGGCTGGCGAAGTTTCCGATGTGGGACTGGGTCGGCGGCCGCACAAGTGAACTCAGTGCGGTCGGCCTCCTGCCCGCGGCCCTCCAAGGCATCGACATCCAGGCGATGCTCGATGGCGCAGCCGCAATGGACGATGTCACCCGTTACCCAGTGACGGCGCAGAACCCCGCGGCGCTCATGGCGCTGATGTGGTACTTTGCATCCGAAGGCCGCGGCGCGAAGGATCTCGTGGTGTTACCCTACAAGGATCGGCTGCTGCTGTTCTCGCGCTACCTCCAGCAACTCGTGATGGAATCGATCGGCAAGGAGTTCGATCTCTCCGGCCGCGTGGTGAACCAGGGCCTCTCCGTCTACGGCAACAAGGGTTCGACCGATCAGCACGCGTACGTCCAGCAGCTTCGCGAGGGCGTGAATAATTTCTTCGTCACCTTCATCGAGGTCCTGAAGGACCGCGACGCCAAGACCTCGCTCGAGGTCGATCCCGGTGTGACCAGCGGCGATTATCTCCAGGGCTTCCTGCTGGGAACGCGCGAAGCGCTGACCGAAAAGAACCGGCACTCCATTACCCTGACCATCCCGGACGTCTCACCCCGCACGCTCGGCATGTTGGTCGCCCTCTATGAGCGCGCTGTCGGTCTCTACGCCTCGCTCGTCGGGATCAACGCCTACCACCAGCCCGGTGTCGAAGCGGGCAAGAAGGCCGCCGGCGGCGTGATTACGCTGAAGCGGAAAATCACGGCGGCCCTGAAGGCGGCGGGCGGGGCATCGTTCACCGCCGAGAAACTTGCCCTCGAACTCGGTGCGGTCGAAGAGACCGAACTGGTTTTCAAGATCCTCGAGCACCTCGCGGCCAACAAGAGCAGCGGCGTGCGGAAACGGGCGCGCCACCCTTGGTTCGAGTCCCAATATCGGATCTCGGCGTAGGTCGGGGCCCGGTCCGGCCGCAATCAACACCGCGCTCTTGCAGAACGCCCTTTCGACTGTATTAGTCACCGCACCATGACCTCGCTCAAGAAGACCGTCCTCGTCGGCCTCCTCGTGTCGTTCGGCGCTTTGCTGGGCGGATGCTCCACCAACGGGCCCAAGAAGTCGGCCATTCCGTGGAGTGCTCCCGCCGCGTGGGAAGGTCAGATTCCTGGCATGGGCCAGCCGATGGGTCGCTAAGGCCCGGTATATTTTTCGCCCTCGCGGGCTCTTCGAAATCCGGCTTCGGCCGGATTTTTTTGTTGGGGGTCGGGAAAGCCGCGTGGAGTATCCCCCGCCCGCTTTCATGTCCGCCAGCAATCCTTCCCTCACGCCCCAGGCCGGCACGCTCTATGTTGTCGCCACGCCGATTGGCAATCTGGCCGACTTGACCGAACGGGCACGGGCAATTCTTGGGGCGGTTGATCTTGTCGCCAGCGAGGACACGCGGACCACCGGTGCCATGCTGACCCGGCTCGGGATGCACAAGCCGCTCGTCGCCTATCACGAGCACAACGAAGCGGTCGCCGCCATTACGCTGGCGGATCAGATCGCGGCAGGAAAATCCGTCGCGGTCGTCAGCGATGCCGGGACGCCCGGACTCAGCGACCCGGGATTTCGGATCGTGCGGGAGTGCCGGCGGCGCAACCTCCCGGTGATTCCTGTTCCCGGAGCCAGCGCGCTGACGGCGGTGCTGAGCGCCAGCGGGCTGCCGACCAACGGATTCCTCTTTGTCGGTTTCCTGGCCCCGAAAACCTCCGCCCGGATCAACTTCTTCACGCAGTACCGCGATTTTGCCTACACCCTCGCCCTCTACGAAAGCTGTCACCGCATCGACAAGGCCGTCGCCGATCTGGTGACGACGCTCGGACCGGATCGCGTGATCTGCGTCGCGAAGGAAGTGACCAAGTTGCACGAGACCTTCTTCGTCGGCCGCGCGGGCGATGTGCAGACGCGGCTCAGCCAGGCATCGCTGAAGGGCGAGTTCGTCCTGCTGGTCGCGCCCGGTGACTTCGTGCTGTGAACGCTCCGACGCACGCTCCGGTTGCCGTCGTCGACCTCGGCAGCAATTCGATCAAGCTCCTGGTCGCACGACGGAACGCCCGGGGCGAGGTCGTGCCGCTGCACACCCGCACCATTGATGCACGGATTGGCGCCGGCATGGCGCGCGCCGATCCCGTCCTCGGGGAGGCGGGGATGGCGGCTGCCATCACTGCCGTGGCGACGCTGCTTGCCGAGGCCGCGCCCCATCAGTGCGGCGAGGTTGCAGTGGTCGCTACGAGCGCGGTTCGTGATGCCCGCAACGGCGGGGTATTCGCGGAGAAACTCCGGGCCGCGACCGGTCACACCCTGCGCATTCTCTCCGGTGCCGAGGAGGCGAACCTGATTGGTCGCGGGCTCACCGCGGATCCCGCCCTCGCCGATCAACGGGACTTCTATGTTTTCGATCTCGGCGGCGGCAGCCTCGAGTGCCTGGCATTTCGCGAACGCTGCATCGTGCAGGCGGTCAGCGTCCAACTCGGTTGCGTGCGTCTGACCGAGCAATTCGTTTCGCATCCGCAACTCCCCTTCCCAACCGGCATCCGCACCGCGGTGGAGAATCATGTGGTGGAAAGCGTCCGCGGCGCCGGTTTCGACTTTCCGTTGACGCGTCCGGCCTGCGCAATCGGCACCGGCGGGACAGTCACCACGGCCCGTTCGATGCTAGCGGCTCGCGCCGGCCGGACCTTCGCGGAGACGAGCGCCGATCTGTCGATCACGCAGTTGCGCGGGATCTTCGAGCAACTGCTTCCGCTGACGCTCGAGGAACGTTGTGGGGTGCCGGGCCTGCCGGCGACCCGGGCGGATGTGTTTCCGATTGCGCTGCTGACGCTCCTGACGCTCGCAGAAGTCGGCGGATTTTCCGTGTACCGGAATTCGCTCTACAACCTCCGCTACGGCCTGGCCGCGGAGATGCTGCCCTGACGCCGCCAACCTTGCACGTCACGGATAGCCTGGATTCCGAAGTTAAGCGGATTGGCGTGGCCCTGTCCGTGAGGACAGGGCCTCCTTGATCGTTTCGCCTAAAGCCGTCCCGCTGCTCACGCAGCGGTCTACGAAGGCGACTTCGGAGTCCAAGGATAGCGTTACGTGCAGCGGTTGCCCGCTCCGGGCGGGCAGGTGACGAAGGAAGGCGGGCTCCGATCAACGCCGGGACTCGTGTTCGTGGAACGGCGGCGGGACGCGCTTCTTGCCGGCCTTGGGCGGGGCCGCCAGCGAGGCTTTGGCCTTGGCGGAAGCGCGGGCGATCTTCCGCAACTGGGCGAGCTGGGCGTTGAAGTCGTCGGGCAGCGGGGCGCGCAGATCGAGTTCCTTGCCGGAAATCGGATGCGCGAGCACGAGATGCTCCGCGTGCAGCATGACGCGTTTGGGCTGTTGCTTGAGGCGCGCGTCTTCCTTCCAGCCGTAAAGCGGATCACCGAGCAGCGGAAATCCGAGTGACTTCAGGTGCACGCGAATCTGGTGCGTACGGCCGGTGAAGATTCGCAGCCGGACCAACGCGGCGACATCGCCGAAGGCCTCTACGCGCTCCCAGTCGGTGCGCGCGACCTTGCCGCCCTCGGACACCGTCATCCGATGGCGATGCGTGGGGTGCCGCGAGATGGCGCGATCGATGGTGCCACTGAGCAGCGGCGGCACACCCGCGACGAGCGCAAGGTATTCCTTCTTCAACGTGCGCGTGGCGAACTGATCGGCGAGCGCCCGATGGGCCTTGTCGTTCTTGGCGACGACGATCACGCCGGTCGTTTCCTTGTCGAGACGATGGACAATCCCGGGCCGTTCGACGCCACCGATTCCGCTTAGCGTGCCGGCACAGTGCGAGAGGAGAGCATGGACCAGCGTGTCCTCGCCGGTCGCGGCGCCCGGATGCACGACCATCCCGGACGGCTTGTTCACCGCGAGCATGTGCTTGTCCTCGTAAAGCACCTCCAGCGGGATGTCCGCGGGCGTCATGTCGGTCGGCGTGATCTCGGGAAACGAAAAACTGATGACGTCGCCCCCCACTACGTTGTCGTCGCGCCGGATCGGAACCCCGGCGCGTGTCACCAGCCCCGAGTCGAACGTACGCTGCAGCGCCGTGCGGCTGTGATCGGGGAACGCCAGGGCGAGTGCCTTGTCGGCGCGCAACCGGCGGATGCCCTCGGGAACGGTGTAAGTCTCGGCCATGTCCGCTCCTGCTTGCCGTCGATGCGGCGCCGAAGCGACAGGAAAACCCGGGCGACCGGCTAGAGCTTTTCCCCGCAGTGCTTGCAATAAGCCGCATCGTCCGCGTGGTCGCCGCGTCCACAGGCCGGGCAGGCCTGGGTGTTGCGGGACTTCCGCTGGGCCTCGGCGAGTTCGATCGTCACGATTCCGGTCGGGACGGCGAGGATGCCATAGCCCGCGATCATGAGAATGGATGCCACGATTCGGCCCAGCGGGCTGTGCGGTGCGATGTCACCGTAGCCGACGGTGGTCATCGTCACGACGGCCCAATAGATTGAGGTGGGGATACTGGTGAACCCGGACTCCTCCCCCTCGATCAAGTACATCAGCGCGCCGAAGATGAGGACGACGGTGACCACGGCGCCGAGGAAGATCGTGATCTTGCGCGCGCTCGCCTGCAGGGCGGCCCGCAGCAGCGCGGCCTCACCGACGAACTGCGTGAGCTTGAAGATCCGGAAGACCCGCAGCAGCCGAAGCGCCCGCACGACCTGCAGCGACTGGGTGCCCGCGACGAAGAGGCTCAGATAGGTCGGAAGAATCGCGAGCAAATCGACGAGCCCGTAGAAGCTGAGCGCGTAGCGCCATGGGCGCCGGACCGCGACAAGCCGGAGCACATATTCCACGGTGAAAAGTCCGGTGACACCCCACTCCACCGCCCGAAGCAGGTCCCCCCAGCGATCGCGGACGGAGTGAATACTCTCCAGAGAAACGGCGATCACGCTCACCGAAATCAGGAGGAGGAGAATCGTGTCGAAGCGCCGGCCCCCCGGCGTATCGGCCTCGAAAACGATCGTATGCAGCCGTTGCCGCCAATCGGATGCTCCGGCGGCAGGACGCTCGATGGACGTGGTCCGTCCGCCGGCGGGAGAAACGTCGACGGCCGGGGAGCTGGGTTTCACATCCATGAAGCGCGGGCCACAGACAGGGTTGCCATGAGTCCAAAACCTGTCACCCCGAACGCCGGCCGCAAGCATCCACGCGGCCGTGTCGTCACAACGCCGGTCTCCCGGCTACCTAGAACCCGCCGCGCAGTGAGAGAACGAAACTGGCCGCGCCGTCGCCGTTGAGCAGCAAGTTGCGATCCTCGTATTCGAAGCGTCGGTCGAGCATCCAGCCGACTGAGGCCTGTGCGGTCAGCCCGGGAGTGAGCTGCCAGCGTCCGCCGACCGACAATCCGATTTCACGAAAGTCCACGCGCTGGTTGTCGAGCAACGGCCGTCCGCGCCGGCGGCCGAAGTCCTCGGCGACGCGAAACGTGCCGCCTCGAAGACCCGCTCCCGCGTGCAGCGACAAAGTCTTCGACACGGCGTACTCCACCCGCGGCTCCGGCGGAAACCCGACGAACGTCCAGCCCGGCGCGAACTGCCAGCGCACTCCGGGTCCGCCAATAATCGGGCTCGGGCGCCACGGATCCACAAGCAGCGCAATGCCCCACTGGAAATCCCGACTGCTGGCGGAAAGCAGACGGAGCGAAAGTGGCGCGTTGAAATCAGATCCGTCGATGTCCTTGAAGTCACTGTAGAATCCGGGCGAGGCGTCGACTCCGAGCGACCACTTGGGCGAGAGCTGGCGATCGTATCCGAGCCGCAGCACGAAGGATTGCAGCCGGTCCGGTACGTCGGCCGTGCTCCCGGAAAGATCGAGTCTCCGCCACGCGCCGCCAAACGAGACGGAGGAGTCGCCGTCGAGCTTCACCCGCCGGGTTAATTCTCCGCCAAAGATGGAGTGCTGGATGCGCCCGAGGGCCCGCGTCCCCTCTGCGATGTCAGCCGAACCCGCACCGGAGAACTCGGTCCGCCACTCCCATGGTCCGGAAGTCGTCCCTCCGGGGCGTCCAGGTTGCCCGTGCAGCCACGGTGCCGAGAGGAAAGCCAGGACGACAAGCAGTGGACCAGAGAGGCGACGAAGTGAGAGTGGCATGGTTCGGTTAATTTACGTGCAGCGCGGCAAGGCGGTTGCCTGGTCCGGTTGGAATATGGCGGGAGGAATCCACAAGGTTTGGGTGACCGGAGGGCGCCCGATCCGAACGCGCTGACCACATCTAGTTCCTAGTATAGTCAGGGCCGGCCGGCCGAAGTTCGCCGCGCTCATTCGCGAGCAGCCTCAAGAAGCGATCAACCCTTCGATCCGGCCAATCAGCTCCCGGCGCATCGCCGCGGGAACATCGGCCACTTCCCAGCCGTTCCGGGCGACCGTGGCCAGCTCGGCGCGGGTAAAGTTCATCTCGTTGGCCAGGGTGGCATACTCCTCGTTGAGCGAGTTCGCGAAACAGAGCGGATCGTCCGTGCTGACCGTACAACGGACGCCCGCCGCCATCAGCGCCCGCAAGGGATGCGCCTGGAACGACGGCACGACCTTCAAGCCCACGTTGCTGATCGGACAGACGTCGAAGGTCACCCCGCGATCGGCGGCGAGCCTGACCACTGCCGGATCCTCGATCGCGCGCACGCCATGCTGGATGCGCGTCACCCCGAGCACCTCGATCGCCTCGCGCACCCGGGCGGCACCGTCGAATTCTCCCGCGTGGCATTTTGTGACTTTGCCCGCGTCCCGGAGCCGCGCCCAAACTGCGGCCGTGTCCGGATGCGTGGGCATCTGCTCGAAGCCGTGCAGGTCGACCCCGGCGAGATCCTTCCACGTGTGCAACTGGTCGATCGTCGGGCGCAGTTCCCCGCCGAGATCGCTGCGGAGCATCCCGCAGAAGATCCGCACCTCGAGTCCGGCCGGCGCCGCGGCGCGCAAGGCCGCGATGATCTCCGGACCAGGCACGCCGATGAATTGGGTCACGGGCAGGTGAAAGCTCGTCTCCACATAGCGGACATTCTGGGCCACGTGACCGGCGAAGATCGCCTTGCCGGCCTCGTAATAGCGTTCCGCGGAAGTGAACCACGGCAGCGCGTGATCGAGGAGGATCTTTTCGAAATCCGGGAACGTCGCGTACCGATAGCTCCGCGCGCGGAATGGTGGATTCGCCGGCCATCGGTCCGGCTGCCATGCCGTCAGCAGTTCATACGGTAATGCGCCTTCGACGTGGAGATGAGTCTCCGTCTTGGGCAGCGACTGGATGAAGTCGTTGATGAAAGTTGAGGGCTGAGAGATGAGGGCTGACTCGGAGTTGAAAGTTGAGGCTTGAGAGATGGCTCAACCTTCAGACTCAAGCATTGGGAGCCCGCGGCGGAACGGGCCGATGCGATCAGCGGCTCGATTTACCGAGCAGGTAATCCGGATTCAGCTTGTGCAGCGATTTCGGCACGAAGATGCCGTCCTTGCGGATGAGTTTGCCGTCGAACCAGATTTCGCCGCCGCCGTATTCCGGGCGCTGCATGCAGACCATGTCCCAGTGAACCTGCGATTTGTTGCCGTTGCCGACATTCTCGTAGGCCTGGCCGGGCGTGAAGTGAAACGAGCCCGCGATTTTTTCGTCGAAGAGGATGTCGCGCATCGGTTCGAGGATGTGCGGATTAAATCCAAGCGCGAACTCCCCGATATAGCGCGCGCCGGCGTCGCTATCGAGAATCTCATTCAGGCGCTTCGTGTTGCTCGAGGTGGCCTCGACGATGCGGCCCTTGCGGAACGCGAGCCGGATGTTGTCGAACGAGGCGCCGAGATAAACGGTCGGCGCGTTGTACTGAATGTAGCCCTCGACGCTGTCCTTCACCGGGCACGAGAAAACCTCGCCGTCCGGGATGTTGCGCAGGCCGCCGCAGGGTTGCGCGCCAATCCCTTTGATCGAGAAACGCAGATCGGTGCCGGGTCCCTTGATGTGCACGCGGTCGGTTTTCTCCATCAAACTTCCCAGTGCCTTCATGCCGGGGGTCATCCGCGCGTAATCGAGCGTGCAGACGCGGAAATAGAAATCCTCGAACGCCTCGGTGCTCATGCCGGCCTGCTGGGCCATCGCCGAACTCGGCCAGCGAAGCACGACCCACTTGGTTTTGCCGACGCGGTGATCGAGCACGGGCTTCATCAGCCGCGAAACGAGTTGGACCTTCTCGGACGGGACATCCGCACCCTCGAAAATGTTGTTGGAACCGCGGAGCGCGATGTAGGCGTCCATCTTCTGCATCCGGGCCAGCTCGACTTCCGCGTGCGGGGCAAACTGGGCCTCGACGGCCCCGATCGACATCTCGCGCGTGATGCGAGCCCGGTGCATCTGGACATACGGGTGGGCGCCGCGGGCGCGGGCGGCCCGGATCAGGGCCACGACCATCTCGTCCGGGACGTCAAAGGCGTCGATCAGGACGCGTTCGCCCGGTTTCAGTCCGGTGGAAAATCCCGTGAGGCCCGCTGCGAGTTGGTTAAAACGAGGATCGATAATCATGTTATGTCCACTTAACCGCGCCCGACTCAGCCCGGGCAAGGGCGAACATCAGAACATGGAGGGCGGGTGCCCTCACCCGCCGAAATGATTCAATGTCCTGAAGCTGGCCGGTGGGCGCACCGGCCCTCCAGGTCAAGTGCCCGCACGCACTCCGGATTGCGGAAAACAGATGCGGCCGACGGCTTCATCGAAGTCGGACGCGCCACGGAGAATCTCGATCTCCAGGCGGAGATAATAAAGTGGCAACGGACACTCCTGGGCCGCGGCGATCCGGACCGCGTCCTTTTCGGTCGTCACCAGGCATTCGGCGCCGACCTTCGTCGCGAGGACAAAGAGTTCGGCGAGGTCCTCGGGGCCGTACCGGTAGTGGTCCATGAACCGCTCGCGTCCCATCAGGAGCGCCCCGAGATCACGGAGAAATTTCTCGAAGCTCTCCGGCGTCGCAATGCCGCTGAACGCAAACACGCGCTTGCCCTTGAGAAACGTGAGCGGCTGGCGGCTGTCGCCCTCGCCGACCGCGGCGCCGAAGCGCTGGAGATATTTCGGCCGGTGGGCGCACTCGATGATGTCCACGCCCGGATTGTGCTCTTCGATGATTCGCTCGAGCTCCGCGTCGCGGCGACCGTCGGACTTGGTCAGGAAGACATAGCTGGCCCGGCGCAAATGGGAGATGGGTTCGCGGAGAATCCCGCGCGGCAGTAGGTGGCCGTTGCCGAAAGGATTGGTCTTGTCGACGAGCAGCAGGTTGAGCCGGCCCTTGAGCGGGAGATATTGGAAGCCGTCGTCGAGCACCAGGGTGTCACAGCCAAATTTCTTGATCGCGAAGGCGCCGGCCTTCACGCGGTTCTTGTCCACGAGGACGATTACGCCCGGCAGATTGCGGGCGAGCATGTAGGGCTCGTCGCCCGCCTGTTCACTGTCGAGCAGGAGGGACTGGCCGTCGCTCACGATCCGCGGCGGCGGTTCCTCGGCGTGGGTGAACGCCCACCACCAGCGCTTCCAACTGGGCGGTGCCTTGCTCTTGTAGCCGCGACTGAGGATGGCGACCTTCCGGCCGCGCTCCTGGAGGGCGCGGGCGAACTTTTCCACGACGGGGGTCTTCCCGGTTCCGCCGACGGTGAGATTTCCGACGACGACCACGAGGCAGCCGAGCGGCTGGTCGTGCAGAATCCGCCGCTGGTAGAGCCAGAGCCGGGCCTGCGCCACGGCATTGAAGAGCCACGAGAACACCTGCAGCACGGCGCCGTAAATGGCCGGTCCGGCGCCCGCCCGCCGGCCATAAATGACGTCGACGGTGTAAAGTTCGAGGGACGTGAACTGTCGCTTGATCCAGGACATGGGTTTTTGCGCGGCAAAAACCCTAGGCGGCTGGCGCCGCGGGGGGCGTGATCGACGCAGCCCCCACCCTCGTGCCGAACTGATACCTGTGATGAAGCATGCTGCTGCCCGGGAATGAAGGTTGACGGCTGGTAGGGCGTAAACTGTTTTCCCTCAGCCTGCGCAGAATATCTGGCGGTTCCGTCACGCGGACTCGCCCCAGGGTTTTTGCGCAGCAAAAACCTATGAGCTACAAACTTTTCATTCCCGGCCCGATCGCCGTCTCCGAGAAAACGCTGCGCGCCATGGGCCAGCCGATGATCGGCCATCGCAGTCCCGACTTCGTCGCGCTGTACAACGCGATCCAACCCGACCTGCAGGCGCTCATGGACACCAAGGATCCGGTGTATCTGTCGACCAGCAGCGCCTGGGGCGTGATGGAAGGCTCCCTCCTCAATGTCGTGCAGAAGAAGGTCCTGAACTGCATGAACGGCGCGTTCTCGGACAAGTGGAACGATGTCGCCCTTCGTGACGCCAAAGGCGCGACGGCGCTCAAGTTCGAATGGGGCCAGCCCGTCGATCCCGAGGCCGTTCGCCGTGAGCTCGCAACCGGTGCCTACGACGCCATCACGATCATCCACAACGAGACCTCATGCGGCTGCATGAGCGATCTGCCAGCGCTGATGAAGGTGGTCCGCGAATTTCCCGAAGTCATCTCGATCGTCGACACCGTCAGCTCGTTCAGCGCGATGCCGATCAAGAAGGACGAACTCGGCATCGACGTCTTCATCACCGGCTCACAGAAGGCGCTCGCGATGCCGCCCGGCCTCGCGCTGCTGTCGGTTTCGAAGCGCGCCCTCGATCGCGCCGCGAAAACCGAGGGTCGCGGATATTATTTCGACTTCGTCGAGTTCCAGAAGAACCACGAGGCCGGGATGACGCCGAGCACGCCGAGCATTTCCCACATCTACGCGCTCAAGTCCAAGCTCGAGGACATCAAGGCCGAGGGTATCGATGCCCGCCACGCCCGCCACGCCCGGCTCAATCAGACGGTGCGCGATCACGTTCTCGCGAAGGGCTTCAAGATGTTCCCGAAGGAAGGCCATGGCTCGGTGACGCTGAACTGTTTTGCGAACACGCTGAACTATGACCTCAGCGCGCTGAACAAGACGCTGAAGTCGAAGCACCACCTCGTGATCGACGGCGGCTACGGCAAGCTGAAGGGAAAGACCTTCCGTATCTCGAACATGGGTGACGAAACCGATGTGACGATCGCGGCGATGCTGAAGTCGTTCGACGCGGCGCTCGCCGAAACGCCGAAGGCCGCGGCCTGAGCGCACGGACAAGTCATCTTCACAAGGGGCACCAAGTCGGTGCCCTTTTTTCGTTTGGGCGTGGCACGGGTCTCCCGACCCGTGGCGGCCCGATGATTTTCCTGACGGTCTGCCCTGGTCAGCAGACCCGTGCCACTGCGCTGCCCCGGACAAAAAGTTATCCGCGCGCCCCTCAGGATTTCGGGCGCCACCCGAAATCCGGAAAAACAATTTCTTGCAACTCGTCCCGCCGCGCTTAACGGCTCGCCCTTACATGAAGTCACTCGTCATCGCCGAGAAGCCCTCTGTGGCAGCGGACCTCGCGCGTTCGCTCGGCAAGGTGCCGAAGAAGGGCGATCACTACGAAGATGACGAATATGTCATCTCGTACGCCCTCGGCCACCTCGTGGAACTCGAGATGCCCGAGGACATCGACAAGAAGAAATACGGTTTCTGGCGGCTGGAGACGCTCCCGATCATCCCCGAGAAATTCGGCCTCAAACCGATCGAGGCCTCGAAGGAGCGCTTCGGCGCGCTGAAAAAGCTGCTCGCCCGGAAGGACATCACGCAGGTCATCAATGCCTGTGATGCGGGTCGCGAGGGCGAGCTGATCTTCGCGTACCTCTACCAGCTCACGAAGAGCAAGCTGCCGGTGAAGCGCGCCTGGATGCAGACGATGACCACCGAGGGCATCAAGGAGGCGTTCCGGAATCTCCGCGACGGCGAGAAGATGCAGGGCCTGCAGGATGCGGCCCGTTGCCGGAGCGAGAGCGACTGGTTGATTGGCATCAATGGCACCCGGGCGCTGACGAAGCGGATGTTCGGCTCGCGCGCGGGCAACGTGGCCTCGGTTGGACGCGTGCAGACCCCCACGCTCGCGATCGTCTATAACCGCGAACTCGAGATTCGGAATTTCAAGCCCCGCGCTTACTGGCGGGTGACGGCGACGTTCGAGGTCGCGAAGGGTCGCTACGAGGGCGTGTACCAGCGGCCGAACTTCAAGCGGGCCGAGGGCGACGATCACGATCGCATCGACCGCATCTGGGAGCAGGCGATGGCGGAGGCCGTCGTGGCCGCGTGCCAGGGCCAGCCGCTCGCCCGCGTCACCGAGGAAAAGAAGGGCAGCACGCAGGCCGCTCCGCGCCTTTACGATCTGACCACGCTCCAGCGTGAGGCGAACAACCGCTTCGGCCTGCCCGCGCGGCGCACCCTCCAGATTGCCCAGGCGTTGTACGAGCGGCACAAGATGATCACGTATCCTCGTACGGATTCGCGGGCGCTGCCGGAGGATTACATTCCGACCGTCCGCGAAACGCTCCAGAATCTCGGCGGAGACCTGGGGAAGCATGCGCAGAAGGTCCTGGACAGTGGCTGGGTGCGGCCAAACAAGCGCATCTTCAACAACGAGCAGATTTCGGATCACTTCGCCATCATCCCGACCGCCCACGAGACGAAGAATCTCGAGGACATGGAGGCAAAGGTGTTCGACATGATCGCCCGGCGTTTCGTCGCGGCGTTTTATCCGTCGGCCGAGTTCGATGTGACGACCCGCATCAGCACGGTGGGCCCGGCTCACGACTTCAAGACGGAGGGCAAGGTCCTCACCGTCCCGGGCTGGCTCGCGGTCTATGGTCGCACGAACGTCGACGAGGATGCGGCGGACTCCAAGTCGCTGCCCGCGCTGACCGCCGAAGATGGATCGCCGTCCCGGGCGAAGACCATCGATCCGATCCTTCACTCCGAAACCACGAAGCCACCGCCACGGTACACGGAAGCCACGCTGCTCTCCGCGATGGAAGGTGCCGGCAAGCTGGTCGACGACGAGGGACTCGCCGAGGCGATGAAGGAGCGCGGCCTCGGGACGCCAGCGACCCGGGCCGATACGATCGACGGCCTGATCAATCAGAAGTACATGGACCGGGCGCAGCGCGAGCTGGTGCCGACGGCGAAGGCGGAGCAGTTGCTCCAATTTCTCGGCGCGGTGAAGGCCGAGGAACTGACCAAGCCCGACCTCACCGGCGAGTGGGAGTACAAGCTCCGGCAGATGGAGCACGGCAAGTTTACCCGGCCAAAGTTCATGGCCGAGATCGCCGCGACCACCAAGGGCATCATCGAACGCGTGAAGGGCTTCGAGGAAGATGACTCGATCGCGCGGACGACCGACATCCCCTCCCCGACCGACGGCAAACCGCTGCGGGAAACATTGCGCGGCTACAAGTCGCAGGACGGTGAGTTCATGATCTACAAGGTCATTGGCGGCCGGCGCATGGAAGAGTCCGAAGTGCGGGAACTGGTGGAGAAAGGCCGCGTCGGCCCGCTCGATGGCTTCATCTCGGCCCGGACGCGCAGCCGCTTCGCCGCCATTCTGAAACTTGTCCGGGACGAGGAAAAAAAGAAGTGGAAGGCCGAGTATGACTTCGGCGACAAGCAGGACCTCGCGACGCTGGAACCCTTCTGGAAGGATCCGGCGACGGGCGCGGAACTGTGCGAGTCGGGCAACAGTTACCTGCTGAGGGAGCGCGACGGTGATGCCTGGAAGCAGACTTTCCGCGTCGGCCGGCTGATGTGTCAGAAGGCGATCCCGCGCGAAGCGGCGATTGCGCTCGTTGCCGAGGGGAAGACCGAACTCATCCAAGGCTTTACCTCGAAGAAGGGCCGGCCGTTCGACGCCTTCCTAAAGCGTCAGGGTGAACGCATCGCCTGGGAGTTTCCGCCGCGGAAGGCGAAGCTCGACAAGGATGGCAACCCGGTGGCCCGGAAGGCCAAGGCTCCGCCGGATCTCACCAACGCCGTCGTGCTTGGGGCGAGCAAGATGCACAAGAACGGCGAAGTGCTCGAGACGCCGGAGGCTTTCTATGTGCGGCGTCCCGACCAGGACAATCGGATCGTCTTCACGCTCAAGCGCCAGCTCTGTGCGAAGGACATCCCGACCGAGGAAGCCAGGCAGCTCTTCGAGACGGGCCGTACCAACCTGATCGAAGGTTTCATGTCGAAGCGCGGCCTCCCTTTCTCCGCTTACCTCGTACTTTCGAAGACCGGGGCCAAGGCCGAGTTCGAGTTTCCGCCGCGCTGACCGGCGGCCACGGTCCGGCGGCTGGGACGGGGCAGGAAGCGGGCGAGGATGTTCGGGTGCGGGGCCATCGGTTGCGCCCGTAACTTACCCGCATACCCTGCGTCTAGTCCCAGCACCGTGAAGTCCCAGTCCTACCTCGTCGTCGCGCTTGCGCTCAGCACCCTCGTTGGCGCGGGCGTGGCGTGGAACCAGTACCGCGAACTGGTGGAACTGCGCGCCGCGGCGTTGAATCCCGCCGAGCGCGCCGAGTGGCAGAAACGCGCCTGGGACCTCGAGTCGCACAACCGCGAACTGCAGGATGAACTCGCCGCCCGGCAGGTGGCCGCAGGTGACAACGGGGGCAAGCGGCCCGCCGTGGACGGGGAAGCGCCGCCGGAGGGTCCGCCGCGGGGAGGACCACGCGGTGGCCGGGGACCGGGGCAGATCGCGGCGATTCGCGAACTGGTGAACAAGCCGGAGGTGCAGGCCTTGATGCGGGTGCAGCAGAAGGCGGCCATCGATTCACGTTACGCGGCGCTGTTTCACAATTTGAACCTCGCGCCCGAGCAGGTTGAGAAATTGAAGGATCTCCTGGTTGAACGTCAGACCACGCTGCAGGACGTCATGACTGCGGCACGCGAACAGGGGGTTAACCCGCGGAGCGATCCGGAAGGCTTTCGGCAGCTCATCGCGAACGCGCAGAGCGACATCAACAATAGCATCAAGTCCGTGGTCGGCGACAGCGGGTTGACTCAATTGCAGAACTACGAGCAGACCCTGCCTCAGCGCAGCCTCGTCAACGACCTGCAGCAACGCCTGAGCTACACGAACACGCCGTTGACGCCAAACCAGGCTGATCAACTGGTCCAGATCCTCGCGACCACTTCGCCTCAGCGGGCCAACGCCGCGGGTCCAACCGGCGATTTCCCGGCGCCGCCGCCGGGTGGACGGGGCGGTTTTGGCGGAATGGCCGAAATCGGAGGACTCGTCGCCGGAGCCGTGGGTGCCGGACCGGGCGGCTTGGGAGGCGCGGGAACCGCGCGCGTGACCGCCGCGGCGGTCACCCAGGCCCAGACCGTGCTGGCTCCGCCCCAAGTTGCAGCGCTCCAGCAAATCCAGCAGCAGCAGCAGAGCCAGCAGCAGCTTCAGCAGATTCTCCGCGAGGCGGTGACCACCCCGGCAGGCCAGAGCGGTGGTGGCGGAACGCCAACCCGACGCAAGGGCGGCGGTTGATTCGTCCTGTAAATCGGGTTTCGTGACCCGGCCCTCGAATATGCGGCCAGCGGCAGGCTTCGGCACGGCGTTAGCTTAAGTGGGGTACGGTTCGTTGACCCCGTGTCATAGCCCCGTCCGAAAAAACCCTTGCGCGAGCCCGGAGCCGCAAGGACAGTCCCATCTCTTTCCGACCATGATCGTCACCACCGCGCAGCTCTTCAAGCACGCCTACGGCAAATACGCCGTGGGTGCGTACAATATCAACAACGCCGAGCAGGCCATGGGCCTGTTCAAGGGCTGTGTTCAGTCGCAGGCCCCCTTTATCATCCAGCTCTCCAAGGGCGCTCGCAAGTACACCGACAAGCGCATGCTCGAGGCGATCATTCGCGCGGCCGGCGACGTGTTTCCCGAGGCCATCTACGCGGTGCACCTCGACCACGGTGACGAGCAGACCTGCTACGAGTGCATCGATTCGGGCTTCTTCAGCTCCGTCATGATCGACGCCTCGCACGATCCGTTCGATCAGAACGTCGCCATCACCAAGCGCGTCGTCGAAAAGGCGCATGCCAAGGGTCTCTCCGTCGAAGCCGAGCTCGGCATGCTCGGTGGCGTCGAAGAAGACATCAAGGTCGAGGACGGCAATGCGTGTCTCACGGACCCGGATGAAGCCAAGGATTTCGTCAACAAGACCGGCTGCGACTCCCTCGCCTGCGCCATCGGCACCAGCCACGGCGCCTTCAAGTTCAAGGGCCGCCAGTCGCTGCACTTCGATGTGCTCGAGAAGATCAAGGCCCGCCTCCCCGGCTATCCGCTGGTGATGCACGGTTCCTCTTCGGTCCCGAAGGATGAGGTCGATCGCATCAACGCCGCCGGCGGCAAGATCAAGGACTCGATGGGCGTGGACCCGACCGAGTACCTGCCCGCCGCCAAGCTCGGTGTGACCAAGGTGAACATCGACACCGATGGCCGCCTCGTCTGGACGCGCGTGCACCGCGAATATTTCCGCGACAACCCGGGTGACTTCGATTTCCGCCCGCCGGGCAAGATTTTCATCGAGGAATACGCGAAGTTCATCGCGAGCCGCAATCAGCTCCTCGGCAGCGCGGGCCAGCTCACGGATCTCCGCGCCAGCCTCGGCGTGCGCAAGGATCAGTTCGCGAAGGTCTGATCTCCCGGTAATTTCCAGCTTTCAGGCGCGGCCCAAACGGCCGCGCCTTTTTTTGTGCGCCGACGTCAGCGCCGGCACCGCGGCCTGAAGCGGGTTAAAGAATGCCGTAGCCGTTTTGGGCGTGCACAAGGCCCGCCCCTACACGTACGGCCAGGCTTGCCATGTAGTGGCGCGCCCTCCGTTCGTTCGGCTACAGTTTGATTTAAACCGCTCTAGTAGCCAATCACCGGAATCGGCGCCATCGGCGGCGGAATGACCGCACCGTGGGCGAGCATCACTTCCTTGATCGCGGCGACGGTCTCGAACGATGGCTTGAAATTGCCGAACCGGTGTCCTTCCGCGACCCGCAGAGGGATCCAACCCTGCTTGCTCGGCTGGTTCCACACCTCGATCTTCGCGCCCTTGGTATCGAGGAACTTCACCACCTTGGGAAAGTTCGCGAACGCGGCGCCGTGCATCGCCGTGTCGCCATTGAGCGAGACCGCGTTGATGTCGGCACCGAGTCCCAGCAGGTAACCGATCGCCTCGACTGCCTCGTCCTCTGTGCCGGCTTCTTCCTCGGCAGCGCGCGTGCCGAGGCCCGCGGCGGCCATCAAGGGAGTCGCACCGTCGACGTTCGTAATCGTGGCATCGGCACCCGCAGCGATCAGCAACCGCATGTAGCCGGTGTCCGCGGTATCGGCAGCCAGCATCAAGGGTGTGCAACCGTTGCGATTGATGCGGCCACCGCCGGAAGGACCGCCGGTCAGCCGGGCATTCACGTCTGCTCCTTTCGCGATCAACTTTGCGATCAACTGTTCGCTGGTGGTCGGGCGCGGGTCCTGCGGAATCGGGTCGCCTTCGTCTTCGCCGCGGTCCGGCTTCCGCACCCAGGTAAGAATATGCAGCGGCGTGTAGCCCGAACGCATGTCGCCCGGGTCCGCCCCGAGATCGAGGAGCGACGAAGCGAGTTCAAACCGGCCGTTCTCCACCGCGATCGTCAGCGCACTCGATCCCCGGCGCGGCTGCTTGTTGCCCGGCCGGATCGTCGGCGTGCTGGCGGCGTTGATGTCGACGCCCGCCTTGAGCAGCGCACGAACGATGTCCGCGTGACCGGCCCGCGCCGCGAAAAGCATGGGCGTGAAGCCCGTGTCCACCTGGCGGCGGAAGTCCGCGCCGGCAGCAATCAACGCTTCGACCACTTCGAGATGACCGTCCGCGGCTGCCCACATGAGCGCCGTCTGTCCCTGTTCGAGCGTGGCATCGACCTTGGCCCCTTTCGCCAGCAGTCCCTTCACCGGCCCGATGCGACCCGTGCGAGCCGCGGTCATGAGCGGCGTTTCACCGCCGCGAAGCGAAAGATTGGCATCGGCGCCGCCGTCGAGGAGGAGTCGGACAATCTGGTCGTTGCCATTCGTGCACGCGAGGGCGAGCGGCGTCACTCCGTAGCGATTCTGCACATTTGGGTTCGCCTTGGCGGCGAGCAGGCTCGTCACCACGCCGGCTTGCTCGTGGTGAGCAGCCCAATGCAGCGCGGTCATCCCGTCCACCTGCGCCTGGTTGACATCGCTGTCACCGAGGAGCGCTTTCACCGCCGCCAGGTCCTTGCGCTCCATCGCATCGGCCAGAGGCGCGCGCGCCGGCGCCGCGAGGAGTAGCGCACCGGAAGTGAGGAATATTCCCAGGGCCAGGCGCAGGCCGGCCAAGGACGGGCGAAGGCAACGATTCATGGGTCGGAACGTTCGGCTCACACGGTGACCGGCGAGAACAGATCGGTGATCTTCCCCGTGCTGTCGGCGAATGTGTCGACCTTCACGCCGACCTTGTCGAGCAGCGTCAGGTGCAGATTCGCGAGCGGCACCGGCTCAGCGTAGCGGATGTGGCGGCCACCGCGCATCCCGCCGGCCGCGCCGCCGGCCACGAGGATCGGGAGGTCGGTATGGTCGTGGATGTTCGGGTTGCCGATGCCGCTGCCGTAGAGAATGAGCGAGTGATCCAGCAGCGAGCCATTGCCGTCCGGCGTCGCCTTGAGCCGCTCGAGGTAGTAAGCGAAGAGCGAGACGTGGAACGCGTTGATTTTCGCCATCCGCGCGATCTTGTCCGGATCGTTGCCGTGGTGCGAAAGCGGATGGTGCGGATCGGGCACGCCAATCTCGGGATACGTGCGATTGCTCGTCTCGCGCGCGAGCTGGAAGGTGCAGATCCGGGTGATGTCGCCCTGCATGGCCAGCACCTGCAGATCGAACATCAGCTTTGCGTGGTCCGCGTACGCCGCGGGGACGCCCAGCGGGCGATCGAGATCGGGCAGTGCGTTGCCCGCCGTGTCGGCCTCGGCCTTCTGGATGCGGCGTTCCACCTCGCGGACCGTCGAAAGATATTCGTCCACCCGGCGGCGATCGGCCGGCCCGAGCTCCCGGCGCAGGCTCGCCATGTCCTCGGTCAGCCAGTCGAGCAGGCTCGCCCGCTTGCGCAGGGCGGCGCGGCGCTCGGCCAGGCTGCCGCCTTCGCCGAAGAGGCGCTCGAACACGATGCGCGGGTGCGCCTCGGACGGGAGCGGCGTCGTCGGGGACGACCAGGAGAGATTGTTCTGGTAGACGCAGGCGTAGCCGTTGTCGCACTGGCCCGTCGTCTGCATCATGTCCATCGACAGCTCGAGGGACGGCAGCTGCGTCTCGTGGCCAATCTGCTGCGCGGCGAGCTGGTCGGCCGTCGTACCGAGATAATAGTCGGAGCTCTCCGTGTGCTTCGCCTTCGCGGCGCTGAGGAAGGCGGCGTTCGACGTCGCGTGCGACCCCGGATAAGCGTTGCGCAGCTCGAGGTTGCTAAAGGCGGTGACGTGCTGCTTCACCGAGCCGAGCGAACTCAGGATCGGCGAAAGTTCGCCAATCAGTCCGTCCGTGCCGGGCAGCGCCCAGCGGGAGCGGTCGCAGCCCATTGGCATGAACACATAGCCGAGACGCCGGACGGGCGTCGCGACGGTCTTCGTGGCCGCGGTGGCGGCCGGGATCATCGCATCGAGCAGGGGCAGGGCGAGCGTGGCACCCATGCCGCGCAGAAACGTCCGACGGGGAAGCGCCTTCTTGGTGATAATCATGGGGAGGTCCTCTTTTGAAACGGAGTGCTGTTGACGATGCCCAGGATCAGGGCGGAAAAACGATAATTGTCGGCCTGCGCGCGCCGGACGATTTCCCGGATCGCGGGAGCGTCGTGGGTCTCGACACCACGGCCGAGCGCGAAGATCAGGAGCTTCTCGGTCACCGTGCCGGCAAACAGGTCCGGCCGCCGCAGCAGCGCCTGCTCGAGGCCGTCGGCGCCGGTGAACTTGCTTCCATCCGGCGCCCCACCCGAGGCGTCAACCGGCCGGTAGTCCTCGCGATCCCGCCAGCGGCCGATCGCGTCGAAGTTCTCCAGCGCGAAGCCCACCGGATCCATCTCGTTGTGACAGCTCGCGCAGACCGGATTCTTCCGATGCTCGGCCAGGCGCTCTCGCATCGGCAGCGAGGCACCGACCACGTTCTCGTCGAGCGAGGGCACGTTCGGCGGCGGCGGGGGCGGCGGCATCCCGAGCAGGTTGTCGAGAATCCACTTGCCGCGAATCACCGGCGACGTGCGCGTCGCATAGGAGGTCACGGTCAGGATGCTGCCGTGCCGGAGCAGGCCGCCCCGGGAACGCGACGGCTGACCGGCGAACGAAACGCGCCGGAAGTGGCTCCCGTAGATGTTCGGAATGCCGTAGTGCTTCGCGAGCCGCTCGTTCAGGAAGGTGTAATCCGCCCCGATCAAATCCACGATGCTGTGGTCCTCGCGGAGGATGCTCTCGAAGAACAGTTCGGTCTCCTCGCGCAGCGCCTGCCGCAGGTTGTCGTCGAAATCGATGAAGAGCCGCAGGTCCGGCGTCACGGACTCGAGGCCGCGCAGGTGCAGCCATTGCGTGGCAAAATTGGTCACGAGGTTGCGGGCGCGCTCGTCCGCGAGCATCCGCCGCACCTGCTGCTCGAGCCGCTGCGGATCCCGCAGGTCGCCGCGGGCCGCCGCTTCGAGCAGGGCGTCATCGGGAATACTGCTCCAGAGGAAGAACGAGAGCCGCGACGCAAGTTCGACATCGCCGATCGGATAAACCGTGCCGGACGCCAGCCCCTCGGGATCGCGTTCGACCCGCAGGAGAAAACGCGGACTCACCAAAATGGCGCTGAGCGCATTCTCGATCCCGGCATCGAACCCGGCCCCCTCGGCACTGCCTTCGCGGAAGAATTGCAGCGGCCGCCGCAGATCCTCGTCCGTGACCGGCCGGCGATAGGCACGCCGCACGATGGGCGTCAGAATTTCGCGAGCCCGTGCCTCCTGTCCGGCCAGGGTGGTCGGGGCCTCGCTGGCGCCGAGTTTGCCGAAAATCTGGCGGCGGCTCGGGGTGTCCCCCGCCCCCTTGGCGTCAAAGGGCCCGGTGATCGACACCTGGTAGACGGCCGGCGCCGTGCGCGGGTGCCGGTGATAATTGAACCGCACGAGAAACGGCTGGCGCTCGGTTTCGACGATGGCGGACGGATTCTTGGGGAAAGTGACCCCGACATCGTGCGGGCCGGCCTTCACGCTGACGCGATACTTCAGATGCGTGTCGACGGCCTCGGCGTTTTTGTCGCTGCCCGGCGGCTTCACCGTGAAGAGCGCGACGCGTTCCCGATCGACGAGAAACTCGATGTCGTGCGGCTTCTTCAAACCCTCGACCTGCTCGTTACGATCGCGGGCCAGCCGGACCTGGATCTCGTACTCTCCGTCCTGCGGAAAAACGTAGGGAATCAGGGTGCCACCGCGCGTGCCCAGCGGGAGGCCCTCGATGTGCTCCTCCTGGGTGACGTCGGGTTTGACGCGAAATGTGTCGCCGCCGGGAGCTTTGCTCGCTCCGCCAATTGCCAGCCGCGCGATTTTTTGGGCGGCGCTGACGTAGCGATCGAGGAGCGTCGGAGAGAGATTGCCCACGGTCACGTTGTCGAAGCCGTGGCTCGGCTCGTCGTTCGGCAAAAGCGCCGTCGCGTCGATGCGCAACGCGAGCAGGTCGCGAATCGCATTCTGATATTCCGTCCGGTTGAGCCGGCGCAGGGTTTCCGTGCGTCCGGGATTCGGGTGCGCCGCGGCTTCGCGATCGAGCGTGGTGGTGAGAAATTGGGTGACCTGGCGGTAGGCCGCCTCGTCCGGACGCTCCTCGCCGACCGGGGGCATCTGCCGGTGATCGAGCTTGTTCAGCACGCGCTCCCAGATTTCCGCGTTCGCGCCCGGCTGCGAATAGTCGAGGCCCTCGAGCGAAAGCTCGGCCTTGCGGGCGCCTTCGTCATGGCAGTCCATACAGTACTGGCTGACGAGCTTCTCGAGCACGGCACCCGCCGGCGCCGCCGCGGCCGCCGCGGCCAGCCCGGTGGCGGACGCGACGAAACCGACGACCGGAATGATCCAGGATGGGGAGAGACGCGTGAAAAAACGCAGAATCGGCATACGCAAGGGGGCAGCGGGGTCAGGGGATCGGCAGCGACGTCAAATGAACGTCACCACCGACCGCAAAAACATGTTCGGGGTCGCGTGCAGCGCGAGGCAAAATATCACTTTGTTCCCAATCGCCGCGCGCTGCGATTCACCGTGGAGTTTCCAAATCCATCCGGCGCTGTCTTGACCTGCGGCGCCCGGCGAATTCGTTTGTACCTGGCGGAAGCGACGGAGCGCGTTTCAGACCTGCTTCGCCTGCCCGCTGGCGAATCCCTCCTCCCCCGTCTATCCTGCATCGCTTCGAGCATGAGCCCCCATCGTCTTCCCTACCCTTGGCGTGTCTCCACCGTCGCCGTTTTCTCACTGCTCGCCGCGGTCGTCTCGTCGTCCGCCGCCGAACCCGACCTCGCTGCTTTCACCGACAAATACTGCTCCAGCTGCCACAACGACGTCGACAAAGAGGGTAACCTCGACCTCACAAGCCTTTCCTACTCGCCCGGCGACTCGTCCAACTTCCTCACCTGGGTCAAGGTCCACGACCGGGTGCAGGCCGGGGAGATGCCACCGAAGCAAAAGCGCCGCCCCAATGAGGCGGAGCTCGGTGGCTTCGTCCGCGATCTGGCGACGTCGTTGACCTCCGCGGATCAGGCCGCGTCCGCACGCGAAGGTCGCGCCACGCAGCGGCGGCTCAACCGCTACGAGTTCGAGAACTCCCTGCGCGATTTGCTCCATGCGCCGGGATTGCAGGTGAAGAACGAATTGCCGGAGGACGGAGAGGCGGAGCTCTTTAACAAGATCGGCGATGCCCTCGATGTGTCGCACGTGCAGATGACGCGTTACATGAAGGCGGCCAATCTCGCCCTGCGCCAGACGCTCGCGGCGGAGCTCGCCCGGCTGCAGTTGCCCGCCCCGAAGGTGAAGCGCTACTGGGCCCGCGATGAGCGCGTCTGGACCCACACCTTCAGCCGCGTGGTCGACGGCAACCCGAATCCGGAACGCATGGCCTTCCCGGTTCTCGGCACGAAGCCCCAGCCGGAAGTGCGTGCGCTCAAGGCTCCGCTCACCGTGGGCGATTCCGATCCCGCCACCCGCGAACTCGAGGCCGTCGGCTGGATGCGGAGCAACTACCATCCGTTCCATACGATCTGGGACAACTTCCGCGCGCCGGTCGCCGGCAAATACCGCGTGCGTTGGAGCGGTTACACCATCTGGGTCGGACCCTACGGCTACAGCACGAGCACGGTGAAGAAGGAAGACGGCACCAAGGTGCTCATCGATAATCCGCGCCAGTGGAACGCGCCCAACGGCGATGATGTTTCCCCCGGTCGCCGCAACGAACCCATCACTGTCTACGCCCAAGGTCCGATGGATGTGCGCCGCGTCGGCGAATTCGATCTCACGCCGGATCCCGCCATCTACGATCTCGGGGTCATTCCGCTGGCGGAAAATGAGGCGCTCGTAACCGATGCCTCGCGGTTCTTCCGCAACCGCCCCGGCTCCGCATCCAATCCCCTCGCCCAACGCGACGGCGCGCCGGCGGTGGCTTTTCACTGGATGGAAGTCGAGGGGCCGTTGTTCGATGAAGCTTCTTCCGCGGGCTATCGCGCGCTCTTCGGCGATCTGCCTTTGATCAAGTCCGCCCGCGCCAATGCCGAGGTCACCGTGCAGACGCTGACGGCGACCTCGAATCGCGGCGCCGAGGGAGCCGGCGGTTATGGCCGCGTCGTCCGGACTCAGGACACGCCCGTTGAAGTCGTCTCCAACCGGCCGGCCGAGGACGCGGAGAAGCTGCTCCGGGCATTCATGAAGCGCGCCTATCGCCGCCCCGTCGACGAGTCCGAGGTGCAGCGCTATCTGGGCGTCATTCGCCAGCAGATGAAGGCCGGCCATGATTTCACCTATTCGATGATCGCGGGCTACACGGCGGTGATTTGCTCGCCCGGCTTTCTCTATCTCGAGGAAACGCCCGGACGGCTCGATGACTACGCCGTCGCCTCCCGCCTCGCTTTCTTTCTCTGGAACTCATCCCCGGACGAGGCGCTGCTCGAGCGCGCCCGCCGCGGCGAACTGCGCCAGCCCGCCCTGCTGCGCGCCGAAACGGAACGCTTGCTGAAGGACCCGAAGTCGCGCCGGTTCGTCGAGGCGTTCCTCGATTACTGGCTCGAGTTGCGGAAGCAGGACGCCACGACGCCGTCGAATACGCTCTACCCTGACTACTATCTCGATGAGTCGCTGGCCGAGGCCGCCCTCGATGAATCACGGTTGTTCTTCACCGAACTCGTCCAGCAGGACCGCCCTGCCCGCAACGTCATCAATTCCGACTTCACCTACGTGAACGAGCGGCTCGCCGATCACTACGGCATCCCGAACGTCTCGGGTGCCTCGATGCGCCGGGTCGCGCTTCCGGCGGATGGCGTCCGCGGCGGCGTGATGACTCAGGCCATCGTGCTCAAGGTCACGGCCAACGGCACGACCACCTCGCCGGTCATCCGCGGCAAATGGATCAGCGAACGCATCCTCGGCCGCCACATTCCGGCGCCGCCCGCGGCCGTTCCCGCGGTCGATCCTGACACCCGCGGCGCGGTGACGATCCGGCAGCAGCTCGAACGCCACCGGGCGGACGAGAGCTGTGCCGTCTGCCACAGTAAAATCGATCCGCAGGGCTTCGCCCTCGAGAACTTCGACGTCATGGGCGCCTGGCGGGACCGCTACCGCGGCGACGCCAAGGACAAGATGCCGGCGGTCGGCTTCGGCAAGAATGGCTGGGCCTTCGATTTTCACTTCGCGCTGCCGGTCGAATCCCAGGGCCAGATGCCCGACGGACAGAAATTCCGCGACGTCCGCGAATTCAAGCAGTTGATCCTGCGCGACGAGGCGCAGATTGCGCGCAATCTCACGCGGCATCTCGCCGTCTATGCGACCAGTTCACCGGTGCGTTTCAGCGACCGCGCGAAGGTCGAACAGATCCTCAGCCAGACCAAAGCCGGCAGCTATGGCGTCCGCAGTCTGATCCACGCGATCGTCCAAAGTGAGCTTTTCCTGAATAAGTGATTCCTACCCGCTGAAATTTACGCTAAGTTCCAACCATCGAGTACCCCTTACACTCCCAGGAGCCAAATATCATGACGCAAAAAACTGCCCAAGCCCCCTCCGGTCCGTTCATCTCCACCCGGCGTCCGCTCTCTCGCCGCACCTTCCTGAAAGGCTCGGGCGTCGCGCTCGCGCTGCCGCTGCTCGATCAGATGCTCCCGTCGTTCGCCCGCGCCGCCGAGTCCTCCTCCCCGCTCGCACCCGGAGCGAAGCCGCGCCGCATGTTCGCGATCTGTCAGAACCTCGGCGTGCTCCCCGATCTCTTCTTCCCGGCCAACGCTGGCCGCGACTACACCGCCAGTCCTTACCTGAAGCTGCTCCAGGAACACCGCAATGACTTCACCGTCATGAGCGGCGTCTCACACCCGGGCGTCGACGGCAGTCATACCTCGGACATCTGCTTCCTCACGGGCGCCCCGCATCCGGGCAGCAGCTCGTTCCGCAACACGATCTCGCTCGACCAGTTCGTCGCGGAGCGGATCGGCATCCAGACCCGCTATCCCTCCATCACCCTCGCGGTCAACACGCGCAGCCGGAGCCTTTCCTACAGCGGCACGGGCGTCGCGATTCCGCCGGAAGACAAGGCCGCCGAGGTCTTCAAGCAGCTCTTCCTCCAGGGCACGCCGCAGCAGATCGAGGCGCAGGTCCGTCAGCTCGACACCGGTCGCAGCATCCTCGACGCCGTCGCCGATCACGCGAAGGAACTTCAGCGCAAGGGCGGCCAGCGCGATCGCGAACGGCTCGATCAATATTTCACCAGCGTCCGCGATCTCGAGAGCCGCATGACGGCCTCCCGCGGCTGGGAGCAGAAGCCGAAGCCGGTCGTCAAGGAACAGGCCCCGGTCGATCCGACCGATCCGGCCGACTACATGGTCAAGACCGGCATCATGTACAGCCTCGCGCGCCTCTCGTTCGAGACCGACTCGACCCGCGCCATCACGCTGATGCTGGATAGCGTCGGTTCGCCCGCGCTGAACGTGAAGGGCATCACCGATGGTTATCACAACCTCTCCCACCACGGTCGTTCCGAGGACAAGCGCGGCCAGCTCAAGGCGCTCGACGATGCGCACATGAAGCTGCTCGCGAAGCTGTTCACCGACCTGAAGAGCGTCCGCGAGGACGGCGAGACCCTGATGGACCGCACAATGGTTTATTTCGGTTCGAACATGGGCGACGCCAACAAGCACGTGAACACGAACGTCCCGGTGATCTTCGCCGGCGGCGGCTTCAAGCACGGGCAGCACCTCGCGTTCGATCTCGAGCGCAATTACCCGCTGCCGAACCTCTTCGTCTCGATGCTCCATCGGATGGGCATCGAACAGGACAAGTTCTCCACCTCCACCGGCACGCTCCGCGGCTTGGAAATGACCTGAGCACCATGCGCCCTTCCACCTGCCTGCTGTTCCCGTTGTTCGCGCTCGGCCTCGTGGCCGCCGAACCGGAAAAAAAGTCCGAGAAGGTCACGAAGGCCGAAGTCGAGGCCGTCGTCGCCACTCCGCTGACGGACGAGCAAAAGAACGCACTCACCGCGATTGATGCCCGCATCGTTGGACTTGAGGCCATCGTGGCCAAGGTCGACGACGCAGACTACAAGGACGACTGCCAGAAGGCAGTCGCAGACCTGAAGAAGCGTCGGAAGGCCCTCGAGACGACCTACGATCAAGGCCTCTCCGAGGCACTGATGCATTCCGTCATCAGCCGCTATCAGGTCGTGGCACTCTGGCTCACGCCCCCGCGCCTGCCGGCCCCTCCCGGCTTCGTGCCCGTGGCCAAGCCCGCCCCCAAGAAGGGTGCCGGCTCCTCGGACAACGCGCCCGGGACGTACTGAGGACCTCGTAGCGGCGAACCCACGTACGCGAACAAAATTCAGCGCGGCCCACCGGCCGCGCTTTTTTTTGCGCCGTTACGGGCGCGCCGCAGCGAACGGGTCCTTCACCTCATCCAGCGATCGCAGGAGATCCCGCACGACCGTCGGCTCGGCCGCCGCGACATTCTTCGCCTCGTGCGGGTCAGCGATCATGTCGAAGAGCTCGACCTTCGGCTCCGCACTGCCCTTCACGCGATGCGCGATCAACCGCCAGCGCTCGGTGCGAACCGTGCGATCACCGGCGCCCCAGAAACCGCGCGCAGGCTTCGCCGCCGGCGCCGCCGGGTTTTCCAGCTGCGGCCGGAGACTGCGTCCGTCCAGCGGCCCGGGCGAAGGCAGTCCACAGAGTTCCAATAATGTCGGGTAAAGATCGATCGCCTCGACCAGCGCGTCGGACTTTTCACCCGCGCGGCTCATCCCCGGCACGCGAATCATCAGCGGCGAACGCAGGCCGTTCTCATAGAGCGCGTGCTTCCCCCAGATCGCGTGCTCCCCGAGGAGAAAGCCGTGATCGCTCCAGATAACGACGATCGTGTTCTGCTCGAGGCGGAGTTCCCGCAGTGCCTCCAGCACCCGCCCCACCTGCGCATCGACGTAACTCGTCGCCGCCGCATACGCTCGGCGGAGTTCCAGCGCGTAGGCCGCATCCTGATCCGGATCGCGACCGGCCGCGTCCTTGTAGTTGCCGCGAAACTCGCTGCTCGGATGCCAGCTCGACACCTCGTCCGCCGGCCGCGTCGTGACCTCCGGCGCCGCGATGTCCTTGGGGTCGTGCAAATCAAACCATTTCTTCGGCGCCGCGAACGGCAGGTGCGGCTTGTACAGACCCACGGCAAAGAACCACGGCTTGTTCGAGGTCGCGAGTTCCCCGAGCGTCCGCACCGCATCGCCCGCCACCCACGCATCGGGATAGGCGTCATCCGGGCCATCGTTCATCTGCCACGCCGGACTCTTCCCCGGCACGCGCGGCCGGCCGTTGGCATAGCCGTGCATCATTTCCTCGGATGTTTTCCAGGGTGACTTCGGAATCCAGGTGCGATCCCACGCCCCCGGCAGTTCTTCCGGACCCTCCGCCCAATTCCTGCCAGTGAGATTACCCGGGTAATGGGTGATCTTGCCGAGCGCCAGGGTTTGGTAGCCATGCTGGCGCCACCACGCCGGCAAACTCTGCGCACCCCAACTCTCATGAGTCAGGCGAATGGCCTCGTTCCCCACTTGCACCAGTTGGTCCGGATACCGGCCACGCATCAGCGAACAGCGTGACGCTCCACACGTCGGCACCACGGCGTAATGATGCGTGAACAGCCGGCCCGACGCCGCGAAGCGATCCAGGTTGGGCGTGCGAGCGTGCTTCACGCCGAGCACACCGAGGTCGCTCCGCAGATCGTCGATGGCGATGAACAGAACATTGGGACGTGCCCGCTCCGCGGCGGCGGCGGACGGCAACGCGACCGGGACGAGAGCAGCCGAGACGGCGAGGGCGAGGAGGTGACGGGTAATCATCATGGAACGCCCCCGGCGTTTCCCGACGGCGCGCGTCACGTTGCGTGGACCGGTTCCGGCTGGCAATGCCGGCAACGTCCGGCCGGAAATGGCGCGACTTCGCCGGCCGGGCGCGCTTGAAATCCGTCCTGTGCGCGCTGTCCGACGCCTTCTCTCCGCCACGTGTCGCCGGGTTCTTCTCCGTGCCGCGCTTCTGCTGACCGCTCTCCTCGTCGGCGCCACGCCGGGTCCGGGTGCCACCGGTCCCGTGGGCACCGTCGAGGAATTGCGCCTGGAGAAATTCGTCATGCCGCAGTTTCCAGCCTTTACCCGGCTGACCGGTCAGCAGCGTGGTGTGGTCACTGTCGCCATCGGCCGCGACGCCGAGGGCCGCGTCACCGATCTGCTGGTGCTCGATTCCACGGACGCGCGTTTGACAGAGTCGGTGCGGGACGCCGTGTCGGAGTGGCGATTCGCGCGCCCGGCCAATCAACCCTCGGTGCTCGGCCCCGTGGTTCCGCTCGTCCGCTTTCTGTTCAAGGCCGATGGGATCGCGATGACCACCCCTCCCACGGGCAACGCCGCGGGGCGATCGATTGAGACCGCGCCCGTGGTTCTACCCACGCTCGCCGACCTCGACGGTGACATGAAGCCGCTCCAGCAAATTTTCCCGGCGTGGCGCAGCCGTCCCCGCGACGTCTCCGCCGACGCCACGGTTACGATGAAGTACTTCATCGACGAGGAAGGCCGCGTGCGCGTTCCGGTCGTGCTCGAGTCGTCGGCGCCGGAACTCGGCGAGGCGGCGCTCCATGCCATCGCGCAATGGCGCTATCCTCCCCCTCGCGTCAACGGCCGGCCAACGATCGCGATCGACCTTCAGACTTTTCAGTTCGTCGCCGCGGAAAACGCGGGCGGCCGCAAGGCGAAGTAGCCACGTCCGCCCTCCGGGTGCTCAGGACACAGCGCCAATCAGCTGGAAGGGTAATCGCCCAGACCTCTTGGGCGCGCACGAGGCGCGCCCCTACACGAAAAGAAATTCGATGTAGGGGCGTGCCTCGTGCACGCCCGATTTCAAGACGGCCAACCGTCGTGCAACCGGGTCTTGAGGCGCAGACGAGCCGCGCGCCTGCACGTGGGACGAACCCTGCCTTGTCGGAGCGTGTGTCGTGCACGCCTCAACTCTTCGGGCCTAGCCGGCGCACTTTGATCGAGCGGAACTTCACCACGCCCGGCCCCGCCGATTGCTGCAGGCCGATTGGGCCGGCCTCCATGTGCTGGTTGTCACGGGAATCGACCGTCTGAACCCCATTTAGCTGGAGGATGAAGTGATCGCCCTCGGCCCGGATGTAATATGTATTCCAGCGATCGATCGTGGAGGGTTGATCGACGGGCCGCGTGACGTTGACGAGACTGCCGGTGGGAAACGCGCCGCCCGGTTGCTTGTCGTAGATATTCGCCTCGTAGGAATTCGTGCCCGTCACGTTCCCGGTGAGCACGCAGCGAAAATAGATTCCGCTGTTCGCCCGCTCGTTCACCCAGAACTCCGCCTTCAATTCGAAGTCCCGATACAGTTCGTCGGTGCAGAGCATGCCCGACCCGCTGCCGCCGACGGAGCTGAGTACGCCGTCGCCCGTCTCCCACTTCGCGCTGCCCCGCGGGGTCAAACCGTCGAGCGTCTTGCCGTCGAAAAGCAGCTTCCAACCCGCCGCGGCCTCGCCGGGCGTCAGCGTGTTCGCCGGCCCGGCGGTCTCCGCCGCGAAGAGCGGGCGTCCGAAGACAAGGACACAGAGGACGAGCAGCGCACGGGGTTTCATGCGGCGCAGCGTGGGCGGCTTCCGTTCGCCGAACAAGCCGACGCTCGTGCTTCACCGAGCCAAAACACCCCGCCCTGCGGCCCCCTCTCTCGAGAGGAGACCTTTTCGAGACGCCCTTCGAAGGTCACCTCGAGAGCCGGAACAATGCCGTGGAACGAAAACGGCGGGTGTGGGCACCCGCCCTCCATGGTAGGAGGATCGTTCAGACTTCCGTTTGTGCTGCTCTCAAAGAGCAATCCATGGAGGGACGGTGCCCTCACCGTCCAAGGATGCCTAACGTGCGACGGAACCTCCTTAGATCGGTGTAGGGCCCGGTATTCCCTCCGTTTGGCCGTGAGCTTGCCGAACCGACCCGTCGCCGGTCGGAGACCGGCGCTACCCAAACAATCAGGCTTGTTGGCGCGACCGCTTCGCGTGTTAGCTGCAGATCATGAGCTACGTCCCCGCCGAGAATCGCTACACTGGAATGACCTACAACGTCTGCGGCCGCAGCGGCCTGAAACTGCCGGCGCTGTCCCTCGGGTTGTGGCACAACTTCGGCGGAACGACCGTTCCCGAGAACGCGCGGGCCATGTGTCGGCGCGCCTTCGACCTCGGCATCACGCACTTCGATCTGGCGAACAATTACGGGCCGCCCCCGGGCTCGGCCGAGAGCAACTTCGGCGAAATCCTGCGTTCCGACTTCGCCGGCCTGCGCGACGAACTGATCATCTCGACCAAGGCCGGTTATCGCATGTGGCCCGGTCCCTATGGAGAATGGGGCACCCGGAAATACCTCACGGCCAGTCTCGACCAGAGCCTCAAGCGCATGGGCCTCGATTACGTCGACATCTTCTACTCGCACCGCTTCGACCCGAACACGCCGCTCGACGAAACGATGGGGGCACTCGATCGCGCGCTCCGCTCCGGCAAGGCGCTCTACGTCGGTCTCTCCTCCTACAACAGCCGGCGCACCCGCGAGGCGACCGCGTTGCTCAAGGAATTCGGCCACCGCTGCCTGATTCACCAGCCGAGTTACTCGATGCTGAATCGCTGGGTGGAGAAGGACGGCCTGCTCGACACGCTCGCGACCGAGGGCATCGGGTGCATCGCGTTCTCGCCGCTCGCCCAGGGAATGCTCTCCAACAAATACCTCGGCGGCACGCCGGCCGGCAGTCGCGCCGCGGCCAACACTTCTCTTCGCGGCACCTTCCTCTCCGACGCCAACCTCGCGAACATCCGCGCGCTCAACGCCATCGCCCAGGAACGCGGCCAGACCCTCGCGCAAATGGCGATCGCCTGGGTCCTCAAGGATCCCCGCGTGACGACCGCCTTGATCGGCGCGAGCAAGGTTTCCCAGATCGAGGACTGTGTCGCTGCCCTGAAGAACACCAAGTTCTCGCCCGACGAACTCACCCGCATCGACCAGTACGCCAAGGACGGCGACCTCAATCTCTGGGCCGCGTCGAGCGCGGGGTGAGGCGTTTGGGTTCTGGGTTCTGGGTTCTGAGTTTTGCGTTCATCGTTTCGCGGCCTGAGGCCTGCGAGCCGGTCTCTCCGTGGCTGCGAGCGTGAGCGAGTGGCCCCTGGGGTGTGACGTGTGACAGGTGGGGTGTGACCACGCTTACCTGAGCCAGAAGGCCGGTCGATTCAATGGCCGTGAGCTGCGAGCGCGCGCAGAGGGACACCGCCGGCCCCAATCGAAAATCGAGAATCCAAAATCGAAAATCCCCTACCCCTTCTCCGCCCCGCTCGTGCTAAACACCCGCGCCGGCACTCCCGGCCGCGGATTCTCTCCGAGGAACATCCGCGTGTAGCCGCGCTGCACGCTGAATCCGATCTCCCTCATCAGCGCCGCGCCCGTGGTATTCGGCGCCGGGACGTCGATGAACATCCGCTGGCCCGCGTGCCGCCGCACCACGCCCGCCAGGAGCGCCGCGGCCGCCGCGTCGTCCCGCGCCAGCCACGGCCCGACTTGCACCGCGTTGCGTCCGGTCCGGGCCATCAGAAACCCGCGAACGACCCCGCCGGTCCGCACCACGAAACAACTCTCCGGCTCGCGTGCCGCCAGCGAGCGCAACACCGCCGGTCGCGCCACACCGAAAATCTCCGCGTCGAACTCCACCACGTCCGCCCACACCGCCGCGCCCAGCGGCTCGAGCATCGCGCGGTCCGCCGCCGGCTCCGGTCCCGCGATCCCTTGAAAACGCGAGAGATCGTACTCATCCACGAACCCCATCGGCAGATAAACGGCCCGCCCCATCGGCGTCGCATCGAGCTTGATGCTGCGGATGCCCCGCGCCCGTAAATGGTCGAGACACCGGTTCAGCAGGACCGAGCCGATGCCATGACGCCGCTGTTCCGGATGCACCAGCACCATGCCGATCCAGCCCACGTCCCGCCCATACGTGATCGTCGTCGCCGTGCCCACGACCTGCCCCGCCAGTTCCGCCGCGAAGCAGCCCGCCGGCTCGAACTCAAGATAACCCTCCCAGTCCCGCGGTGTCTGGTTCCAGCCCGCAAACTCCCGCAACTGATCCGCCGCCGCCAAGTCCGCCGGAGTCAGCAGGCGGAAAGTGACATCGGGATGCGGGGATTTCATGCGTCGTGGCATTTCACCCGCCGCCCCGGCCGACGCCATCACGAACCATCACCCCGGAATTGGGGTCTGGTTTCAGCTTGTGCTCCCCGAGCGGGATCCTAGCAACTCGACCGCCTCCACCGGTCCGCCTTTCTTCGTCGGGCTGCCGCTCTTCGTAGGGCTGACTTCCTTCGTAGGGCTGCCGCTCGCCGGCAGGCCTCTCCCGCAATAGGCCCGGCGACCAGCGCCGGCCCTACATTCCTCCGCCATCCGCCCTCCGTCCTCCGCTTGCCCCCTCCCTCCCCAACTTCCGACTCCACCCCGCGTGCCCTGCCCTGCGCTCCCGCGGACGCCGACATTTTCCTCAGCGAGCCGACGCCCGGCGTGCTCGAGGCCGTCAAATCCCTCGCCGGTCCGATGCACGTCCTCGGCGCCGGCGGCAAAATGGGGCTCCATCTCTGCCTCATGCTGCAGCGCGCACTCACCGCGGCGGGCCGGCCGGGCGAAGTCACCGCCATTTCCCGGTTCACGACATTGAGGGCCCGGGACGATTTCGAACGGAACGGCGTCCGCACCCTCGCCTGCGATCTCGCCGACGAACTCGCCCTCGCCCGACTGCCCGATGCGCCGACGCTGTTCTTTCTCGCCGGCGTGAAATTCGGCACCGCGTCGAATCCCGATCTGCTCCAACAGGTCAACCGCGACCTGCCCGCCCGCGTCGCCGACCGCTTTCGCTCTTCGCGGATCGTCGCCTTCTCGACCGGCTGCGTTTATCCCTTCGTGCCCCCGGCGTCCGGCGGCGCCCGCGAATCGACCCCGGTCGATCCCATCGGCGCTTACGCCCTCTCCTGCGTGCAACGCGAGGAGGCGTTTGCCGAGGCCTCGCGCAACTACGGTACGCCGGTCGTCTTCATCCGCCTCAACTACTCGGTCGAGTTTCGCTACGGCGTACTCGTCGACGTCGCTCAGAAGGTCCGCGCCCGGCAGCCGATCGATGTGACGATGGGCTACGTGAACGTCATCTGGCAGCGCGACGCCCTTGCCCATGTCATCCAATCGGCCGCCCTCGCCGCCTCGCCCGCCATCCCGCTCAACGTCGCCGGACCGGAAATTGTCACGGTGCGATCCGTCGCTTCCCGCTTCGGCGAAATGTTCGGCGTCCCGGTCGCATTCACCGGCCACGAAGCCCCGACCGCCTGGCTCAACGACGCCACGATGGCGCATGAGCGCTTCGGCGAACCGGAGGCTTCGGTGGAGCAGATGATGACCTGGATCGCGGCCTGGCTCGACTCCGGCGCTCCCCTCTGGGGCAAGCCCACCGCCTTCGAAAATCGCGCGGGCAACTATTGAGCATGGATCTCCGGACGCACCTTCTCTCCGGCCAGGTGATCCCTGCTCTCCCGCTCGCGCTGACCCGCACGCGGCGCTGGAACGAACGCCGGCAGACCGCCCTGCTTCGTTACTATCTCGACGCCGGCGCGGGCGGCGTCGCCGTGGGCGTCCATTCCACGCAGTTCGTGATCCGCGATCCGAAGATTGGACTCTACGAACCGATCCTGGCCCTCGCGGCGGACACCGTCCGCACGTGGCCTTCCGGTCGTCGACCCGTGGCCCTGATTGCGGGACTTTGCGGACTGACCCCTCAGGCCGTGAGTGAGGCACGCATCGCCGCCCGCCACGGTTACCATGCGGGAATGCTCAGCCTCGGGGCCATGGCGCAAGCCGACGAGCGCGACATCCTGCGACACTGCCGGACCGTGGCAAAGGAGCTGCCGCTCGTGGGGTTCTACCTGCAGCCCGCGGTCGGCGGACGCGTGCTGTCGCATCGCTTCTGGCGCTCGTTCGCCGCGATCCCGGAAGTCGTCGCGATCAAAATCGCGCCCTTCAACCGCTACCGGACGCTCGACGTCGTGCGCGCCGTGCTCGAGGCCGGACGCGACGACGTCGCGCTCTACACCGGCAACGACGACAACATCATCGCCGACCTCCTGACGCCGTTCGAATTTGCCGGCCGGACGCGCTTCATCGTCGGCGGCCTGCTGGGCCAGTGGGGCGTGTGGACCGAGCGCGCGGTGGCGCTGCTCGACTCGATCAAGACGGCGCGACCGAAGTCGCGCCTCGATGCGAGCTGGCTCACACGCAACGCCGCCATCACGGATGCGAACGCGGCGATCTTCGATCCGTCACACGATTTCGCCGGGTGTCTGCCCGGCATCCACGAAGTTCTCCGTCGCCAGGGCCTGCTCGAAACGACGGCCTGCCTCGATCCGCAGGAGTGTCTCTCGCCCGGCCAGGCCGCTGAAATCACGCGGGTGACGAAAGCCTATCCCTGGCTCGTGGACGACGCGTTCGTGGCGAAAAATCTGGCGCGATGGCTGGCCTGAGGCGCTGCCGCGGGGAGGCCGCGCAGGTCCAACTGGATTCTTAGCTGCGCTCAGAATGAAAAACCTGTTTGCACCCTTTCTAGCGACTCGACGCGCAGAAAGTCTTGGTCGATAGTTCGGTCATGAGCCCATTCGCCGGCCCCCGGAGCATTCGCCGTGGCTGACAACACGAGCGTGCCGGCTGACGCCGACTTTTCCCCACCGGCCAGGGACACCTGCAGCCTCGAGCCGCGGTTGCAGAACCGGAATGCCTTAATTTTCGCCGGCCAGATCGCCCTGCTATACCTCGCCGCACCGGCGCTCTATGTCGGATTTCTGCAAGCCGGCTTGTGCAAGCGGCTGAACACCTCCGACACGATCGCCAACCTGCCGAGCACGATCTATCTCTTGATGGCCTTCGGCCCCGTGGCGGTGGCATGGCTGTTTCCAGAGGCGCGCCTGCTGAAGAAGGTGATGTCCTGGAACTATATCGCGACCGCCCTCATCGGAGTTGGAGTAGCGGCGGTCCTGTTGGCCACCTCTTCCGCGACCGCCATCATCGGCGCCCTCGTCGTGCACGCGGCCGTGCTCGGCATCACCAATGGCGTGGTTAACGTCCTCGGCTGGGAGGCCTTGAACCGCGGCGTGGATGCGCGGCTCCGCGGCAAAGCCCTTGGGCTCGCCTACGGTTGGGGCCCGGGCTTCGCGGTCGTCAGTTCGCTGGGCGCGCAACTCCTGCTCGACGGCAAACTCTTTGGTTGGACGCCGCCCGCGTCACTCCAGATGGGCTATCCCTACAACTACGCGTTCCTCTATGGCGGCAGCAGCATCTGCATGGCCCTGGCCGCGTACCTCGCCTTGCTTTACCGGATTCCCATCCCGCGCATCGACGTGAAGCGGGAGAGTTTCCAAACCGCGGTGATTGGCGGATTCAAGACCGTACTCCGGAACCGGCTCCTCCTCATCGCGTGCCTGGCTTACCTCCTGGTCTACTTCGGCAACATGGTGCAAAATAACATGAGCATCTTCACGCGCGAAGCCGTGGGCCGCCCCCCCGAGGACCTGGCGGGCTACCAACTCACCCTGCGCTTCTCGTTCAAGATGGTCTGTGGTTTCTGGCTCGGATGGTTGCTCGCGCGCACCAACCCCAAAGTCCCGCTGCTCATCACCGCCGGGCTCCAGATCGCCGGCGTGCTCTGGGTGCTCTTCGTGCCGGGCTACTGGTTTTTGCTGGCGTTCGGCATCAACGGCGCAGGCGAATTGTTTGGCGTCTACTACATGAACTATCCGGCGCAGTGTTCGCCGCCGTCGCAGGTGCGCAGCAACATCGCGTTTCTCGCGTTGATCTCGACCGGAGTGGGACTCTCGCCGGTGTTCTATGGCTGGATTTCCGACACGTGGAGCCTGCGCGCCAGCTTCTGGGCGGCCCTGGTCATCCTCGTGCTCACCACCATCATGGTGATCGTCGCGCTGCCAAAAAACCCGAAGCCACGCCGGGAAGACATGCGCGAGTCCGACCTCGCACCCGATACCCTCAGTCGTGAATAAATGAAGTGCCTGAACGGGGTCATATCGAGAATTGAGAATTTTGCCCTGAAATCGTGGTCGTGCCGCGGTTGAGCGGAGCACGATACGCGTTCGAGGTGAGCACTGGCGCTCGGCGCCGGTCTCATGGCCGAGGCTTGCGCTCGCGTGTTTCGCTGGGGAACTTTGCACCATGATGCCCGCGATTCCGGAATGAGAACGCAGCCCAATCCAGCAGTGAAGTTCTGCAGCCTGGTCGTCCTGGCGTTCGTCCTTTTCGGTTGTGCGACGCCACCGACACGATTCACGAGTGCGGCCTTCACGGTCGACGTTCCTCCGGGCTGGATGCCGCCGGAAGTCAGCCAGGACAGTGCCGTCGCGAGTATCTCCCTGACGAAGGAGCAATCAAAGGCGGCGTTTGTCCGGGTCCGCTGTGATCGCTTTGTGACGTCCGAAAGACCGACCTTGGAAAAGCTAATCGCCGACCTGGAGGAAACGGCCGGTTTGACGAAGGTCGCCGATCGAAGGGCGATCGGCGAAGTTCTGGATTTGAAAGGAAATGGACTGCAGGCCAACGCCGTGGCGAAGTCCGACCCAAACAAGAAAATCAGCTTCATGGTGTTCCTCCCCAAAGCCGACAGCCGGCTGCCGAATTGTTCACTCACGGTCATCTCGGCGGACATCACGGCCGAGACGAATGTCGATCAGGTGCTTCGCAGCCTGCGTCTCGCGATCCCTTGAAACCGGGGCGGACGACTGATCCAATCCGCCCGGCTGCTCTCGCAACTCTTCTTTAACGCTCACCAAATATGCACAAAGCCCGACTGGAAGCCTTCAGCGATGGTGTTCTGGCGATCATCATCACGATCATGGTCCTGGAGCTGCATGCGCCGCATGAGGGCACGCTCGAAGCGTTGAAGACCGTGGCGGTGCCGTTCGTCAGCTACGTGCTGAGCTTTATCTACGTGGGGATCTATTGGAATAATCATCATCACATGCTGCACGCGGCGAAGATCGCGACCGGGCCGGTCCTTTGGGCCAATCTCCACCTGCTCTTCTGGCTGTCGCTGTTTCCGTTTGTGACCGACTGGATGGGTGCGAGCCACTGGTCACCGCTGCCGACGGCGGCGTACGGAGCCGTCTTGTTGATGGCGGCATTGGCCTACTGGATTTTGCAGCAGACGATCATCCGCCAGGACGGCACTAACTCGGTGCTGCAGCGGGCGGTCGGGAGCGACTTGAAGGGCAAGCTCTCGCCCCTGTTTTATCTCACCGGAATCGGTGTCTCATTCTGGCAGCCGCTGATTTCCGCGGTGCTCTACGTCGCGGTCGCGCTGGTCTGGCTGGTGCCGGATCGCCGGATCGAACGGGTGCTCGCCGAGGCCGACCACAGATAACGAAGTTCCTGAAGGGCTCCTAACCGGGAACCATGCAGTAAAAGCGGCGAATAGCCGCGATAATGCACTGAAAGCGAACGGCCATCTGCGGATAAATTTGGCTGGCTCCACTCGCTCACGAGACTGTGTGAATTCCCTGTCATTCTGAGCGGAGCGAAGAATCCACGGCGGATCGTAGAGCATCTCCGCCATCCGTCATCGGCCGTCCGCCTCTCCGCCCCTCCGATCCTCCGCCCTCCGTCGCGCGCTGTGCGCGCGGCGTCCTTGGCGTTGATTTCCGCGGCGGCTTCCCGATAACTTCGCCGCTCTCCTCTTTCACGATCACGCGGTTCGCCGCGTTTGATCCGGTGCCTGCCTGTCCCCAATGAAAAATCCCCCTGCCTTCCTCCGCGCCGTCATTCTGCTCGGCGCCACGCTCGCTGGCGTACTCGGCGTCGTGACCGCGCACGCCCAGACCAACGTTCCCTACGAACGCATCCTCAAGTCGGGTGCCGAGCCGGGCAACTGGCTCACCAACGGCGGCAACTACTCCGGCCATCGCTACTCCACGCTCGACCAGATCACGTCGGAGAATGTGGCGAAGCTGCGGCCGGCCTGGATTTACCAGCAGGCCGACACCAG
Organism: Opitutia bacterium; assembly: GCA_947472765.1. Classification (GTDB taxonomy): domain Bacteria; phylum Verrucomicrobiota; class Verrucomicrobiia; order Opitutales; family Opitutaceae; genus ER46. The sequence goes on from CANJCM010000022.1 coordinate 54,903, forward strand.
CAAGTGGGAGACCACGCCGCTCGTCGTCGACGGCATCATGTACATCACCGAGCGGCCGAACATCGTCACCGCCCTCGACGCCCGCACCGGTCGCGCGATCTGGAACTACCGCCGGCCCTTCCCCGATGACGTCCGCATCTGTTGCGGCACGCCGAATCGCGGCCTGGCCGTCCTCGGTGATGCAGTCTACTTCAACACCTTCGACGCCCACCTGGTCTGCCTCGACGCCAACACCGGCCAGGAGCGCTGGGATGTCGTGGTCGAGGATTACAAGATCGGCTACTCGATGACCGGCGCGCCGCTGGCCGTGAAGGACAAGATCCTCGTTGGCGTGGCGGGCGCGGAGTTTGGCATTCGCGGACTGGTCGACGCGTACGACGCCAAGACGGGCAAGCGCGTCTGGCGGTTCTGGACGATTCCCGGCCCGGGCGAACCCGGCAATGAGACCTGGGGACCCGGCGACGCCTGGAAGACCGGCGGCGGTTCCACGTGGGGCCTGGGCACATTCGATCCCGAGCTGAACACGATTTACTGGGGCACGGGCAATGCGGCGCCGGACTACAACGGCGACGATCGTCCGGGCGACAATCTCTGGGCCAACAGCATCGTCGCGCTCGACGCCGACACCGGAAAACTGAAGTGGGGCTTCCAGGCGACGCCGCATGACCTGCACGATTGGGACGCGAACCAGGTGCCGGTGCTCATCGACACCGTCGTCAACGGCAAGCCTCGCAAAGTCGTGGTGCAGGCGAACCGCAACGGCTTCTGCTACGTCCTCGATCGCGTCACCGGCCAGTTCATCACCGGCCAGATGATGATCAAACAGACCTGGACGAAGGGCCTCGACGAGACCGGCCGTCCGATCCTCATCCCCGGCCTCGCACCCTCCGAAGAAGGCGTGCTCGTCTATCCCGGCCTCGGCGGCGCGGTGAACTGGCCCGGGCCCGCCTACAGCCCGCAGACGAACATGATCTACGTGCAGGCCCAGGAAAACTACGGCCAGTACTTCTACAAGTACGTCACTCCCTACAAGGCGGGTGAACACTTCGAAAACGGCGGCGGTCGCAATGTGCTCGGCGCCGAGCCATTCGGTGTGCTCAAGGCGATCGATGTCACGACCGCGAAGGTCCAGTGGGAATTCAAGATTCAGTCGTACGCCCACGCGCCGGCCCTCGCGACGGCGAGCGGCCTCGTGTTCAGCGGCACCCACGAAGGCCAGGTCTTCGCGCTCGACGCGCGGACCGGCAAGGAGCTGTGGAAGTTCATGGTCGGCACGACCGTTTACGGCGGACCGGTCAGCTTCCTCGTCGACGGCAAACAGCACATCGCCGTGACCGCGGGCGCGGGACTGTTCGTCTTCGCGCTGTAAGCACCAACTCGGAGTTAACCACCGAGACACCGAGACACCGAGAACCCGGTATTCTCCGTGCCTCGGTTTCTCGGTGGTTCAACGGTCAGGCTCTGACCATGACACGCCGCAGCGTCGCCGCCATCCCCCGAAACGGCCAATGATCGCGGTGTGAAAATCTACGTCGGACTGCCCCTGTCGGACTCGGATCGCCGGATCATCCTCGAGCGCACGCCCGGTGATCAGGTCTGGTTCGCCCACCCGACCCAGCCGACGGAAACGGATCGCCGCGCGTTCCTCGAGGCTGAGGTCGCGCTCGGGGCATTCCCGGAGGATCTGCTGACCGCCGCTCCTCGTTTGCGCTGGCTGCAACTCGGTTCGGCCGGCGTGGACAATCTGCGTCACCTCGATTGGGCCGCGGTCGCGGGACGCCTCACGTGCACCAACATGCGCGGCGTGTTTGCCGAGCCGATGGTACAGACCGTCCTCGGTGGGATCCTGGCGCTGCTGCGCGG
>CANJCM010000023.1 GCA_947472765.1 Opitutia bacterium
CCCGCCCTCCATCGTAGGCGGATCGTTCAGACTTCCGCTCGCGCTCCTCTCAAAGAGCAATCCATGGAGGGACGGTGCCCCCACCGTCCACGGCTGCCTTTCGTCGAGCGGAACGTTCACCAATCAGTTTAGCAACCGCCGCTCATCGCAGGTCTGTGTCCTTCATTCGAGAAACGGCCCGGCGGCGAGCGCCGGCCCTACATTCAACTGCATCGTTCCGGCTGCCTACGGCTTCGAACCGCCGCGGAGCCGGTTCAACAACTCCAATGCCTTGTCGCTCACTCCACCCTTTTCGAGCGCGAGCGCCGCGAGTTTCTCATTCAGCTCCGTGGTGTCTGGTTTGCCGAGCGTGCCTGAGACCTTCAGCGGCAGCGTGCACGCGGCGTAGCCCAGCTCGTCGGCGGATTCCTCGAGCACGCCGACGTACTTCAACAGGCCGGCATGATGCCCGCGGGCCCGGAGCTTGAATTCCATCGCCAGCTCTTCGTCGAGCAGCGCGGCTCCGGGGCGGTGCCGGGCCTCGCCCTGGCCTGACAGCCGAAGCTCAGGCGAGATGAGCGTGAAGTTCTTCAGCGTCGCGTTCTGGTCGGCGTCCCGGGCGAGCGTCACGCTCAGCTGGTCGTACGGAATGGCCTTCCAATAATTCGCGAGCTCCGCAATCGCCTGGGCCTTGTTCGCGATGTTCTCGATTGCACGGTCGTTCTTGCCGCTGATGGCGTTCGCCAGATTCCCGAGCTTGGCGATGCCGGCCGCGAACGCACCGGTCGCCTCGAGGCGGGCCGCGGCCGACACGGGCAATCCGCGGAAGGTCCCACCCGTGCTCGTCAGTTGAAAATCCCCGCCCGCCCCGCCCGCGAGGGCCGCCAGCGTGGCGCCCCGGCCGAGGAGCTTGCTCTCGATGTTAAACCGCCCTTCGACGGTCGACGGCTGCCCCGGGTTGAGCGAGCGGAAGAACGGCGCCGGGTCGAAGGCCGTCACCGCCAGGGCCGCTTCCAAGGCATACGGCTCCGGGGTCGCGCGAAGGAAGGTGAGTTCACCATCGAGCCGCGCGCTGCCGCCCTGGCCCAGCCCGGCCTTGAAGCCGGCCAGTTTCAAAACTCCGGGTTCAACCTGAAGCTTTCCCTCGACGTCGGAGACCTCGAAGAGATCCGAGTAAATCGCTTTCTTCACGTGCAGCGCGACGGTGCCACGCACCCCGGCCCACGGCGGAGCCGCCGCGGTGGCCGCCGCGCCGCCAGTCGGGGCCGTCTCTGGCACCAGAGCCGCAAACAGGCGCGCATCGGCCACGTGGAGCTGGAGGCTCACGATGTCCGCCTCGAGCGCCAGTCCATCGGGCCCAGGCTGAAGTGTACCCGCGATCGTCAGGTCGGACTTGCGACCTTCCTGCTCAAAGTGGATCGGCGCATTGACGGCCATCTGGCCGCTGGCCGAGACATCAACCCGCAACTGGGTGCTGACGTCCGGCAACCGTTCCGCGGCGGTGGCGAGTTGGCGGAGGGTCAGGTTGACCGCAAATTCATCCCGGGCAGCGAGACTCGCGATAAAGTCCAGCTTCGCCTCGCCGCTTGCGAGGTTGGCCGTACCCACCGCCGCTGGCTGGGCCAGCACCGCCGGGAGATCGAGCGAAAGGGCACCCGTGGCCTTCAGGGGTTCCGTGACGCCGCCAAGTTGGCCGGCCTTGCCCGACAGCCGCAGCCAGGTCACGCCGCCGGTCTTCGCGTTCAATCCGTCGATTTCCGCCTGCCAGCCGTGTGAAGTATAATCAGCGGCCAGACGCGTCTCGAAATCGACCGCCGTAATCATCGCCCGTTTCTGCCAGCTCGCGGCCAGGTTGGCCGCCGTCAGCGGCGTCCGCGTCCGCAGGCTGAAGCCATCCCCGCGGGCGAGCGCGGTGAACTCGCCCCGCACGCCGTCACCGCTGAGTTCCAAGCCCGGCACCAACGGGCCGGTCCAGGACAGCGGCACCCCGTCGAGCACGAGATCAAAGAGTTCGCGGTCCGGGGCCGAGGGTTTGATCGCCCCCGAGGCTGTTTCCACGTCGAAGGCCTGCAGCGCCCGGAGGGTCGCCACGGGCTGAACCGCACTGAGGCGGGCCTGCAGCGACTGCACCCGGACGCGATCGCGATCCCGCGCGAGATCGAATTCCGCACTGACACCCACCGCTCCGAGACGCGCGAGCTGGGGCGCCACGACTTCCAGCCGATCGAGCGCGGCGTTCAGCCGGCCCGCCGCGTGGAGCGACGTCAGCGCGGCGTCGGTGTCGAAGCTCCCTCCTCCCGAAATGGCAAAGGCCGGAAGCGCGCGTCCCAAGGCAAAGGGCGCCACATCGGCGTCCCGCACTTCGAGCTGCCAGGTGCCATCGAGCTGGCGGGCACCCGCCGGCAGACCAGCCTGCACCAGCACGAGCTGGCGTTCTGGCGTGACGACGGTGACCCGGTAGGTCTCGCCGGCCGCAGCCCGTGCGGCGGCCAGTTCTCCGCTCAATTTGACCCCTTGGGGAAACTTCGTGCCGCGCGCCGTCGCATCAAGCTTCAGCTCCAGCCGCGCCAGGGAACGCGGAGTGTCCATCGTGGCGGTGAGAGCACCCGCAATCCGGACGGCGCTGACCGCGGGATCGGTGAGATCGGCGTCCGCCTTGATTTCGAATCGTCCATCGCGGCCCGCGCCGAGTCCCCCACCCTGAATCACCACGCGGACCCGGCCGCGCAGTTCGGGGAGAATGACGTCGCCCTCGAGTTGCAGCGCCTCGATCGCCAGGTCCACCGGCAGCTGAATCTGCCGCAGCACGCCGCTGAACGCCGCCGCCACGGCGGCTGGCGCATCCGCCGCCGCGACCGAAACCGACGCCGGCTCTTTCGGAGCGGGGCGGGAAAGATCCAGCGTCCAGCCTCCGGCGACCAGACGGGAAATGAGCACTTTCTGGCTGAGGCCGGCCGACAGCACGGGAAGATCGGCCTCCAGCCGGGGCAAAATCAGGACCGCGCCATCCTGCTCAAAGCGCACATCCTGCACCTCGACATGCTGCCACCCGGCGGCGATCCGGCCAAGGGTGGCATGCAGATCAGGACGCGCCGCGAGCGCGCGCCACGCGAAATAGGTCTGCACGCCGGAATTGAACGCGAGGAATCCAGCCATCAACCCGACGCCCACCGCTCCGGCGATGGCGATGATAAGAAACCGGACCCGTTTCATATTCGCGTGAAAGATGACCCAGCTCGGCCAACCAGGTTGCCAATTGATTGGCCGGAAAATTTTTGAACGCAGAGCGCCCCGGTGTCCCGCGGAAGTTGATTGGGCCGAATCAATTTCGGCGGTCCGCCTACCGGGCTACAAATTCGTCGGACTGGCCCGTCGCCTTCCGCAGCGAGGCCACGGAAACGTTGTAGGCGTAGTAGGCCTGAATCTGGTTGATGCGGGCCGTCGTCAGATCGACCTGCGCCTGGAGGACATCGAGCTGGGTGCTCGTGCCCGCACCGTAGCGCGCGTTGGCGAGGCGCACCGCTTCCGTGGCCTGTTCGACGACGCGGGCGGAGGCCTCGGCGAGCTCCGTGGCTTCCTGCCAGCGGGAGTAAGCCGTCCGGACCTCAACCTCGACCGCGAGCTGCGCCTCCGAGAGCGTCAGGCGGGTCTGCTCGAGCCGCGAACGCGCCTGCGTCACGCGACCCGCCGTGGCCCGTCCATCAAAGATGTTCCACTGCGACTGCACACCGAGCAGCCAGCCGTTGTTCGAGTCGCCGAATGAATCGGTCGTCCCCTTGCGCACGGCCCAGCCACCGAATGCCGAGACCGATGGCTTGCGGGCGGATTGCACCGTGGTGATCGCCTCCTCGCCAGCCTCGGCGAGCTTGGACAGCCGCTCGAGTTCCGGACGCTTGGCCCGGGCGGCATTGAAGGCCGCCCCAAGCTCGAAGCGGGCCGGCGTGTAGTCGAGCGTGCCGACAATGTCCGGCACCGACTGCGGGGCATCGGACGCATTGACCGTGAGACCGAGCCCCTGGCGCAGCGCCTCGATCGCGAGGCGGTAGTTGTTGTTGGCCGTGATGAGCGGGACCTTGGCGTTCGCGACCGCAACCTCCGCCCGGAGCTTTTCAAAACTCGAGACCGTGCCGGCGTCGAAACGGTCGGTCGTCGTCTTCAACTGCTCCTGGAGCAGCTTGAGATTCGATTCCTGGACCTTGATCTGTTCGCGGGCCAGCAGCACCTCGTAAAACCCGGTGCGGACCTGCAGCAGCGAGCTGTTAATCACGCCCTGCAAGTCGAGCAGCGCCGCATCGCGGGCCAGCTTCGAACTGCGGACGGCAGAGCGGACGCCGCCGCCGGAGTAAAGCACCTGGCTCGCCGTGAGATTGATCTGCCACCCGCGATCGCTGGCCGGAAAACCCTGGCCGATGCTCTTGTCATTCAGCTGGAACGCCCCGTCGGCCGAGACGTTCGGAATTTCGCGGGCGGAAACCTCCACGACCACGCCTTCCTGTTCCTTGATGCGTTCGCGCGCCTGGCGGATGGCGAAGTTGTTCTCGAGCGCGAAGCCAATCGCGCCCTTCAGGTCGAGCGTCGCCGGCATGGGCGCGGCGGATCGCGCCGCCGGCACAAGCGCCAGCGCGAGCGACGGCACGATGACTCGCCAGGGCGCGGAGAGCCGGAGCCGCGGCACGGCCGCGGGCTGGGCCGCGCTCAAACGGGGACGGCGGAGGGGCGAGAGGAAATGACGGACGAGTTTCATGGGAGGCAGAGTTACTTGGCCGGAATGGTTTCGAGCGTGGACACCTCGGAAGCGGCGTGTTCGCGGGCTCGATCCTTGGAGTGATCCTTGGCGAGCAGGACGTAGATGGACGGCAAAACGAACAGGGTGAAGAGCGTGCCGATGGTCATGCCGCCGACGAGCACGAGGCCGATCGAGTTACGGGCCGCGGCGCCGGCGCCGCTGACGAGCGTGAGCGGGAAATGGCCCGCGATCGTCGCCGCACTGGTCATCAGGACGGGCCGGAGACGCGTCATGGCGGCTTCGTGGACCGCCTCGATCTTCGACCGACCCTCCTCCTGAAGCTTGTTGGCGAACTCGACGACGAGAATGCCGTTCTTGGCGATCAGGCCGACGAGCGTCACCAGGCCCACCTGGGCGTAGATGTTCATCGTGGTGGTCCAACCGCTGGTCCAGAAGTGCGTGCTGGGATCCGGAATCTTCAGGAACGTGAAGACGAGCGCCCCGAAGAGCGCCAGCGGCACGGACCCGAGCAGAATCACGATCGGATCGCGGAACGAATTAAACTGCACCGCGAGCGCCAGAAAGATCAGCACGATCGCGAGTGAGAAGGCGGGAATGAACTTGTTGCCCTCCTGGCGGAACTGCCGCGACTCACCGGTATAGTCGATCGTATAGCCCGGCGGCAGAATCTCCCGGGCGGTGGTTTCGAGGAACTTCAGCGCCTCGTCGAGCGTGGTTCCGCTCTGACCGGAGAGCTTCACGGCGTTGAGCTGCTGGAACCGGTTCAGCGAACGCGGCACCGTCTTGTTCTCGATGTGGGCCACCGAACTGAGTGGGATCAGTTCGCCCTTCGGGCCACTGATATAGATATCCTTCAACTGATCCGGATTCAAACGCTGCGAGCGGTCGATCTGCGGGATGACCTTGTAACTGCGGCCGGCGATGTTGAACCGGTTGACGAAATTACCGCCGACCGCGGACGCGAGGTCGGCACCGACTTGGGCGAGGTTTAGGCCGAGGGCCGCGACCTTTTCCCGATCGATGATCACCTCGGACTGAGGCTGGTCGATCTTCACATCGATCAGCGGCGGAAAGTAGAACTTTCCGCTCTCCATCGCCTTCTTCGAAATCTGCCGGGCAAATTCGACGAGCTGGGTCGCGTCGGCGGTCGACGCGATCACGAACTCGATCGGAAAATTGCTGCCGCCCGGCAGGGCCGGAGGCGTCAGGGCATAGACCTCGAGGCCGGGGATCTGGGACAGCTTGCCCTGCACTTCCGGCAGAATCTCGAAGACCGAGCGTTTGCGCTGCGACCACGGCTTGACGGCCATGCCGCCGAAACCATCGAAGCCGAACATCGCTCCCGCTGACGGCGGGAAGAGAATCTGGAACGTGAGATCCGCCTCGGGCGTGCTGAGGAACGCCTGTTCGACCGCCTTGCCGAAGTGGCTCTTCTGATCGGCGGACGCATTGGCCGCCGCGCCGATGCCGCTGAAGATGATGCCCTGATCCTCGGCCGGTGCCAGTTCGTTGGGCGAGAACATGTACATCGGAATCGCGCACAGTCCGACGATGATCCACACGGCATAAACGATCGGGCGGCGCTGCAGGGTGCCACCCAACATGCGACCGTACCACGCGCGGAGCTTGTCGAAGCGATGATTCACCCAGCCGGTGAAACCCTTTTCTTCTTCCTCGGCGCTGCGCAGGAGGCGCGCCGCCATCATCGGAGAGAGCGTCAGGGCCACGATGCCGGAAATCGTCACGGCACCGGCGAGTGTAAGTGCAAACTCGCGGAAGAGCGCACCCGTCAGACCACCCTGCAAACCGATCGGAGCATACACGGCGGCGAGCGTCACGGTCATCGCGATCACCGGGCCGGCCAGCTCGCGGGCGCCCAGCAACGCGGCTTCGCGGGGACTTCGGCCCTCGCGCAGGTGTCGCTCGACGTTTTCGACCATGACGATGGCGTCGTCGACCACGAGGCCGACCGAGAGCACGATCGCGAGGAGCGTCAGCAGGTTCAGCGTGAAGCCGAAAACCTGCATGAGAAAAATGCCGCCAATCAGCGAAACCGGAATCGCCATCACCGGAACCAGCACCGAACGGAAGGACCCCAGGAACAGGAAGATCACGATCACGACGATGACGAGCGTGTCGATCAACGTGTGGGTGACCTCGCTGATGGCGTTGCTGATGTACTCGGAGGCGTCGTAGCCGATGTTGGCGGTCAGGCCGGACGGCAGGTCCTTCTTGATCGCGTCGAGTTCGACCCGGACGCGCTTGATCACGTCGATCGTGTTCGCACTGGGGAGCGGAAAGATCGCCATGAACACGGCGGTCTGACCGGAATAGCGGACCTCCGTGTCGTAGTCCTCGGCGCCGAGCACCACATCCGCGACGTCCTCGAGCCGGACGACCGTGTCGTTCTGCTGGCGGATGACGAGCCGGCGGAATTCGCCGACCGTATGCAGGTCGGTGTTGGCGGTGAGATTGACCTGGACGAGCGAGCCCTTGGTCGAGCCGACGGCCGCGAGATAGTTGTTGGCCGCGAGCGCCTGGCGAACCTGCGCCGGGCTGACGTTGAGGGCGGCCATTTTGTCGGGCTTGAGCCACACGCGCATGGCGAACGTGCGGGCACCGAAAATTTCGGCGCGCTGCACGCCGGCGATGGCCGCGAGGCGGGGCTGGACGACCCGCACGAGGTAGTCGGTGATTTCGCTCTGCGACAGGATCGTCGACGCGAAGCTGAGGTATGCCGCCGCCACTTGCGAATCGGCGGACTGCATCGAAATGGACGGGATCTCGGACTCGGGCGGCAATTCGTTGCGGACCTGATTCACCTTCGAGGTGATGTCGGCGAGGGCCTTGGTCGGATCGTAGTTGAGCTTCAGGCGGGCGGTGACGCTCGAAAAACTCTGGAGGCTCTTCGACTCCACGTAGTCGATGCCGTCCGCGGAGGCGATGGCGCGCTCGAGCGGTGTCGTCACAAACCCGCGGACGAGTTCGGCGTCGGCGCCGACGTACACCGTGTTGATGACGACGGAGGCGTTCTCACTGCGCGGATACTGGCGAACGGACAGCGACCGCCACGCCTGTACTCCGGCGATGACGATCACGAGGTTGACGACAATCGCCAGGACGGGGCGGCGAATGAAGAGGTCAGTAAAGGATTTCATGGTCTGGAGACGAGGGAGGCTGGTGCTTCACCAAGGGCGGAATCCGCCCCACCTTCCCGGTCGATCAGGCGTTATCGGGGCGCGGCGCGAGCTGGGCGTTCGGCGCCAGGGCGTTGTTGACCACGACCGGCATGCCGGGACGCAGCTTGAAAACCCCCGTGGTGACGATGGTCTCGCCCGCTTTGAGGCCGACGACCACCGAGACAAAATCGCCGCGGGCGGCGCCAAGGCGGACGAATTGCTGGCGGAGGACCTGCTCCATCTTGCCGGTCTTCTCGTTCTTTTTCTCTTCGATCACAAAAACGGAATCGCCATAGGGCGCGTAGAGCACGGAGGTGGCAGGAATCGAGAGCACGGTGGTGGCTTCGGGCAGCACCACCTCAACGTTGGCGAACATCCCGGCGCGGAGCTTCTCCTCCTTGTTGTCGAGCGTGGCCTGCACCCGGACATTGCGCGTCACGGCGTCGACCTCCGGGCTGATCGCGGTGATTTTTCCGTCGAAGGAGGACCCGCCCGCGACATCGCTGGTGACACGCACTGATGTCCCGGCCGCGAGCTGCGAGAGGCGCTGCTGCGGGAGCGAGAAGTTCACGTAAATGGGATCGAGCGTCTGGAGCGTCGTGATCGCCTCGCCCTCCTTGAGAATCTGGCCAAGGTTGATGAAACGAAGTCCGAGCCGGCCGGCGAACGGCGCGCGAATGGTTTTTTTCGCGATGATTGCGCGGATGCTGTCGGCCTGGGCCGCGGCCTGTTTCGACTGGGCATCGGCCGCGTCGAGTTCGGCCGGCGAGTTGGTGTTGCTCTGGCGGAGCTCCTTGGCGCGCGCGAGATTCGCATTACCGAGCGCCGCCGTGGCTTCCGCAGCGCGGAGCTGGGCTTCTTCGGTCGAGGTATCGAGTTGGACGAGCAGATCGCCCGCCTTCACGGCTGCACCCGCCTCGAAGCCAATTTTGACCACCTTGCCCGGAGCCTCGGCGGCCACGGTCACGCCTTGGACGGCGACAAGGGAGCCGGTCGCGACGAGACTGTTCACCCACTTGTCCTGCTTCACCGCGGTCGCGGTGACGGTGGTGGGAGGCATGACGCGGGCGGCCCCGGCCGCTCCCATGGCCTTGAATTGGGATATCTTGATCAGAAAGAGCGGACCAGCGACGAGGAGCGCAAAGCCCACGAGGCTCGCGATGAATTGGATGAGTTTCCTAAGCATGGATGGAAGCGGTTGGCCTATAATGGTTAAATGGAAAGAGTTCAGGTCCGCGGCGCGGCGGGCTCGAGTTCGTCGGTGATGGCAGGACGTTCGGCGGCCCGGCCTAGGACCTTCGTCAGCAGCGCCACCAGGGTCTTGCGTTCGGCCTCGTCGAGCGGGCTCATCAGCCACGCCATCTGGCGGAAGTGCGCCGGGAGAATGTTCTTCACCACGACCTCGCCCCGCGGAGTCAGTGCCACCGAAGTCATTCTCCGGTCGTCGGAATGCGGCGTGCGGGCGACAAGTCCCGCCCGTTCGAGGGTGTCAATCAGACCTGTCACCGTGGCGCGGGTAACCCCGGTGCGATCGGCGATTTCGGCGGGACTGAGCGGTACCTCCCGACCTTCCCGCTGGCAGTTGCCCCACAGGGCCATCAACACACCAAACCGGCCATGCGTGATGTCGTGCTCCGCAAGTTGCACTTCCGCAACGCGGAAGGCCTCGTCACCGGTCCGCAGCAGGTGGAGAAACGCCTCGGTCGCGGACGGATCCAGATCCGGAAACTCGCGCGCCGCGTCGAGCAGGCATTCGTAGCGCGGGAGGTCTTTCAGCATCAGGTGCGGCATGGCAAAAAATAAGGGGGCAGATAGTCAGGACCCTAACGATAATTGCAAGTACGGTCCTTAATTTCCTAAGACAGTTGGCCGCCTAATTTTAAGGTGCCTGCGCCGAATCGACCCGGCTGCCTCCAAGACGCCGGTTCGCGCGGATTGAAGGTACGTCCGCCGCTCGTCGGCGGGCTATTCGTACCGATGGAGGGCCGGTGCCCCCACCGGCCAGAGCCGTTCGATTCGACCGTCACACCGCCCCGCAAACTTGGACCCCGAAGGACCTGGATTCCGAAGTTGAACGGTTTGCCGTGGCCCCGTCCGTGAGGACAGGGACTTCGTGATCGCTGCGCTTAAAGCCGTCCCGCTGCTCACGCAGCGGGCCACGAAACCAACTTCGGAACCCAAGTATTACCTAACGGCGGCTCAAGCCGCCGGGTGCCGTCGTTCGGCTCAGAGCGATTGCGCCGTCGCGACAAGATTCTCCGCTGTGATGCCCAATTCCTTGAAGATGATCGGAGCAGGTGCACTCATGCCAAAGCGGTCGATGCCGACGACCTTGCCATCGAGACCCACGTACTTGAACCAGAGTCCGCTGACCCCGGCTTCGATCGCGACGCGTTTCCGGCAAGCCGACGGCAGCACACTCTCCCGGTACTCGGCCGACTGACGGTCGAACCGTTCGAAACACGGGACCGAGACCACGCGCACGCCGGCCCCGAGGGTCTTGGCGGCGGCGACGGCAAACTGCACTTCACTGCCCGCCGCGAGGAGAATATGAGTCAGAGCAGCCGTTTCTTTCACGGCGACGTAGGCACCTTTCGCCGCGCCTTCGCGCCGCGTCGCCACGGGGATGTCGTTGAGATTCGGCAGGGCCTGGCGGGTGAGCGCAAGCAGCGTCGGACCGTCGATGCGCTCCAACGCCGCGGCGAAAGCACCGGCCGTCTCTTCGGGATCCGCCGGGCGGATCACGTCGAGATTCGGAATCACGCGCAGGCCCGAAACGGTTTCGACCGGTTGATGCGTCGGCCCGTCCTCACCCACCCCGACCGAGTCGTGCGTGTAGATATAGAGTACCGGAAGTTTCGAAAGCGCCGCCAGGCGCATCGAGGGACGCGAATAGTCGGCAAACACTAGGAAGGTCGCGACGCTCGGCCGGAAGATTCCGTCGTACGCCATGCCGTTCGCGATCGCCGCCATGCCATGCTCACGGATGCCGAAGCGGAGATTGCGGCCGCTTCGATTGGTGACGTCGAAATCCTTGTCCGCCGCGATGTAATTGAGCGTCGAGCCGTAGAGGTCGGCGCTACCCCCGACCAGCAACGGCAGCTCCGCCGCGATCGGCTGCAGCACGTCACGCCCGGCCGCCCGGGTCGCCAGCTTGGCATCGGCCGGGAACACCGGGATCTTGGCGAGCAAGGCCGCGGCGCTCGGAGCATCGCCGGCACTTTCCAACAGTGCCGCCTTCTCCGGGTTCGCCTGCTTCCACGCCTTGAAGAGTCGGGACCACTTGTTGCAGCCGCGCACGAGCCGCTCCTTGTGCTGCGTGAAATAACCGCGGACGTCATCACTGACGTAAAAGTGCTCGTGCGGCAGTCCGAGGGCGGCGCGAGCGGTGTCCGCGAACTTTGCCCCACCTTCCCCATGGCCCTTGGCCGTGCCCGCCACTTCCGGGATGCCCTTGCCGATCACCGTCTTCGCGATGATGAGCTGCGGCTTCGGGGACTTGGTCTTCTTCGCCTTGTTGTAGGCCTTGAGAAAGGCCGCGAGATCGTGGCCGTCGACGGTTTGGACATCCCAGTTGAGAGACTTGAACCGCAGCGCGACATTTTCGCTCTGCGTCTTCGCCGCCATCGCGTCGAGGGTCACGTCGTTCGAATCGTAAATCAGGATCAGGTTGCCGAGCTGCTGGTGGCCCGCGAACGCGATCGCCTCCATCGCCACGCCTTCCTGCATGCAGCCGTCACCGGCCAGGGCGACCACATGGTAGTCGAAAATCGGATGCTCCGGTGTGTTGAACCGCGCCGCGGCCATCTGGCCCGACAGCGCCATGCCCACCGCGTTGCCCACGCCCTGACCGAGCGGACCGGTGGTGCATTCAACTCCCGGAGTCTCATGGAACTCCGGGTGGCCGGGCGTCTTGCTGTGGAGCTGGCGGAATTTTTTGACGTCGTCGAGCGACAGATCGTAGCCGCTCAGGTGCAGCCACGAGTAAAGGAACATCGAGCCATGACCCGCCGAGAGGACGAAGCGGTCGCGATTCAACCAGCGCGGACGCTCGGGGTTGTGACTCAGCGCGTGGCCAAAGAGCACGGCGCCGATTTCCGCGCAGCCCAGCGGCAATCCCAGATGACCGGACGAACAGGCGTGCACCGCGTCGATGGCGAGGCCACGCGCCTGGTTGGCAGCTTTGGCGAGGAGATGAGTTTGCAGGGTCATGAGAAAAATTGGCTTTGAGGTAGACGTGCGTCCGCGGGCGGGGGAAGCCCGAATTTCACGAGGCGCCCCCCGGTATGCCCGGACGCCAAAAAAAAGAGCGAGTCCGGTGAGGGACTCGCTCGATGAAATGTTTTAAACTGCCTTAGGCCTTCGCGGCGGCGGGAGCAGCCGCCGCCTTGGCGGCCTTCTCGGCCGCGTGCTGCGCATGAATCTCGGCCGCGCGATCCTTTTCCTTGATCGCGACCGCGGCCTTGCCGGTGCGACGGCGCAGGTAGTAAAGACGTGCCCGCATCGGCTCCGACTCGCGCTCGACCTCGATCTTCTCGATGTTCGGCGAATTGACCGGAAACACGCGCTCGACGCCCTCGCCGTAGCTCAGCCGGCGAACCGTGAAGCTCTCGTGAATGCCGTGGCCCTTGCGGGCGATGACGATGCCGGCGTAAACCTGCACCCGCTCCTTGTCACCTTCCCGTACCTTTGTGTGCACGCGCACACCGTCGCCGACTTTAAACGGCGTAATGTCTTTCTTCACCTGGGTGGAGGTGATTTCTTGGATAATCGGGTTCATGGCAGTGAGTTAATTGAGTAAATCCGGACGCACCTGACGCGTTTTTTCCTCCTGTCGCGCCTGACGCCATTTTTCGATTTCGGCATGGTTGCCCGAGAGAAGAACCTCGGGAACGGACATGCCCCGAAATTCGGCGGGACGCGTGTATTGAGGAAAGTCGAGCAACTTGCTGGTGAAGGATTCGTGCGTCAATGACTTTTCCTCTCCGAGCACGCCGGGGATAAATCGAGCCAGCGCATCGATGACCACCGCCGCGGCCAGCGTGCCATTCGTGAGCACATAATCGCCGATCGAGATCTCTTCATCGATAATGTGATCGCGAATCCGCTGGTCGATTCCCTCGTAGTGCCCGCTCAGAAAAACGAGATGCTGCTCGCGCGAAAGCCGGTGCGCGATCGTCGGGCTCAGCGGCACGCCATCGGGCGTCAGATAAATTCGGCGGCAGCCCGGAGTCTGCACCGCTTCCATCGCCGCGAACACCGGCTCCGGCTTCAGCACCATGCCGGCACCGCCCCCGAAGGGTCGATCGTCGGCCGTGCGATGTTTGTCGGTCGACCACGCCCGGAGATCGCGGACATTCACGTTCAACAGTCCGGCCGCGATGCCCTTGCCGAGGATGCTCTCGGACAAAAATCCATCGAGCATCCGCGGAAACAGCGTGAGGACGTCGATCGTGAGCGGCATGGGCGGGTCGGTCGCGGGGGACTAAAATGAAAAATCGCCCGAGCCGCGAGGCTGGGCGATTTTCGCTAAGTGACGGGAAACGAAGCGTCAGCTCGCGGCGGCAGGAGCCCCCTGCGCAGCGGCGGCGCGACGCGCCTTCTTGATCATCGCGTGCATCGTGTTGGTCGGGAGAGCACCTTTGCTCAGCCAGTACTCAACGCGATCCATCTTGAGATTGATCGGGTTGCCCTTGTCGCCGGGGCGATAGGTGCCAATGATTTCAACCGCCGCACCATCGCGGCGGGAGCGGGCCTCGGCCACCGCGACGCGGTAAAGCGGCTGGTGGACGGAACCTACCTTGGTAAGACGAATTTTCAGAGCCATGTCAGATGTATTGCGGAGCAGTTCTCGCTTCGAAAAGCCGAGCACAAGACCGGCCCACAATCGGCTTGTCAAGCACCGCTTCAAACCGCTCTCTTCGATCTCTTGCAGGTTGGATCCGCCCGCCATCGATCGGCGCCGGGTTCAATCCCGCCACTTCCGGTATTGCAGACCGACGTGGCGGCCGCGCCCTCCGCGGTCCAGCGTTTAGCTCCCGTCCTCACCTCTCTTTATGCTCAAAGCCGGCATCGTCGGACTCCCCAACGTGGGCAAGTCCACCCTCTTCAACGCCCTGACCCGATCCCGCAAGGCGGAGGCAGCCAATTATCCTTTCTGCACGATCGATCCCAACGTGGGCGTCGTGATCGTGCCGGACGAGCGCGCCTACGTGCTCCAGAAGATCGCCAAGACCAATGTCGTCGTGCCGGCGGCGATTGAGTTCGTCGACATCGCCGGACTCGTGGCCGGCGCCAGCAAGGGCGAGGGTTTGGGCAACCAGTTCCTCGCCAACATCCGCGAGGTCGACGCGATCGTCCAGGTGGTCCGCTGCTTCGAGGATCCTGATATCGTGCACACCATGGGCGGCATCGATCCCATCCGCGACATCGAGGTCATCACGACCGAACTCGTCCTCGCCGATCTCGATGCAGTCGCGAAGCGTGCGCTCAAGACGCAGAAGAGCGCCAAGGCCGGCGACAAGGATGCGATCATCGAACTCGCCCTCCTGCAAAGGCTCGAGCCGCATCTGAATTCCGGCAAGACCGCCAACACCATCGCGGCCACGGATGACGAGAAGGCGCTGATGAAGCTCTTCCAGTTGCTCACCGCGAAGCCCGTCCTTTTCGCCTGCAATGTCGCCGAGAGCGATCTCGCGACCGCCGAGCAGAATCCTTTCGTCCAGAAGGTCGCGGAATTCGTCCGCACGCACCATGACGCGGCCTACGTGCCGATCAGTGCGAAGATCGAATCCGAGTTGATTGATCTTCCGCCCGACGAAGCGAAGGCCTTCCTCAAGGATCTCGGCGTCGACGACTCCGGCGTCTCCGCGCTGATCAAGGGCACCTACTCCCTGCTCGGCCTGCAGACCTATTTCACTGCGGGCGAAAAGGAAGTCCGTGCCTGGACGATCAAGAAAGGCTGGAAGGCCCCGCAGGCCGCCGGCGTCATCCACACCGATTTTGAGAAGGGCTTCATCAAGGCCGAGATTGTCTCCTACGACGACCTCACCCGCCTCGGAAGCGTCGCGGCGGCGCGCGAAGCCGGCAAGTATCGCCTCGAAGGCAAGGAATACGTCTTCCACGACGGCGACGTCGCGCTCTTCCGGTTCAATACCTGAACCGGGGCCGCCGGAGGCCCGGAGTTTTCCCCGGCTCACACCAGGGCAGGCGCCGGGCCAGTTCCGTCGACCCACTTTCCGTCTACCATGATGAGATTGGCGAGATCGGGCACCCCTTTCTCGCCGCGGGCCAGCATGGACGAGAGCATTTCGACCGCCACGGTCCCAATGCGCTCAGGGCGTTGATCGATCCCAAATTCCGCCGGCGGATTCGGCCAGTTCATCGTTACAATCTTCGGCCAGTGCCGCGTCGGAACCGCCTTTCGGGCGCGATCGAGCACGGAGTAATTCAGGGCTTCGATGATGATTGCGTCGGGCCGTTCCCTGATCAGCCAGGCCGTGAGTCGGTCGGCATCGAGATTAGGGCCGGGGGTTTCGTCGATGAGGGGAACCACCGACTCCGTGCCGCCAAACTGATTTTGCCAGGCGACGCCCGCGGCCCAGCGATGATTCGCCCGCACATCCCAATCCTTGGACATCGCCAGCCCTATCCGCCGATAGCCCAGCACCGTCAGTTCGCGGCAGGCGCGGATCATGTTATCGAATTGGTTCGGCGTGACACGGTGAAAACCGGGCGCGAGGACCGTGGTAGTCACCGATACGGTCGAAAATAACTCCCAGTCCAGCCTCGCGCTCAGGTCAGCGGACTTCCGCATCGGCAGGATCAGCAGACCTTCCACCCCGCGGTTCACGAGCGCGCGCTGCAACGGCGCCTTCTCCGGATAATCATCCAGGTTCAGCGTGCTAAATGAATAGCCGAGCGCTTCCGCGCTGGCACGCAGCCCCGCCAGGAGACCGGCTATATAATAATCATTCCGGGCCGGGACATCATGCCAAGGCTGACCGAGTCCGCAGATGTTCGCCGTGGCCCGGGCCGAGGCCCGCGACCGAAGGTGGTTCATCAGTTTGCTCACGTGCGGATCCGGACGGTAGCCACGCTCGGCCGCCAAACGCTGGATCCGAGCCTGAGTCGCAGGGGAAACTTCCCCGCTTCCCCGCAAGGCGAGGGAAACCGTCGCGACGCTCACGCCTGCCTCCGCGGCAAGGCTTCGCATCGTAGGCCGGGGTAATGCCATGGCTTAACTGTTTAGCCAGCCGCTCCTCGCCGCCAACCGGAAAATCACAAGGTTTAACCATTCAAGATTACCGGAACCTCTTATCCGGCTAAGTCTCGTAGTCATCTGTATCCAAGCAAACCATGAAAACCCACTATAAGATAGTACAGCTCCTCGCCGCGCTCACCACGAGCGCGTCCCTGTTCGGCCAGACTCCGTCCACCCCCGGCAAGGATGAGATCGTGGAATTGCCCGCGTTCTCCATCTCCTCGGAGAAGGACACCGGCTACATCGGCAAGTCTGCGCTCAGCTCCACTCGTATCGCGGTCGACACTTCCGATCTGCCGCAGTCCGTGCAGGTGCTCAACAGCGGCTTCCTCAAGGCCGTCAACCCGTTCATGATTTCCGACATTCTGAACTATGTCGGCGGCGCGCAGAACGGCGCGCTGAACTGGACCTCGGGCCGCAACAATATTCGCGGCTTTTCGGGTGACGGTGACTACGTCGACGGCTTTGCCCCGCCGATGGCGAGCACGGTCGACTCGATCATCTACGATCGCCTCGAGGTGATCAAGGGGCCCTCCACGATCTTCCTCGCGGCCGACGGTTCGCCCGGCGGCATCATCAACAAGATTTCGAAGAGCCCGCTCGCCACGCGCCAGACCACGCTGAGCCTGCAACTCGGCTCCTTCGACGCGAATCACTTCGGGCTCGATACCACCGGCGCGATCACAAAGGACGGCAAGTTCCTCTATCGTTTCCTCACCGGCATCCAGTACTCGAACGGGTACTACGACAGCACCTACATGCATCGTAATCTCTTCATGCCGATGGTGAGCTACCAGTTCAGCCCGGACACGAAGCTTGAAGTCAAGGCGATGCTGATTGAAACCGCCTGGCCCTCGTACAACGGCCTGATGTTCGATCCGCGTACGATGAAGATGTTCGACGTGCCGTACACCCGCTCCTCCTCCGAGGACGCCCCCCACAACTGGCGCCATGACCGGGTGAAGCGCGTCTGGGTCAACTATACCACCCGCTGGAACGAACACGTCGTCTTCCGCCTCGCGGCCATGAATGCCTACGATCGCGCCGACCGCCTCGAGTCTCTCGCCAACACCTGGAATGACGGTGGCCGCGCGTGGAATGCGGCGACCACGCCCACGAACTACACCGGTGGCGCCTATCCCCGCACGACGACCGCCGACGATTCCACGAGTCGCTACCGCGACATCCAGTCGGACCTGAACTTCAACTTCAAGACTGGTGCCGCGAACCACAGCCTCCTCGTCGGCGGCGAACTCCGCGACGCCCCGTCCGCGCAGATCAACTACGCCGGCACGTCCTCGCCGTGGAACCCCTTCGTCAAGACCGAGCCGACCGTCGTGGTGAATTATGCCGCCAAGAGCGGCTGGAGCCAGAACTCGAGCACGCTCGCCCGGGTGTACGTGCTGGAGACTTTGAAACTCTTCAACGACCGCCTGCTCCTCTCCTACGGCGCGACCCGCACCCGTGCGACCGGTTCAACGACCAACGGCCTGACGAACGTCGTCACGACCCCGGAATACGTCGTCTTCAAGAACCTCAAGCAGTACGGTGTCGTGTACAAGATTACCGACGGCGTGAATCTGTTCGCGGGATACAACGAGAATTACGCGCTGAACGGTGTCGGCACCGTCAACGGCGTGATCGGCGTCCCGCTCCCGCCCAAGCAGGGCAAGCAGAACGAGGTCGGCCTCAAGACGTCGCTCTTCAACAAGAAGCTGACCGTGAATGTCTCCTACTTCGACGTGCAGCAGCAAAACAACACGGTGCCGTCCTCGCCGCAGAATCCGCTCAATCCGCTCGTCCTGATTCCGGGCGTCGTGTCGCGCGGCTTCGACGGCGACCTGAACTATGAGGTGAACCGCAACTTTTTCCTCATGGGTTCGTTCTCGCTGTATGACGCGAAGTCGATCCTCGGGCCGGCCGCCAAGACCTTCATCCAGCCGTACACCGGCACCATCATCGCCGACTCGCTGCCCGTGAACAACACCTCGGAGAAGAGCGCCAGCCTCTTTGGCCTCTATCGCTTCACCGAGGGCACGGTCAAGGGACTCAGCGTGGGCCTCGGCGCCAATCACCTTACAAAGCGCGCCATCACCGACAACGCCAACCAGGTCTGGTTTGGCTGGGTCCCCGGTCGCACGCTGGTGAACGCCAACATCACCTACCGCTACAGCCCGCGGATCAACTACGGCCTCAACATCGATAATCTGCTCAACACGAAATATATTTATTCCGTGCGCAGCGTGAACGTCATCGTTCCCGGCCAGGCCTTCAACGTGAAGTTCAGCGTCGACTACACGTTCTAACCGGCGTCGGTCATCCCATTCCCACCAAACCCATCGCCCACGCCGGAATGCCGGCGCCGGGCTATGGGTTTTTTTGTGGGCCAGGCCAGCGCGTCTCTGGGAACGCGCGCTCGTTCCCAACGAAAGTCGACCTGACGGCGGGGTTGCAGAGCCTGCCGGCCCGGCCCTGAATCGGCGGGTGCGGTTCCGCAGCGCCAGTTTCTTTTTCCTGCTCCCGGTGCTGGCGCTGCCGGCCCATCCGGAATTGGACGCGGCGTTGCAGCGGATCAATGCGCGCGTTGCCGCGAGTCCCCAGGCCGCGGCGCTCTACCTGGAACGCGGGGAGATTTATCTGGGAGCCGGTGACCTGCTCACCGCCGAGGCCAATTTTCAGGTCGCCGCTGAACTCGATCCGCAGCTTCCCCGGCTTGACCGTGCGCGGGCCACCCTGGCCCTCAGCCGGCGGCAACCCGCCGACGCCATCCGGCTCCTCGAGGGCGCGTTGCGGCGCAACCCGGCCGATACCGAGGCCCGCATTCTCCGGGCTCGATCCCAGCTGGCCTCGGGCCATTCCGCGGCAGCCGGCGAGGACTTCGCCGCGGCGCTGGCGTTGCTCGAACAGCCCGCCCCCGAAATTTTCCTCGAATACGCCGCATGCGCCGCGAACCCAATCGAGGCCATCCGTCGGCTCGATGCCGGCTGCGCGCGTTTGGGTGCCGTGCCCGCGTTGCTGGAGCGCGCCCTCGCTTTGGAGGAGTCGGCGGGGCTGATCGACCACGCCGTTTCCCGGCTCGATCGCATCATCGCCCGCGTCGAGCGTCCGGAGTCATGGCTGAAGCGGCGCGGCGATTTGCTCCAGCGCGCAGGCCGCCCGGCCGAGGCCGGCGCATCCTACGCCGCCGCCCGGACTGCCATCGGCCGGCTGCCAGACTGGCTGCAGGAATCCCCCGCCACTACCCGCCTGAAGCACGAACTCGTCGATTCAGCGCCGTCTCTCTCCCTCTCCCCATGAAACTCCGCTTCAACCTGCTTTCGCTCTTGTTGCTGCTCCTCGCGCCCGGACTGCTTCCGGCCGCGACGACGATCGTCCGCGGACCCTATCTGCAATCGGCCACACCCACGAGCATGGTGGTGCGCTGGCGGACCGATCTGAGCGAGCGCTCCGTCGTAAGTTACGGACTCGCCGCCGACAAATTGACCGAGAATGCCCGCTCGGCCGGGGTCGGCACCGAGCACGTCGTGCAGTTGGAGAATCTCCAACCCGGCACCCGCTACTTCTACGTGGTCGGCAATGCGCCGGTGCCGCCACCCTCCACGAAGGCGGGAGCGGCCGCCGAAGACGGCCCCGCGTCCGCCGCCATGAGCAGTTTCACCACGCCGCCACCGGTCGGCGCCGCCAAGCCGACCCGCGTCTGGGTGCTCGGCGATCCCGGCACGAAGAACGACACCCAGCGCGCGGTCCGCGACGTGTATCAGAAGTTCACCGGCGACCGGCCGACCGATCTCTGGCTGCTCCTCGGCGATAACGCGTATCCTGACGGCACTGACGCCGACTACCAGAAGGCCATTTTCGAACTCTATCCCGATTTCCTTCGCACGTCCCCGGTCTGGCCGGCCCTCGGCAACCATGACGCCCAGAGCGCAAATTCGATTACGCAGTCAGGCGTTTACTACGACATCTTCACGCTGCCCACCCGCGGCCAGGCGGGCGGGGTCCCCTCCGGCACCGAGGCGTACTACTCCTTCGATTACGCCAACGCCCACTTCATCTGTCTCGACTCCCAGGATTCCGACCGGAATCCAAACGGACCGATGATGCAGTGGCTCAAGGCCGACCTCGCGGCCACGAGCCGCGACTGGATCATCGCGTACTTCCATCATCCGACGTACACCAAGGGCACGCACGATTCGGACCGCGACGCCGACAGCGCCGGCCGGATGAACGACATGCGCGCGATCTTCCTCCCGGTCCTCGAGGCCGGCGGAGTCGATCTCGTGCTCACCGGCCACTCGCACGTGTACGAACGCTCGTGGCTGATTGATGGGCACTACGGCAAGAGCAACACTTTCAACGCCAGCGCCCACGTCCGCCAGACCGGCGACGGCCGCGCCGGTGGCAACGGCGTCTACCGCAAGCCGCGCATCCGCACCGAACATGCCGGCGAAGTCTCCGTTGTCACCGGCAGCGCCGGCCACGCCAGCACCCAGCCCGTGCCGCTGAACCATCCGGTCTTCTTCCTCTCGCTCAACGAAGCCGGCTCTTCCGTGATCGACATCAACGGGCTCCAGCTGGACTTCACCTTCCTCAACGAAAAGGGCGAGAAGCGGGACTGGTTTTCCGTGATCAAGGAGTGACGGGAAAGAATTTCGTCCCCTCCTCCGCTTGGAACGCCGTACCATGGAGGGACGGTGCCCCCACCGTCCACGGCGGCATTACGTCGAACGGATCGTTCGCCAATCAATTGACCAACTGCCGCTCGTCCGCACCCGGCGGGTGAGGGCACCCGCCCTCCATCGGATCAGCCCTCGTTATCATTCTCGTTCTCGCCACCCTCCATCCGGGAAAACGATAACGAGAAAGAGAACGAGCACGACTAGACTGGCGGACTCAAGACTCGATCGCGCTCCCGAAACCCGGCGTTGCGTGAGCCGGGTGCCCGCGTCAACTTCCCGCGCTTTATGAGCGACGCCTCCGGCTCCCGCGTTTCCGCCGAGTCCCTCGAACCGATGGATTCGGCGATTCTGCGCGTGTTGATGGATAACATCCCGGACCGGATCTACTTCAAGGATCGCGAGAGCCGGTTCGTCCGGAACAACCTCGCCCACGCCCGTTCGCTCGGCGTCGCGTCACCCGACGACTGCGTGGGCAAGACGGACTACGATTTCTTTTCCCGCGAGCACGCGCAGCGGGCGAAGGCGGACGAGCAGGAAATCATGCGCAGCGGCGTGCCGATCATCGCGAAGATCGAACGGCTCACGATGCTCGACGGGAAGCAGGGCTGGGCGTCCTCGACCAAGATGCCGTGGTACGACACGCAGGGCCGCGCCATCGGGACCTTCGGGCTGACCCGCGACGTGACCGATGCGAAGAACGCCGAGGAGAAGCTGATGCAGGAGCGCAACCTCCTGCGGACGATCATCGATCACCTGCCCAGCCGGATTTACGTCAAGGACGCGCAGTCGCGCTTCCTCCTCAACAACAAGGCGCACCTCGAGCAGCTCGGCCACAAGTCGCAGACGGAAGTGCTCGGCCACACGACCGCCGATTTTTTCCCGGGCAACCGCGGCCAGCAGGCGCTGGCGGACGACCAGCAGGTGTTTCACGGCGAGCCGATCCTGAACCAGGAGAAGTCCGACTTCGGCGCCGAGGGCCGCGTGCACTGGTCGCTGGTGACGAAGGTGCCTTTCCACGACCTGGCCGGGCAGCTGCTCGGCCTCGTCGGAATCAGCCACGACATCACGCAGCGCAAGCACGCGGAGGAGGAACTCCAGCGGCGCACGACGGAGATGGAGACTGATCTGCGAATGGCGCGGCAGGTGCAGGAGGCGTTCCTGCTGCGGCCGTATCCGGCTTTCCCCCGCGGCGTGGAGGCGGCCCGCAGCGCGCTCCGTTTTGCCCACCGGTACATTCCGACAACGACGCTGGGCGGCGACTTCTTCAACATCAGCCAGATTTCGGACACCAAGTGCGGCGTGCTCGTCTGTGACGTGATGGGGCATGGCGTCCGCGCCGGTCTGCTCACCGGACTGATCCGCGGCATCGTGGAGGAACTGGGCGTGCGCGGCGCGGACCCGATCCACGTCCTCGCCGAAATCAATCATAGCCTGATGCCGATCGTGGAGCAGACCGGCCAGCCGGTGTTCGCGACGGTGTTTTTCGGCGTGATCGATCTCTCGGCCCGGACCCTGACCTACGGCAACGCGGGGCACCCGGCCCCGCTTGTCGTCCACCGCGAGGCCAATCAGATCGTGCGCCTCGCCCCCGCCGACCCGGAACCCGCAGCCGGCCTGCTCGCTGATTTCGCCTACAGCCGCCACGAATGCAGCTTCCTGCCCGGCGATCTTTTTCTCGGCTATACGGATGGTCTGCTCGAGGCCTCCGACGACGCCGGCCAGATGTTCGGCGAGGAGCGGCTCCAGCAATGGCTCGCCGCCCACCGCAGCCTCAACGGCAGCGAAGTCTGCGGCCAGCTCCTGAGCACGGTGCAGACGCACAGCGGCCGGACCGTGTTTGCGGACGACGTGTGCGTCGTCGCCATCGAGTCGGCGCCGCCGCGAAGTTGAGATTGAGCCTAGTCTCTCCTTCTGACGTTGCGTTTTGAATCCCTGCCCTCACGGGCAGGGCCACTTTTCAGTCGTGGCCCGCTGTGTGAGCAGCGGGAGATTTGGACGGGCAAGGAGAGCGCACGCCTGCTTTTCGACGGCCGTTTTCTAGGCAAGCGTCCCGCCCGTCTCACTTCGACCTACCCGGGCCACAAGCGTGGCCTCGATCGCGATCTCAATCGCTTCGATCATCTTCGCCTGAGACAGACTCGGCTGCCCACGGCGGACCTGCCCGGGCAATCCCGGCACGTGAATGAAGCCCGCCTTTAGTCCCGGCTGGCGGCGCAGCGCGTGCATCAGCGCGTAGAAGACATGATTGCAGACGAAGGTACCCGCCGTCTGGGACACGGCTGCCGGAATCCCCCGCTCCCGCAAGGCCGCCACGATGGCCTTGATCGGCAGCCGTGACCAATACGCCGCCGGCCCGCCCCGGACCACCGGAAGATCGATTGGCTGGGCGCCGGCATTGTCCGGGATGCGCGCGTCATCCAGGTTGATCGCCACCCGCTCCGGCGTGATCTCGGCGCGACCACCCGCGAGCCCAGTGGCAATGACCACGGCGGGGCAATGCCGCCGAAGCAAGCGGGCCAGTTCCGGCGTCGAAGTCTGAAACACACACGGCAGCACGGCGCCGATTACGCTTCTCCCCGCGATCACGCGGCCATCGAGGGCGCGGGCAATCTCCGCGGACGGATTCACGACGTCGCCGCCGAAAGGTTCAAAGCCGGTGACGAGGACGGGGGCCGATTTCATGGCGGAAGTGGCCCAGCGTCACGCAGTGTTGTCCTCGGCGCAAAACCTTCCGCACCGATTGAACAGGGAAGATTCGCGAAGCAAAGGAAGTTGTCCGTTGTGGCCCGCTGCGTGACAGGCGGGACGAATTGAAGCGCGCATTGACGAAGTCCCTGCCCTCACGGGCAGGGCTACATTTCATTCGTGGCCCGTTGCGTGAGCGGCGGGAGGTTTGGACTCCCACAGGCGTCAGGCCATTGCGCGAATCTCAATGAGACGCGGCCGCCCTCAACACGACCCCGGCGGCCGTGAGTTCGTCCCGCAGCCGGCGCGCAAACGCGACCGCGTGCACGCCGTCCCCGTGGACACACACGGTGTCGGCCCGGATTGGCCAGTCGCTGCCCTCGGTTGCCCGCACCACCCCCTGTTGCACCATCCGCATCACCTGCGCGACCGCGACCGACTCGTCCGTGATCAACGCGTTGGGCTGCGAGCGCTGTGTCAGCTGGCCCTCACGCTGGTAGGTGCGATCCGCGAAGACTTCTTCCGCCACCCGCAAGCCACGCACCCGTGCGCTGCGCGTCAGCACACTGCCGGAAAGCGCGTACAGGATCAAATTTGGCCACAGCCGCGCCAGCTCCGTCGCGACACCCTCCGCGAGCGCGGCATCGGCCGAAACCTGGTTATAGAGGGCGCCGTGCAGCTTCACGTGCCGCAGCTTCGCCCCGGCGATTTCGGAGAGCTGCTCCACCTGCATCACCACGATGCGCGCGGCCTCCTCCGGGGTAATGGATCGTTCGCGGCGTCCGAAATTCTCCAGGTCGAAGTAACCTGGGTGCGCGCCAATCGCCACGCCGTGTGCGAGCGCCAATTTCACCGTTTCGATCATGGTCGAGCGATCGCCGGCGTGCGCTCCACAGGCGATGTTGGCGGAGGTGATGAGCGGCATCAGCTCCGCGTCATGGCCGGCCCCCTCACCGAGGTCGCAGTTGAGATCGATTCGTTTCATCGCGGTATCCATGGCACGGACAGTCAAAGCTCACCGCAGTTTCTGGGCGAGTCCCTGACGCAGGAGCGCTACGGCATGCTCCCGCTGGCGACCACACTCGTGCGCTTCCTCCAGCGACACCTCGCGAAAGCTCACCCGCTCGCCCGGCCGAAGCTGGGCGAGGAGCGGCAGATCGACCGTGATGACATGCGCGATCTGCGGATAACCGCCGAGCGTTTGCGCGTCCGCGAGCAAGATGATCGGCTGGCCATCCGGCGGCACCTGAATCGTTCCCGGCACCACCGCCGCGGAGAGCAGCTCGCGCCGGCTGGCCCGTTGCGCTGCGACGCCGCGCAGCCGCAAACCCATCCGATCGGACTGCGGGCTGACCGTGAATGACTGGGGCAGGAAATCCGCCTCGAACTCGTCCGCCTGCGCCCCACGCACGACCCGCACCGTCGGATGGGCGGAGTACGCCGGAAGAATTCGTTGATCGATTCTCCAGTGACCGATCACTTTCCGGCCCGATGCCACGGTCGGCAGCAGATCGCCCGCGGCCAGGGCGCGTCCGAGGTAACCGCCGAGTCCAACGCGGAGGTGCGTGCTGCGACTGCCCAGGACTTCCGGCACGGCGATGCCGCCCGCAACGGCGAGATACCCCCGGCAACCACTTCGCGCCGAACCGAGTTTCAATCGCGTTCCGGCCGGAATCATGACCGGCCGCCACGGCGGAAGCGCGTCGAAGACCGCGCCCGTCGCGGCGACGATGGTGTCGTGGCGAAAAAGCAACACCGGGCCGATCAGCGTGAATTCGAGTCCCGCGGCGTTCTCAGAATTACCCACGAGCAAATTGGCGACCCGCAGCGCGAATGAATCCGTGGCCCCACTCAGCCCCACCCCGGCCGCCCGATGTCCCGTGCGCCCGAGGTCCTGCACCGTCGTCAACATCCCGGGCTCAAGCACTTCGATTCCGGATCCAGGACCGCCCTCGAGCGCGGTATTTTGGTTGGGTGTCTCCGGCACGCACGGAGTGCCGGCGGTCGCGGGCTCCGGTTCCGCAATCGCCCGGAAGCGGACGTGATCGCCCACCTGCAGCAGCGCCGCCTCCGTCCGATTCGGGTCGAAGAGCGGGAGCGAAGTGCGGCCGATAAGATTCCAGCCTCCCGGAGACTGCCGCGGATAAACACCGGTCTGCGCGCCACCGATTCCCACCGAGCCGGCCGGCACGGAGGTCCGGGGAGTCGACCGGCGCGGCGTGGCCAGTTTCTCGGGCAGCCCGCCGAGGTAGGCGAAGCCCGGGAGAAAACCGATCGCGTGGACCAAATAGGTTGCGCCGGAATGTAACGCGATGACCTCGGCGGCCGTGAGCCCGTGCTGCGCCGACACCTCGTGGAGATCCGGACCCTGTTCGCCACCATACCAAACGGGAATCTCCCGCTCGCGTCCCGCCGTAGCGATCGCCGTTTCGTCCAAGGCCTGAACCCGGTGCTCCAACTCCCGGACCAAGGGCGCGAATCCACCGGTCACAATGGGATCATAGTGCACCGTCACGCTCGCGAAGGCCGGCAGCACATCGAGCACACCGTGCGGGCGACTTCGTTCAATTTCCAGGGCGAGGCGACGAACCCGCGCCACGACCGCTTCGTCCACGGCGTCGGCCAGCGTCAGCACGATGGCCGAATCGCCCAGGGCGGAGAGCGTCATGATCCCTGATCTGCCGTTCACGTCCGCGCTGGCCAAGGCAAAAGCCCGACAAGCCAGGGGCGGCGGCGTTGCCCGGCTCGCTTTCTTTACCGGTGAATCCTCGTTGGCAGGATTGCCGGCGCAACCACGGTGGATTTCCCCACCAACCCCGTCCGGTATGAAGGCCCTTAAATTCCAGTATCCCGCCCTGCTCGGCCTCTTGGTTTCAGTCCTCATTCCCGTCGCAACCGCAGCCGAGCGGCCGGCCTTGCGGCTGAATGGGACGGAAGTCGACGAAGCGGTGCTGTTCGCCTTCGACGACCATTCGATCCCACACCACGGGAATCTTCAACTGACGATGGAACGGGCCGAGAAGCACCCGGCCAATCCCGTCATGCCCATCGGCCGGCCCGGCACGCCGGACGAGTGGCAGCTGCGTTTTTACGGCACGATCCTGCGCGTCGATGGCAAATTCCGGATGTGGTACATCGCCGCCGCGGCCGACGGATTCGTCAACCCGATGCAGGGCGGCGCGCTCGATCGCCGGGGCTGGCGTTTCGCGTATGCCGAGAGCCCGGACGGCATCGCCTGGACCAAACCGAATCTCGGATTGACGGACTTCCGCGGCCAGCGGGACAACAACCTGCTTGGCCTGCCGGCCGGCTTCCGCGGCTATCACGCGCTGGTCGTGCACGAACCCGAGGAGCGCGATCCGACCCGCCGCTACAAGATGATGGCGCTGCTGGTCGACACCGGGCAGTACCGATTGCCGGATCCACAGCCGGACCCGGCCAAGTGGAGCGGCCATAATGTTTACGTGCCGCTGTACAGCGCCGACGGGCTGAACTGGCGTGTCGCCGATGAACTGGTGACGGACGGTTCGCATGCGCTCTCGGCCAAATTCAAGCTCCTGCGGCACGTCGAGGGCTCGGGACTCTATCGCTGGAACGGCATGTATTATATCTCCGGCCAGGCGATTCATCAAAGCCTCCTCGATCACGCCGCCATGCCGCCTTACGGCCGGCACATCCAGTTGTGGCGCTCGCCGGACCTCCTCAACTGGTCCGAGACCTCGACGATGGCGTTTGCCCGCGAGGGCCAGTTCGCCCGGCCGCCCGGTTTCATCGGATCTCCGAGCACTGCCATTTCGAGTGACACCGAGCAAACCCACGAGGGTGCGAGCGTCTGGAACCGCGGAAATGTCCTGCTGGGCGTGACCGGCTTCTGGCACGGTTCGAAGGACTGGACCAAGATCACCCACCCGCTGGCCCTGCTGATCAGCAACGATGGCCTGCATTTTCGGGAGCCCCAGCCCGAGTTCGAATTCGGCGCCGTCGGCCAACGCGGCCGCGACTGGGATCACAGCGGGCTCGGCCAGGGACAGGCCTTTGCCAATGTCGGCGACAAAACCTACATTTGGTACGGCGCACCGATGGATCAGTCGGGCGGCCCCCGCACGGGCGGAGCGTGGCCGCGGGAAGGCGGCGTCGGCCTTCTGACCTTCGCCCGCGATCGTTTCGGCTCGCTCGAAACCCGCGATCCCGAGCGCGACGCGACCCTCGTGACCACGACGATCGAGACCCGGCGGGCCGTCCGGGTCTCAGTCAACGCCGAGGGCCTCGGTCCCGATTCCGTCCTCCGGATCGAAGTTCTCGACGCACAGGAGCGTCCGCTCCCGGGTTACGCGGGCGATCAGGCGGCGCGGGTCGCCCAGTCCGGGCTCGACGTGCCGGTGGCATGGACGACTTCGGAGCGCATTCCAGCGGACGCCGTCCTGCGGCTGCGGATTCGCTTCGAAGGCCGCGAGCGCAATGCCATCCGGCTCTTCGCGGTCTACCTGCGACCTTAAGAAGCGGCGGTCTGGCTGGATTCCCGGTGCCGCGAGGAAAGACTCTGGTGGCGGAGCCCCGCGCCCCGGCGTTGGGTTCGAAACTTGCCCAACGTTTCGCCATCCGGTTCATTTGCCCGGATTGGGTTGAAGTTTCCCTTCAAAGCAGTGACTTAGTTTCCCTCATGAACCGTCGCCTCATCATTGCACTCGTCCCGTTGTTGTTCGCGGCCTGTGAGAAGGCCGAAATCGAGACCTACCGGGTCGCGAAGACCAAAGTCCCGCAGGTGGCAGCGGTGACGGCGAACCCGACGCCCCCGCGTCCCGCGCCGCCTCCGGCGGCCCAAGGTAGCATGGCCAACACCGCGGTCCCGACGGCCGGCGGCGCCAACCTGTCCTGGACGGCGCCCGAGCACTGGAAGGCCCAGCCCCCTTCCGCGATGCGCAAGGGCACCTACCTGATCGCCGGTGAAGGCACCTCCGAGGCCGAGCTTTCCATCACCGCCTTTCCGGGCGACGTCGGCGGCGAACTCGCCAACGTGAACCGCTGGCGCGGCCAGACCAATCTCCCGCCGATCACGGCGGCGGATTTACCCAAGGCCGTCACCCGGATCGAAAAGAACGGCTTGAAGATCGCCGTCCTCGACATCGTCGGCGAAGGCGCCGGGACGAAACGCACGCTCGGCGCGATGGTGCCGTTCAACGGTGCGACCTGGTTCTTCAAGCTCACGGGTCAGGACGCGCTGGTCGGCAAGGAAAAGGCGGCATTCATGACGTTCATCGAGAGCGTGAAGCCGGCCGCGCCATGAACGACGTCATCCGCCAGTTCCGCGACTTCTTCGTTTCGCTCAAGTTGACGGTGGTTCTGCTCGTGCTGGGCATGATCCTCGTTTTCGGAGCCACGCTCGATCAGACGAACCTCGGCGTCTGGGGCATTCAGACGAAGTGGTTTCGATCGTTTTTCGTGCTCCAGGAAATCCGGGGTGTGCCCGTGCCGGTGTTTCCCGGCGGCTACTTCATCGGCGGACTGCTCCTGCTCAATCTCCTCGCGGCGCATATCTACCGTTTCAAGTTCGCATGGAAGAAGGCCGGGATTGTTCTCACTCACGTCGGCCTGATCATGCTGCTCATCGGCGAGCTGCTCACCGGCATCCTGCAGGACGACTTCAGCATGCGACTGGTGCAGGGTGAGCCGAAGAATTACTCCGAGAGTTACCGCGGGAACGAACTCGCGATCATCGACACGACGAATCCGGACTTCGATGACGTCGTGGTGATTCCCGAGGGGCTGCTCGCCAAGGGCGGCGTGGTCCAGCATCCGAAGCTCCCGTTTCGGGTTTCGATCAAGGAATTCCACCCCAACTCCAATCTTCGCGCCCGCGCGCCGTCCACCGCTCCCATGGGGGCGAGCGAACCGCCGACGCCGGCGACTCAGGGCGTCGGACTCAATGCGGTGATGACGCCGCTGCGGATGACCTACAAGCAGGACGAGCGCAACCTGCCCGCCGCCTACATCGAACTGCTCACGGCCGAGGGCACGCTCGGCACCTGGCTGGTGACCGCCGACACGCGGATGCCCGAGCAGATCGTCGAGCATAACGGCCACACCTACTCCGTGGCGCTGCGCTTCACGCGCAACTACAAGCCCTACACGCTGACCCTCCAGAAATTCAGCCACGACGTGTATGCCGGGACCGACATCCCGAAGAACTTCTCCAGCCAGATTCGTCTCACCACGCCGGATGGCCGCGACGATCGCGAAGTGCTGATCTACATGAACAACCCGCTGCGCTACGCCGGGCTGACGTTCTATCAGGCGAGCTTCGAACCCGGTAACGACAAGGTCACCGTGCTGCAGGTCGTCCGCAATCCCGGCTGGCTCCTACCCTACCTCGCCTGCTCGCTCATCGCGATCGGACTGGTCGCTCAATTTTGCATCCATCTCGCAGGCTTCTTCGGAAAACGCCGCCGGATCGCCGCCGCCGCTGCCGCCGCATGAAAAAATTCCTTCCCCTCCTCGTCCTGATCGTCGCCGTCCTCTACGTCGGCAAGTCCCTCGTCCCGCCGAAGAACCAGGGGCCTTACGACCTCGTGGGATTCGGGCAGCTCCCGCTGCTGGCGAACGGCCGGATCAAGCCCATCGACACCGAGGCGCGCAGTTCGCTGCTGCGCCTGCAGGGCCGCCAGCGCGTGAGTTCCCCGCTGCTGAGCGGTGACCTCGTCGGCAGCCCGACGGAGTGGATGCTCGACGTGATCTTCCGCCCGGAAAAGGCGGACACCTATCCGACTTTCGCGATCGACAACCCCGACGTGCTGGCGCTGCTCGGGAAGAAGGACGAGGACCTGAAGATCAACTACACGAGCCCGGCCAAGCAGGTGCTCGCGCTGGTGGGCTTCATTCCCTCCCGGCACCGGCGGTTCACGCTCGCCGAAATCTGGCCGCATCGCGCCGCCATCCAGGATCAGGCGCGGCTCGCGGAACCGGTCGAGAGCGCGGTGCGCACGCCGTTCCAGAGCGCGATCATGCAGCTCTATTTCAATCTGATCCATTACCAGCGGATCCAGCACGCCTTCGTCATGCCCGGGCGGGAGAACTTCCTGAACGAGCTGCTCAGCTTCCAGGACAACATTGCCGCGGGCGTGGAGGCGGTGAAGGCCAAGCAGGCCAACCAGCCGCACAACGAGACGATGGCCGGCATGATGATGGAGATGGGCGAGATGTTCAGCGCCATGGGCCAGGTTTCGAATTTCGGCGTCATTCCGCCCGACGCGGGCGAAAAAGATCCGACGGCTTGGAAAACGTCCGGCGCCGCGCTGCTCGAGAGTTTCCAGACATCGCAAGTCAACCCCGCCGCCCTTGCCTACGCCGGACTCGCGCGTGCCTGGCGGCAGGAACAGCCCGAGCAGTTCAACAAACTCGTTCAGCTTTACCGGAGCGGACTCGAGAAGCGCTTCGGTCCGCAGCTCGAGAAGGCGCGCTATGAGGCCCGCTTCAATGCGGCCGAGCCGTTCTACCTGAGCATGGAGTTCTACGGCCTCGCGTTCTTGGTCGCGATCTTCTCGTGGCTGAAGTGGCCGGACGTCCTCGGACGATCCGCCTTCTGGCTCGTCGCCGTGGCGTGGGTCCTCTCCACCGGCGGCATCTTCGCCCGCATGTGGCTCGAAGGCCGCCCGCCCGTGACAAACCTCTACTCGTCCGCGCTGTTCGTCGGCTGGGGCGCGGTCGCGCTCTGCCTCGTGTTGGAATATTTCTACCGCAACGCGGTGGGCAGCGTGGCGGCCGGCGTCGTGGGCTTCGCGACGCTGCTCGTGGCGCACCACCTCTCCCTCAGCGGCGACACCCTCGAGATGATGCGCGCGGTGCTCGATTCCAACTTCTGGCTGGCGACGCACGTCGTCGTGGTCACGACCGGCTACTCCGCGACGTTCCTCTCGGGCTTCCTCGCGCTGATCTACATCGTTCGCGGGCTGTTCACCCGTTCGCTCGACAAGGCGACCGCCGACTCCCTGACGCGGATGGTCTACGGCATCGTATGCTTCGCGACGCTCTTCAGTTTCGTCGGCACCGTCCTCGGCGGTATCTGGGCGGACCAATCCTGGGGCCGCTTCTGGGGCTGGGATCCGAAGGAAAATGGCGCCCTGCTCATCGTGATTTGGAACGCGATCATCCTCCACGCCCGGTGGGGCGGGATGATCAAGCAACGCGGCCTCATGATTCTTGCCGTCGGCGGCAACATCGTGACGAGCTGGAGCTGGTTTGGGACGAACATGCTGGGCGTCGGCCTGCACAGCTACGGATTCACCGACGCCGCGTTCGTCGCGCTGGCAAGCTTCGTCGTGAGCCAGCTCGCGATCATCGGGCTCGCCAGCCTGCCGCTCGAGAAGTGGCGCAGCTTCCGCAGCACTGCCCCGGCCAAGGTCGCCGAGCCGGCCTAAGCGAAGTAAGCCCGGGCAGCGGATCGCCCTGGGGCGGTTTGAGAAACGCGCTCGCCAAACCGGGGGTTCGCGCGCAACCGCGCGAAAGCCGGATCGGGCCGCAGCATGACCGGATCCAGCTCCAACGCCGGAGGGGCGCGCTATCGCCCCAGCAACTCTTCCGCGTGCGCCAGCGCGCTCTTCGCCGAGCGGTCACCGAGCATCCGGGCAAGTTCGCTCACCCGGGTCTTCCGGCTGGCTTGAATCGGGGCGATGGCCACCCGGGCCCGGTCTTTGGACTGGTCCTTCGTCACCACCAGGTGGCAGGTCGCGCGCGCCGCGACCTGCGGAAGATGCGTGACGCACAGCACCTGGTGATGCTGCGCGATCCCGGCCATCTTTTCGCCGACGACGCGACCGATCTCACCGCCGACATTCGCGTCGACTTCGTCGAACACCAGCAGCGGCACCTCGTCGAGGTCCGCGAGGACGGTCTTCAGCGCGAGCATCACGCGGGCAAGTTCACCGCTGGAAGCGATGCGGTTCAGTGGCAGGGGCGCTTCCCCGACGTTCGGCGAAAAGACGAACTCGCACGTGGAGTCACCCGACGGCGTGAGTTCCGGCCGGGCCGAAACGCGAACGACGAACTCCGCCCTGGCAAATCCGAGTTGCGCGATGCCGGCCGCGGCAACCTTCGACAACTCACGGGCCGCCTTCTCGCGCCGCGTCCGCAGCACCTGCGCGTCCTTCCGGGCCTGCCGCGCCGCGGTGTCAATCTGCTGGTCGAGCCGGGCGAGCGTGCCGGCCAGGTTGCCCTGCATGTCCAGCCGGCGTCGCATCGTTTCCCGCGCCGCCACCACGACGGAGAGTTCACCCCCGTGCTTCCGCTTCACCTCGAGCCAGGTGTTAATCCGCTCGGTCAACGACTCCGCCTGTTCGGGATCGAACTGCAATTGCTGGCTGAGCGAGGAAAACTCTCCCGCCAGATCGTCGAGCTCGACGACCACCGAGGCGAGCCGGTCGGCGAGCGGCTTGCTCGCGGCGTCCACGCTCTCGAGTTGGCGGGCTTCGCGAAGCAACGCCGCGATCCGAGGCTGGACTCCGTCCTCGCCCGCGAGCCCCGTGGAGAGCGTCTCCGCGAGTTCGGTCAGTTCCTGCGCCCGGCTCAGCCGTTGGAAATCGCGCTCCAGCGTTTCCACCGCCTCGGTCGTCAGTTCGAGCGCATCGAGGCGCGCGAGTTGTTGCCGAAGAAAGTCCGCCTGCTCGGACGACAATTCCTCGGCGGAGGTCAGTTCGTCGCGTTGGGCCACGAGGTCGCGCCACGCCTGATAACTCTTCGCATACGCCGCCAGCGCCTCGGAATTTCGCCCGAAGAGATCGAGCAGTTCCAGCTGGCAGCTTTCCTTCAGCAGGCGCCGCGGCTCGGCCGGCCCGTGAAAATCGATCCAGTGTTCCCCGAGGCGTTGCAGGGACGCCAGAGTCGAGAAGCTGCCATTCACCGTGATCCGGGGCGCCTTGTCGCGCGGCAGGCTGCGCTTCAAAATCAGCACACCTTCCTCGCAGGCAGGCAGGCCGAGTTCCGCCAGCACCGCGTCGATGCGGCGCGAATCCGCGAAGTAGAGCGAAGCCTCCACCTCCGCCGCCGCGGCGCCCTGCCGGATGGCCGTCTTGTCGGCGCGTTCGCCGGCGAGCAGGCTCAGAGCGCCGAGCAGGATGCTTTTGCCGGCGCCGGTTTCGCCGGTGACCGCCGTGAAACCCGCCTCGAAATCGAGCGCCACTTCCTCCAGCAGCGCGAGGTTTCGAATTCGAAGCGATTGGAGCATCCCCCGATCTGCGCACGAAAAGGCGGCGCGTTTCAAGCGGCACTTCGCCGGGAGTCACGATATTGCGTCGATCGCCCGCCGCGGACTGCGGGGTCGCGGCGTGAACGCGGCCTCCCTCGCCCTTCCCGGGGACGAACTCGTTGCGCGGTGGATCGCAGAATTTTCCTTGCCGAGGCACTTAGGCCTGCTGCTTACTCCCCGACTCCCTTAGTGCGGACTCTTAGCTCAGTTGGTTAGAGCACTTCCTTGACATGGAAGGGGTCACAGGTTCGAGTCCTGTAGAGTCCACCATCTCCCTCTCTCAGAGGAGAGCTCCGTTTGAGGAGTGGCTTAAAAAGGCTGATCCCGACAAAATCGGGTGCCAAAAATTCGAAATCCTACAAAATGATTTTGTATGAAATCGACAAAATGGACTCCTCCGCGAGGCATCCGTCTCATCGGCCAGCCGAGCTGCAAGAAGAAGAAGTACGCCGTCCAATGGGTGGTTGACGGGAAGCGCAAAACGAAGGGGTTCTCCTCTTCCGAAGCCCAGGTCACCTACGCGAAAACGCTGGCCAACGAACTGCGGAGCCGGGGCACCCGTGTGCTGCGCCCCCATGACGCCAACATCCGCGAGTGGCGGGCCTTTCGTGACCAGATCGGCCACGACGTTGCGCTGTCCGAGGTGCTCGAGGTCTGGCGCAAATACGGCGCCCGCGAGGAGCTCACTGTCTCGACCGCCCTCGACCGACTCACCGCCGCCCGCACCGCCGAGGGCGTCGCCAAGACGACGCTCCTGCACTACACCGCGATCCACAAGCGACTGAAGGAGGCACTCGGGGACCGTGACGTCGCGACAATAACTCATTCCGACATCTCCCAGTGGCTGGCCGGTCTCGACATGGCGCCGTTGTCGGTGCGGACACACTTCATCCGCGCCCGCTCTCTCTTCAACTGGCTGCGCGTGCAGCGCCTTCTCACCCACTCGCCCATCGAGGGCATGCGGCCACCAAAACTCGTGCAGGAAGAGGTCTCGGTCCTAACGGTCGCGCAAGGGAAGCTTCTCTTGAGCGACGCCAACTGCGCGGTCTCCCGTGAAATGATGGGCCGAATCGCCCTTGAGGCCTTCGCCGGCGGCCGCTTTTCAAGCGTCGCGCAGATGACGGCCGACGACATCCGCTTCGACCAGCAGGGCATCGTTCTGCAGGCGTCGAAAATCAAGACGCGCCGGCGCCAGTTCGTGGACGGATTGCCGGCCAACCTGTGGGCGTGGCTCAAATGGTCGGATCCAAAGTCGTGGAAGATGAATGTCTCGGAGTACATGCACGCCAAAAGCGGAGCGTTTGCCCGCGCCGTCGTGGCCAACCCAGGCAACGTGCTGCGCCACTCGTTCTGCTCGTACCACGTCGCCGCCCTGAAGGACGTGTCACGGACGGCGGTCATCCTCTGCCACAACTCGCCGAAGATGCTTTGGTCGCACTACAAGGGGCGGGCCACCGAGGTGGACGGCAAGGCGTGGTTCGAAATCATGCCGCCGGCATAGAGCCTGAGACAGTCAGAGTCGCCTCTGCCCCCTCCCCACTGAGGCGGGCGTCACGACTTAGTTTGCAGCTAAACGCATTGGCACGTGTCGGGCCGGTGATAATCGTCCGTGCTGAGCTTTCGCACCGTCTGTTTGCCATGAAGCATCTCGTCCTACGTGCTGAGCGTTTCGGGACAGCAGGTCATGATATCGACGTCGAACTTGCCGCTAAATTTGGTCCTCTCCGAGCCTGACGCGTGCAGAAGTCGAGGAGTACCGCGCATGGAAGACCGCGTCCAATGGGGCCGTGTGGCAGGACGTGGTCGCCGGATGGCGCGCCCACCTGACCGCAAGCGGCACTCTGCGTGTGCCCTCACCGATGAGGCGTCCGGTGCGGCGTTGAACGAGCGAATCGACGCGAAGGTCGCGGCTGGCAAGATGGCCGGCGACAGCGCGAGGCAAAAGCGGCACAAGGTCCGTCTACTGATGGCCGAGTTTGCCGACCGAACGCTGGAAAACGTGACGGGCGACGAGATCGAGGACTGGATGGATGAGCTGCCCGCCGTGGTCAGCGACGTCACGTTCGACAGCTCCGTGAAGCATTTCCGAGCGTTCTTCCAATACTTTGTCGACGAGAAGGTGATCAGCGAGAACCCGGCCAGTCGAATCGACTGGCGCGCGACCGAGGCAGATGGTCGGTTGTACCAGACCATCACGCCGGCCACGGCTAAGCGGCTTGCAGGGACTCAAGCTCAGAGAGACGCGCCAAGGCGTTAGTGGCACTGCTCGAAAAGAGCGGCGGATACGCCTCGCTGGTGGCTGCTCTGGAAGTCGATTCGGCCCGGCTGGCCCGCGGCCGCGCGCCGGCTCCGGCAACGCCAGCTGTTTGATTTCCTATTGGGTTGGACCGGGCAATTTGCACGCCGATGACAAGAAGTCGTTAACCCTGGCTGCTTGTGGCCCGCCGGGGTACGGGCAGGATGGGAAGCGTCAGTCCAGATTAGCGATGAACGGCAGTGTCCCCGGTGCTCACCAAAGAGATCATGGTAGAGGTTTTGACCCTAAGACCGAATCAACAATCACGAAAAAAACACGTTCCCTCCGATCACAGAGATGATCATAACGACGACCACGCGCGCGCAAACGTTGGCGCTTTTGCAGGAGGACGACGCGATGCGCGCGTTGCGCCTCATCCGCGCCCTCGCGGTCGAGACCCATGAGGAATGGATCGATGGCAGTCGTTATCTCAACATGGAGCCCCTGCGCGCTGTCCTCAAAAAACCAGCTCCCGTCCGCAACGCCGCCTAAAACGGCGGAGAGACTGACCGTCTCCCCTGCCACGCCTCTGCTCAATCCATGAAAGGGAGGGATCAGAGCCCCCTCCCTTGAACCCTCCCCATAAATCTTTCTCTCACGGAGCAGCCAAACCACCGATCCACTTTTGCAGAACTTGAACGACACAACTCTGCGGAGCCTGGCAGGTCCCGGCCGCCTACTCCTCTGTGCCTCCCGGCGCGAGGAGAACCGGGGCCGGACGCCGGCCGCCGAAGGCCGGCGGATCTCGGTCGTGATCGCGGACGATGAGCCGCTCGCGAGACAGTCCCTCCGCGCCGCGCTCGGCGCGGAACCCGACCTCGACGTCCTCGCCGAATGTGCGGACGGCCTCGAGGCCGTGCGGGCGGTGACGAGGCACCGGCCCGATCTGCTGTTCCTCGACATCCAGATGCCGGCGCTGGACGGCTTCGGCACCCTCGACCGCCTGCCGGTCCCGGGACCGCTCGTGATCTTCCTCACGGCGTTTGACCGCCACGCGGTGCAGGCCTTCGACACGCCGGGCCTGGACTACGTGCTAAAGCCCTTCAAGACCGAGCGGCTCCAGGCGGCGCTGGAGCGCGCCCGCGCCTGCCTCGCCCTCCGCACCGCCAGCGCCGACGGTGGCACTCTGGGAGAGGCTCCGGCCTCCAAGCCAGCGGAAGGCTACCTCACCCAGTTCTCCGTCCGTTCCAAGGACCTGATCACCTTCTTGCCGGCCGAGGACGTGGAATGGATCGAGGCCGACGGGAACTACGTCCTCCTCCACGCCGACGGCCGGAAGTACATGCTCCGCGAGAACATCGGCAGCCTGGAACGGAAGCTGGACCCGGCGGTTTTCCACCGGGTCAGCCGCTCCGCGATCGTCCGGCTGACGATTGTCCGGCAGATCGAGACGGCCTTCCACGGTGCGTACAAGCTGATCCTCCGGGACGGCACCCGCGTGCGGACGTCACGCAAACTGGGCGAACTGGGGCCGCTCTTGCGCAGCCTTTGAAGCCCGGTCTCGCCTGGCCGGGACCGCGCCGCCCGACCTCGGATCAGGAGGGAAACTCATACCATTTTTGAGGTATTTCGTCACATACGGCTTGGACGGGTCGCCAGCCCTGTTTGAACCCCCTGATTCAAGCGAAACGAACAAGTCGTGGCATCTTCCAAGGGTGCTCGGGGGGATCTTTCCCATCCAGGGCTGGGATTGTATACCGGCGCGGCCCGTCTGCAGGCGTAACCCAAAAGACCGCCCCATGAATCCCCTCGCGAGCCGCATCGGCATCATCACTGTGACGGTGGTCGACCGGAGCGAGGCCTTCCGTCACCAGCTCTGCCAGGTACTGACGCGCTGCCCCGGCATTGTCGTCTTCGACCAATGTGCAACTCTGCAGGAAGCCCGGACCTGCCTGGAACTGCGGGCACCCAGGGTACTGCTGCTGGGCGACGACCTGACCGGCTCCCCCGGTTGGGAGGCCATGGAGGCCATGCGCGACCTGACCGGGAAGGTGCTGACGATGGCCATGTCCGACCAGCGGGCCGCAGGGCACATCCGCGCGGCGTTCGTGCAGGGGGCCGTAGGCTATCTTCTGCGGCAGACGGCGGCGACGCTGGTGCAGCGTTCGCTCCATGAGGTCACCGCCGGGGCGTCCCCGATGTCTCCCGAGGTTTCACGCGCGCTGATCCAGTCCCTCGCCGAGCCGGAGCCGGTTTCCGGTCCGCTGGCCAGCCTTTCCCGCCGCGAACGCGAGGTGCTCGAACTGCTGAGCATCGGAGCCCGCTACCACGAGATCGCCAACCGTCTGAAACTCAGCCGGGACACCGTGCACTCGCACGCGAAGAATATCTACCGAAAGCTGATGGTTCGGTCGAAGACCGAGGCGGCGCTGCTGTTCAAGAGCGGCGGAGTCGAGACGCCCGTGCTGGCCGTGGCTTGAGCAGGGGCTTGGCCAGAAGCCGGGGCCTCGGGGCATCGCCCTGACGCGGCGGAACGGGATCAGGCCCACCGCAGTTCATCGGGAGTCCTCGCGATGAGGTAATTGCTTCTGCCTGAACCAGCGGCGGACCAGTAGGTCAGTCCTCCACCGCAGCCGACCGCGAATTTAGCCTCCCACGTGTCTTCTCCGTGTATAGGTTCTTGGGAGGCGGACATCCCCATCCGCCGCAAAAAAGCGTCGTGGCCAGCGCCCATTCCGCCCGAAAACCACCAAGTTGGACAAAAGGCATCACCGCATCACCCGAATAGGTGAGATTTGGGTGATCGCGTTTGCGGCACGAAGGCCGGGGCAGCACTAGCCTTAGCCTCTTCACCTCCCATGGCCATCGACGGCACCATTCGCGCAGAAGTCCAAGCCTACACCGCCAAGCAGTCGGTGGATGAGCCCTTCGTGGAAGTGCAGCGCCAGGAAGGGCTATTTCAGGGACAGAAGGTACAGGTGACGGATGCCAACTCCGCCGTGGCCAACGCGGCGGAGGAAGTCGGCTCCGTCGTGGCCGAGAAGGTCGAGAAGACCCTTTCCGAGCGGAAGGCCGGCTCCAAGGAGGCGCTCAAGAGCTCCGCCACCGAGCTGGCGGAATACTACGTCAACCAGATGGCCGAGCCGCAGGCCGGCCAAAAGCTGCATGCCTTCCTTGACCAGCTGAAGAAGATGGGTAACGAGGCCTCGGAGGCCGAGATCCGCCAGGCGCTGGGCGAACACTTCGGGGATTCCTCAGACCAGTTCGCCGCGCTCTCCTTCGCGGAGGAGTCGCTGGGCAAGGAGGGAGCCTTGGCGGGGTTGCAGGCCAGGCTCGGCGCGGTCAAGGCGCAGCTGTTGAAGGAGGCGGGGCCGGCCATCCGCTCCGGCCTCAACATCGCCGCCGAGGCGCTGCGCTACGCGGACAAGGGCCTCGAGGGAGCCGCCGCGCTGCGCGACATGTACCGGTTTTCCATCCTGGGCGGCCAGAGCGTGTCCTCCATCTACCTCGCGGTGATGAACCGTTACGGGGCCGAGAAGTTCTCCGACTCGCTGGAGTTCCTGCTCCGCGCCGCCAGCAGCGACCTCGACGGCCGGGTGATGGCCTCCTCGATGGAGCGTCCCCAGCTGAAGAACGCCGTCGACGACATCTACCACGTGCAGGCGCTCGGCAACACCTATCGCACCCTGGACGACCTGCTCGCGACGACGCGACGCCTGTTCGCCGCCTGAGCCATGCCGGATGCGCCCTCCGTCCCGTTTCCACCCGCCGGTGCCGCCGCATTCACCGCCCACGACCTGATGAAGGAGGTACTGCAGATGACAGCCCAGCGCTGGACCGACCCGGACGGCCTGGCGAAGCTGGCGACGGCCGCGGGCTTCTCCGCGCCTCCCGCCCGCATCTACTTCCTGACCCAGCTGCGCGAGAAGGTCCGGACGCTGCCGCTCAAGCTCTTCGCCTCCCCCGAGACGCGCGAGAAGCTCCTGGAATCCATGCAGACCGCCCTCGACCGCGAGATCGCCCGGGAGGAAGTCGCATGAACCTCGTCGACGAAATGATCGCGGAGTTCGGCACCACCCTGGGCATCGAGCAGCTCCGGCTCAACGACCAGGGCACGCTCGTGCTCTCGATCCAGTCGCTCGGGCTGCTGGGATTCGACCGGGCCGGCCCGCACGGCGAGTCCGTCCTCGTCAGCCTCACGCGCCCGCTGCCCCCGGCCTGGGACCAAGACTGGGCCAACCTCCTCGGCGCCACGCACCACCAGTCCCGGCCGCCCGCCGGCCTGCAGGTGGGCGTGATTCGCGACCAACTGGTGCTGACCTTCCTGATCGAGCCGGGCGATTTCACGCTACCGCGGATCACCGAGGCCATCACGGCCCTGGACCGCCAGCATTCCTCCCTGAAGGCCAGAGGATGAAGAAGGAGCCACCCGAGTCCTTCCATCCCCACGTCGGCCTGACGAGGATCGAACTCGTCGACGAGGCCCCGGACCGCGAGGAACTGCCTGCGGATTCGCGGCTGCACCCGATCAATTCCGCGGTGGAGGCACGCCTGCAGCTGCTGCTCCAGGCCGAGACCTTCGATGCCATGATCTTGGACGCTGTCCGGCCGGGGGTCTTCGACCGCGACGTGCTCGCCCCCTCCCGCTTCCACCAGCTCCGGGAAAGGACCACGGAGCGGCTGCTCGAATTGCACGCCGCCGCCCGCTCCCCGGAGACGGCGGCCGAGCTCGCCGCCGCCGGGGAGGTCCTCCGCCGCCGGGCCGCCGAGCATGAGCTCGGCGAGGCCCTCCGCTACGCCCTCTTGAAGGGCTGAACCGATGGCCGCCTCCAGCCCCCTCTTCACACGTTCCGAGCGCGACGCCCTCGTGGTGCTGGGCTACCTGCACCTCGAGCAGTCTCGCCCCGGGGAGGCCGCCGCCCTGCTCCGGCCCCTCCACCGCTCCAACCCCGAGGACGCCGAGGTCGAGCGCTGCCTCGCGGTGGCCGAACTGCAGTCCGGCCAGGCAGCCAGCGCGGCCCGCCTCGCGGCCCACGCCTACACCCTCGCCGACGAGACCATGCGCCACGTACTGGGGCTCGTCTACGCCAAGGCCCTTTGGATGGGGGGCGACGACACGGGCGCCCGGCAAGCTCTCGCCAAGATCATCGAACGCCGGAGCACCCTTCATGAAGGCTAACATCATCAACCTCCAGAACCGCCTCCTCGGGATGGCGCGCTATGCGGACGTCCTGCTGGCAGTCGGCGTGGTGCTCATCCTCTCGATGATGATCCTGCCGATTCCGCCGTTCGTGCTGGATATCCTGCTGGCGACGAACCTCTCCCTCTCGATCCTACTGCTGGTAATCGCGATGTATGTGCCGAACATCCTCGCCTTCTCCACCTTCCCGTCGCTGCTGCTTGTCACCACGCTCTTCCGGCTCGGCCTGAATATCACCACGACCCGCCTCATCCTGCTCGAGGCGCATGCGGGCGACATCATCTTCACCTTCGGCAACTTCGTCGTCGGCGGCAACTTCGCGGTCGGCGTGGTGATCTTCCTGATCATCACGATCGTGCAGTTCATCGTGATCACAAAGGGCGCCGAGCGCGTGGCCGAAGTCTCGGCCCGCTTTACGCTGGACGCCATGCCGGGCAAGCAGATGAGCGTCGATGCCGACCTCCGGTCCGGCACCATCGACCAGGCCGAGGCCAAGCGCCGCCGGTCCGACCTCGAGAAGGAAAGCCAGCTCCACGGTGCCATGGACGGCGCGATGAAGTTCGTGAAGGGCGACGCGATCGCGGGCATCATCATCACCGGCATCAACGTCCTCGCAGGCGTCACCATCGGCGTGATGCAGAAAGGCATGGATGTGGCCAAGGCCCTCTCCACCTACTCGATCCTGACGATCGGTGACGGCCTGATCTCGCAGATCCCCTCGCTGTTAATCTCGATCACGGCGGGCATGATCGTGACGCGCGGCGGCGGCGAGGCGGGATCGACGCTGGGCGGCGACGTGGTCAAGCAGCTCATCTCCGAGCCAAAGGGCCTGTTCATCGCGGGCGGCTTCATGGTCGCGTTCGGCATGATCCCGGGCTTCCCGCCGATGCCCTTCCTGCTCCTGGGCGGCGTGGCCGTAGCCGTCGGCTTCGCGGTCCAGCGCAAGGACCAGGCCGAGGCGCCCAAGGACTCACGCAACCTCCCTGCCATGGCGCCGGCGGTGCAGAAGGTCTCCGTGAAGCGGAAGGAGTCCGGCGACGAGTTTTCAATCACCGTTCCTCTGCTGATGGACGTCGCGGCCGCCAGCCAGGCCCAGATCGACGCGGAGGCGATGAACGACGAGCTCATCCAGGTGCGCCAAGCGCTGTACCACGACCTTGGCGTGCCGTTCCCGGGCATCCACCTGCGCTTCAACGAGGGGCTGACCGGCAACCAGTACCGAATCCTGCTCCACGAGGTACCGATCGCCGAGGGCGCCTTCCGCGCGGGACACGTGATTGCCCGCGA
This sequence comes from Opitutia bacterium, assembly GCA_947472765.1. Classification (GTDB taxonomy): domain Bacteria; phylum Verrucomicrobiota; class Verrucomicrobiia; order Opitutales; family Opitutaceae; genus ER46. Next base: position 42,490 of record CANJCM010000023.1, read on the forward strand.
GAAGACCGAGACCCTGAAGATGCTCCGGATCCCCTTCGTCGAGGACAAGAGCTTCCTTGCGGGGCTGAAGCCGCTCTGGGTGCCCGAGGCGCACCTGGCGGAACTGGCCAAGGCCCGCATCCAAGTGCTGCAGCCGACGCAGGTGCTGACGTACCACCTGAGCGTGATCTTGAAGCGGTACGCCGGCGACTTCATCGGCCTGCAGGAGACAAAGTACCTGCTGGAAAAGATGGAGGCCGAGTTCCCCGAGGTGGTGCGCGAGGTCCAGCGCGTGCTCCCGGTCCAGAAGATCGCCGAGGTGCTGCAGCGGCTGGTGCAGGAGGATGTCTCGATCCGCAACCTGCGGACGATCTTCCAGGCGCTCATCGACTGGGGCCAGAAAGAGAAGGAGGCGGTGCTGCTCACGGAGTACGTCCGCTCCAACCTGCGCCGCTACATCAGCTACAAGTTCAGCCGCGGTCAGAACATGATCGCCGCGTACCTCCTCGAGCCCGACGTCGAGGAGAAGATCCGCAAGGCCATCCGCCAGACCTCCTCCGGCGCCTACCTCGCCCTCGACCCGGTCAGCGTGAAGAAGCTCCTGCAATCGGTGCGCAAGGAAGTCGGCAACCTCTGGGAGAGCAACCAGCGCCCGGTCCTCCTGACCTCGATGGACGTCCGCCGCTACACGCGGAAACTCGTCGAGCAGGAGTTCTACGACCTGCCGGTGCTCTCGCATCAGGAGCTCACGGAAGAGATCACCATCCAGCCGCTCGGACGCATTTCCATGTCATGACAGCCATGAACCCACTCGAATCTGCGGTCACCGCCCTCTGCCGGGAACTGGATATCCCTGCTCCCGCCCCCAATGCCCGCTCGCGCTACGAGCTGCGCGTGGGTGACTCGATCCTGCGCCTGGGCCCCTGGGGCGAGCGCGAGGTGGTCCTGGAAGGACCGGTGCTGAACCTGGGCAACAACGCCTCCGCGAACTGGCAGGTGCAGCAGGACATTCTTCGCCAGGCCCTGACGTGGAACCTGGCCCGGCTGAAGGGCCAGGCCCGGCCAGAGGTGCTGAGCTTCGACGAGCACGAGAACATCATCGTGCTCTGGCGCACCTGGCCGAGCGACGAGCGGCTCACGGCCGCCATCCTCCGCGGAGCCGAGGAGATGCTCAATGAGGTCGAGTTCTGGCGCAACAAGATCAAGGCGTTCGCGCCGCAACTCCTCCCCTCTTGAAACGCCTCCTGCTCGCCCTCCTGGGGCTCACCGCCGGCACCACCCTGTTCCGGGCCGCCCCCGGCATTCCTTGGCGCGCCGCCACCTACTCGACCCAGGCGGACCGTGTCCCCGCGTCGGCGCTGCTCCAGGCCTTCGCGACCCAGCAGGGCCTGCCGCTGCAGCTGAACGCGCCGGCCGAGGCGCCGGTCTCCGGCCGGTTTCAGGACGTGCCGGCCCGCCAGTTCCTCGACGCGGTTTGCGAGGCCACGGGGCTGCTCTGGTTCTGGGACGGCAGCCGCCTGCATATCGACGCCGCGGCCGCGAGCGAGACCCGCGTGGTCAACCTCGAGGCCGTCACCCCGGAACGCGCCACGGCGGCGCTGCGGGGCCTGGGCTTCGACGGAGGCCCGGCCACGCTGGGCCAGGCGGTCCGCGGCGGCGAAGGCATCCTGACCTTGGCCGGTAGCCGGAAGTTCATCGAGGTGGCCGAGCCGGTCCTGAGGACTCTGAACTCCATGGAGGCCGAGCGCGAGAGCCAGGCGCGCCTGCAGACGGAGCGGGAAGAGGCCGCCGCCGCCGCCGCGGGCTCCCAAGTGCAGATCCGCGTCTTCCGGCTGACGTATGCCACGGCCGGGGACATCACCGTCCGCGGCGGTTCCAGCCAGTCGGTGATTCCCGGCGTCGCCCGCGCGCTGCAGAACATCATGGGCACGAGTTCCGGCGAGCTGTCGGTGGGCGTGGAGTCCACGCCCGGCCGCAACCAGCTGACGGGCCTGCGCGGCACGGGCCTCGCGGCCGCGGGCAAGGAAACAGCGCCCAGGGCCGCCGCCATGTCCCCGGTCCGCCGGGATGAGCTGCCGGCCGATGAGAACCGGGTCCTTATCCAGGCCGATCCCCGGCTCAACGCCGTCATCATTCGCGACACCGTCGCCCGCCTGCCGCTCTACGAGGAGCTGATTCGCCAGCTCGACGTAGCCAGCCCGGTGATTGAAATCTCCGCCGCGGTGGTCGACATCGACACGGACAACAACCGCAACGCCGGCGTCGAGTTCCTGAGCTTCGGCCGCGTCGGCACCGGCATCACCCCCCGGGCGGGATTCGACGGTGACTTCGGCGCCAGCCGGGAACCGGGCGGAACCAGTACCAGCGGCACGATCACCGACAGTCAGGCCCTGGTCCGGACCTCCGGCTTCGCCTCCTCCGTGCTGGTGCCGGTGAGCGGCTTCGAGCTGCTCGCCCGCGTCCGCGCCCTGGAGGAGAAGGGCGAGGCCCAGCTCGTCACGAGTCCAACCGTCATCACCCTCGACAACGTCGAGGCCAACCTGCGGCAGGACGACACGGTCTACGTGCGCGTGTCGGGCAACGGCACCGGGGCCTCCTCGGACCTGTTCAACGTGCGGACCGGCGTAACCCTCCGGGTCACGCCGACCGTGGTGCGCGAAGGCGACGAGATTTCGTTCCGGATGGTGGTGGAGGTGCAGGACGGGAACTTCAGCGACCTGACTGTCGACGGCGTGCCCGCAACCCGCGAGAGCACGATCAACACGCAGGCGGTGGTCCCGGCCAACCGGACACTCCTGATCGGCGGGTATTTCGTCGAGCGGCGCAGCGATAAGACGCACCAGATCCCAGGCCTCGGCGACCTGCCATACGTCGGCGGGCTGTTCAAGCGCACCGACCGCACGCAGGCGCGGGCCCAGCGTTTCTTCTTCATCACGCCACGGCTGGTCGACGTGAAGCGCGAAGCCCGCACCAACCTCCCCGCCGCCCCGGCGGAAAAGAACCGCCTGCCGGCGGCGTCCATTGATCCGGTGAAGGTCCGTGACCGCGCCGATGTCGCCGTCGGGCGCTCGCGGGGTGCCTTCGAGCCGGTCCCGACCACCGTTCCGGAAACGGCTCCGGCCAAACCCTGAACCCCCGATCTATCATGGCTGATAACGGCGATTGGATCCTAAAGATCATATCCGGACCACACCAGGGCGTGGAGGAGATGCTGCCCGACGGCCGCCTGCTCGTGGGCACGGACCCGGACTGCAGCATCGTCCTGCACGACGTCCTGATCGCGCCACGGCACTTCGCGCTTACCCGGAAGGGCGGCCGCGTCACCGTCGAAGCACTCGAAGGCCGCACCTACTGCGGCGGCAAGCTGGTCAAGGTCCCGACCGCAGTGCCGGCTTTCAGTTTCGTCACGGCCGGCACGACCCACGTCGTGGTGGGACCGGCCGCCGGCAGCTGGCCGCTGCTGTCCTCGGCCGACGCGCCGGAACTGGAGAAGGATCCGCCCCCGGCTCCGGCCGCCCCGGCCGCCGCTCCGGCCGGCAGCGCTCCCGCGACACTTTCTCCGGCGGCTTCCGTGGCGCCCGCCGCCCCGACCACGCCGACCACGCCGGGAACGCCGGCCGCACCGACGCCCGAACAGCGCCGACGTGCCTGGTGGATGGTGGGTTTTGGCGGCACTTTGCTGGCGGTCTGGCTGATCCTCTGGTTTCTACTCCGGCCTGCCCCCAGCGAGCCGATCCGGCCCAGCCCCAAAGCCCGCACCGAGCGCGTGCTTGGCTCGCTGCCGGGCGGAAACCGCATCCGGATCGAGGAACGGGGCGACCTGCTGGTGATCTCCGGCTACCTCGACTCCGACGCGGCCCACCGCGACCTCATCGCCGCCCTCCGCGCCGAAGTCCCGGAAGCGACCCTCCGACTCTGGAGCACGCCGCGCTTGGTGGAGACGGCGGGCGCGTTCCTCGCCACCCGCAAGCTCAACCTCACCCTCACGCCCGGAGAGAACGGCGAGCTCAAGATCGCCGGTTCCGCCCCCTCGGCCGCGGACTGGGAGATAGCCCGGCAGATGCTCCTGGCCGAGGTCCCCGGCCTGCAGAACATCATCGACGAGGTCACCGCGCCCAAGCAACCGGTGAAGGGATCTAAGGCCTCGACCGAGCCGGCCGTGGCGCCGGACAAGGCCCTGACCGTGATCGCCCTGCAGACCCTGCCGGAGGCCCCCGCCTGGGTCCGCCTCGCCAACGGCGCCGTCTACTTCGCCGGCGGCCGCTTCCAGGGCATAGCAACGTTCACCGGCCTGGAGGGAGCCAAGGCCCGCTTCGAACACGACGGCGGCGCGTCGCTTTTTGGTCTCGGCGACGATCTGGCCGTCCTGCTGCCCGCCCGCCCCGCCAAAGGTGACCCCAGCCGCCTCGAACCCGCCCCCAGGCAGGCCGCCCCACCCGCGCCGGCGGCGGCCCCGAACCCGACCCCCGCGCCCACCCCGCCCGCGCCCACTCCCGCCCCGATCCCTGCCCCGACTCCGACGCCACCCCCGGGCCTGAGCGACACCCGGCCGGTCGCGAGCCAACCGGCTCCCGTGGCGGCCACCCAGCTGGTTCCAGCGGAAGCGCCGCCCGCGCCTGCTCCGTCGGCTCCCGCGATTCCGGTCCCGGCAGCGGCCACACCGCCCGCCGTGGCCACCACCGCGGCACCGCTCCCCGCGCCAGTCACGCCAGTCGCGGCAGCACCAGCCCCCGCCGCGGTCGTTCCTGCGGCCGAGCCCCCGACGCCAACTGCGCCAGTTGCCCCCGAAGTGGCACCCGCTCCCGCCCCGACCACGGTTCAGCCGGTCGCCAGCTCACCCGCCCCGGCGCCGGAGAGTCCGGTCACGGTGCCCACCACGGCGACCGCGCCGGCCCCGGCGGCGCCAGCTCCGGTCGTCACCGCCCAGGCGGAGTCGCCGGCCGCGCCGACCCCCGAGCGCCCCACCGAGCTTCCAGTCACCGCACCCGTCACGACCATCGCCAACACGCCGACGCCGGCGGCCGCGGTTCCCGCGGCGGACGCCCCGGCTCCGGCGACGGCGGTCGCCCCCGAGGGGACTCCCATGCCGGCACCCAGCCCCGCGCCGATGGTAGCGAGTTTGCCCGCGTCCACCGTTCCCGTGGCGGCCCCGGCCCCGGCGCCCGAGGCACTGCCTCCGCTGCCGGCCGAGTACGTGAAGAACCCGACCGAGACCAAGATCCGCCTGATCTCTGAGGCCCTGCAGGCCCGGGACACCGGCGACCTCGCCGCCGCCCAGCGCGCGCTCTCGATCCTGGCCCAGCTGTTGCCCAACGACCAGGCCGTGGTCCGCCTCCGCGCCGACACCGAGGCCCGCGCCCTCGCCCAGCAGCAGGCCAGACAGGCCGCCTCCCTTTAACAATCCGACGCCAACCATCCCCCAAATGGGTGAAAAATTCCGCTTTCGCCCGACGTCCCGTTGACCGTCTCAAGCCCAGCCCTCTTCTCCCTCTTGATCCCATGACAAACATCGATGTGACCGATTTCGACGAAGCGCTCGCCGCCGATCGGGACGGCTCCTTCCACGCCGCCGTGGAAAGCCACCTGGCCCAAGCCGTCGCCGAGCAGCACGCCCTTATCCAACGGGGCCTCGCACCCGCGGAGTTTGCCGACGCCGCCAAGGTCGAAGCCGCCCTCGCCAAGGCCATCGATGTGATCCGTTTTTCCCGCAGCCTCCAAGTTTCGAAGTAAGCCTTAACTCAACACTCCCATGGCAGTCATCACCACCGGCACCACCACCACGCCCCTCTTCGGGTCCGCCGACTCCGACATCTTCGAGACCATCAAGAGCATGGCGACGAAGATCGGGACCGAGACCACTAACGCCATCGGCGCCGCCAACAGCACCGATTTTTCCGATCCGGGCGCCGTCGTCCTCCTGCAAATGCGCATCAACCAGGTCACCAACGCCGCCACCGCCATCTCGAACCTCAGCAAGGCCATCCAGGAACCCGCCAAGAATGCGGTCAGCAACCTGCGCTGAGCCCAATCCGTTTTCGTTCACTAAACTAGAACTAAATAACCCAACCCTCCCATGGCAGTTATCACCTCCGGCACCACCACCACACCCCTCTTCGGCACCGTCGACTCCAACATCTTCGAGACCATCAAGAGCATGGCGACGAAGATCGGGACCGAGACCAACAACTCCATCGGCGCCGCCAACAGCACCGATTTTTCCGATCCGGGCGCCGTCGTCCTCCTGCAGATGCGCATCAATCAGGTCACCAACGCTGCCACCGCCATCTCGAATCTCAGCAAGGCCATCCAGGAACCTGCCAAAAACGCGGTCAGCAACTTGCGCTGACACCCCCAGTCGCCCCCCCACCATGGAAACCTCCGGTCCGATCGTCCGCCTGCTGATGCGCCTCGGCTACTGGTCCGTCTGGCACGGCCTGCACGCGGAGGCGTCCGTCCTTTTCGCTGGCGCCCAAGCGGCCCGTCCCGCTAGCGAAGTTCCCGTGGTGGGGATGGCTGTCCTCGCGATGGCCATGAACCAGCCGGCCTCCGCCGTGACCTTGCTCCGCGGGCAGGCGCCGGCCGGCAACCCGCCGAGCGACCTGGTCCAAGCCCACCTGGGCTGCGCCCTTTGTCTTGCCGGCGAGGAAGCCGAGGGTCGTGGCATCCTCAGCCGCCTCGCGGCCGGGGCCAAGGACCCGGCCGCCCGCCAGATGGCCGCGACCCTCTCCGCCCTCCCGACGGCTCAGCTGAGCCCCAGCCTACCCAAAGTCCTATGAGCGTCGCTCCCACCGCCCTCCCCCTGCCGATCAGCGCGGCGGTCACTCCGGCCGCCGCCGTCGAGGCCATCCCCTCTCTCCCGTCCACGGACCTGGATCGCCTCCGCTCGCTGCTGCAGCAGACCGCTTCCCAGACCGCCAAACCGGGGGCCAGCCTTCCCCCGCCCGAGGCCATCACCGGGGTCGCGACGGAGGGCACCCGCTCTTTTGGCGACTCGATCCTCGAAGGCGTCATGCGCTTTCGCACGAGCTACCAGGACTCGGTCCAGTCGATCAACCACCGCCTGGAGGCCGTTTCCCAGAACGAGATGTCCGGCCTGAACAACTTTTCCGAGATTCTGAGCCTGCAGGTCGACGTCTCGAAGTGGTCGATGTCGGTCATGGGCGTGGACAACGCTTCCAAGGCCGGCACCAACACGGTCAAGGAACTCAGCCGCGGCTGAGGCCGTATCCAACCGCCGGTCCGTTCTCCTCCCAGCCGGCTCCCGGCCGTCTGGGCCCGCCTCTTTTCATGCCGCTCTCCCGACTCCTCTACCTCGCCCCGGCCCGCCTGCTCCGCGCCGCCCCGCTGGCCACCTGCCTGCTGCTCGTGGGCTGCAGCAGCAAGGTGGCCCTCTTTTCCCAGCTCGAGGAAAACGAGGCCAACGAGATGCTCGCGATCCTGAGGCCGCGGGAGATCGCCGTCACCAAGGAGCCTGGCAAGGAAGAAAGGTGGGTGCTCAAGGTATCGACGGATGATTTCGCCCGCGCCGTCGAACTGCTCAAGGCCCAGGGTTACCCGCGCGAGAAGTTCGCCAAGATGGGCGAGGTATTCCAGAAGGCGGGCCTCGTCAGCTCACCCACCGAGGAGCGCATCCGCTACATGTACGCGCTCTCCCAGGAGATCGCCGACACGCTGACGCACATCGACGGCGTGACCAGCGCCCGCGTGCACATCGTCATCCCGAACAACGACCCGCTCGCGGAAAAGATCACGCCCTCCTCCTGCGCGGTGTTCATCCGCTACCGGCAGGGGTTCGACCTCGAGAGCCTCGCGCCCCAGATCAAGAACTTGGTCACGCGGAGCATCGAGGGCCTGAACTACGACAACGTCACCCTGGTGCTCGTGCCCTCGGCCGCCACGGCGGTGACGCCCCCGCCGGCCGCCGACGCCCGTCCCGCTGACGCCTCGGCGGCGACCTCTCCCCGGAACCTCGGCGTGACCGCCGCCGCCGCGCTCATCGCGGGCGCCCTCGGCTGGTTTTTCCAGCGGACGCTCTCCCGACGCGCGGCCAAGCAGCCTGCCGCCGCATGAGTACATCCGTCTGGTTCGGCAGCCTGCTCAAGGGTAACCCGGAGCTCTACCGCCAGATCTACGACTGGAACCTGTATCCGCACCGCTGGGTCCGGCCGGAATGGCTAGCCACCGTGCCAGGCGCGGAACCGGCCCTCGTCCCTGTGCTCGAGCGCACGGAGCGGGGTCGCGAGCGGCTGGGCCGCCACGTGCGCGCGGCCCTTGGTCTGACGGACACCTTTTGGGACTTCGAACACCGCCCCCGCCGGCTCGCCCTCCTACCCGCGGCCACGCTCGAGCATCTGGCACGGTTTGCCGGCGCCGCATGGCACTGGAACAGCCTGACCCGGATGGTCTCGCAGCGTGACCACCGCGCCGTCACGGCCCGGATCGGCGCCGACGCCCGCACCTTCGCCCTGCGCCGCGGCCGGGCCCTGCTGGGGCCGGCCGGCCTCCCCGTCCCAGCCATCCCGGTCATCCCGGATTCGGACCAGCTGACCACGGCCGGCTGGACCCTGATCGCTTCCTGCCTCGGCGCCGAGCCGGCGCCGGTCCTGCCCCGCGCCCGCCTGAAGTTCCCCCGCGGACTCGCCGCGGGCGAAGCCGTGCCGGCCGCCCAGGCTTGGGGCCTCCTGCAGCCCATCCTCCACGAAACGCTCCCCGCTTCCGACCGCCTATGCTTTGCCTGAACCGCCAGGGAGCCAATTTCCTCACGCAGGGGCCGGTCCTCAAGGCAGCGGACTACGCCGCGGCCGTGGCCGCCCAAGACCTCATCCGGCAGGCCGAGGAGGAGGCCGCCCGCATCCGCTCCGAAGCCGAGGAAATCTACCAGCAGCGAAAGGCGCAGGGCCACCGCGAGGGCGTCGAGGAGGGCAAGGCGGAGATGGCCCAGCAGGTCGTCGCCACCCTCGGCCAGTCCAACACTTACCTCGCCAAGATCGAGCAGGCGCTGGTCGACGTCGTGATGAAGTCGACCGCCCGCGTGATCGGCGAGATCAGCGAACGCGAGCGCGTCGAGCACATCGTCCGCCAGGCCCTTGAGTACCTGGGCCAGAGCGGGCAGGTCCAGGTCAAGGTCTCGCCCGACCAAGGCGAATGGATGAAGGGCCGCGTCGATGCCCTCCTCACCGCCTTCCCCCGCGTGAAATTTCTCGAGGTCAAGGTCGACCCGCGCCTGCCGGCCGACGGCTGCGTGCTGGAGACGGAGTTCGCCGTCATCGACGCCACCGTCGAGACGCAGCTGCGCGCCATCGAGAAGGCGTTGATCCAGTCGATCCAATGAGGCCGCCCCTGCTCGACGCCGAGACGCTTTCCGCCCGCCTGCACCGCGGCGTGGACCGCGCGCAGCCCCTGGCCCCGCGCGGGCGGGTGGTGCAAGTCGTCGGCACGATCGTCAAGGCCCACGCCCCGGGCGCGAAGATCGGCGAGCTCTGCGCGCTCCGGAACCCCTGGGAGGACCACCAAATCCTCGCGGAGGTGGTGGGCTTCTCGCAGAACCTCGCGCTGCTCACGCCGCTCGGCGAGATCGTCGGCGCCTCCTCCTTCACCCAGGCGATCCCGCTCGGCGAGGTCCACCGCGTGCCGGTCGGCCCGGGGCTGCTGGGCCGCGTCCTCGACGGCCTGGGCCAGCCGCTCGACGGCAAGGGGCCCCTCGAGATCGCCGACCACTACCCGGTCTACGCGGACCCGCCGAACGCGATGACGCGCGAGCTGATCACGAAGCCGATCAGCCTGGGGGTGCGCTCCCTCGACGCGCTCCTCACCTGCGGCGAGGGCCAGCGCATGGGCATCTTCGCCGCCGCGGGCGGCGGCAAGAGCACGCTACTCAGCCAGATCGTCCGCAACACCACGGCCGACGTGATCATCCTCGCGCTGATCGGCGAGCGCGGCCGCGAGGTGCGCGAGTTCCTTGAGCGCGACCTGGGCGAGGAGGGCGTGAAGCGCGCGGTCACCGTCATCTCAACCTCCGACCGACCCTCGATGGAGCGCCTGAAGGCAGCCTACGTCGCGACAGCCGTCGCGGAATACTTCCGGGATCAGGGCAAGAAGGTGCTGCTGCTGATGGACTCGGTGACGCGCTTCGCCCGCGCGCTGCGCGAGATCGGCCTCGCGGCCGGCGAGCCACCCACCCGCCGCGGCTTCCCGCCGTCGGTGTTCGCCACCCTGCCCCGGCTGATGGAGCGCGCCGGCTGCTCGGCCAAGGGCTCCATCACCGCCCTGTACACGGTGCTCGTGGAGGGCGACGACATGACCGAACCGATCGCGGACGAGACCCGCTCCATCCTCGACGGCCACATCGTGCTCTCGCGCAAGCTGGGCGCGGCCAACCATTACCCGGCCATCGACGTGCTGGCCAGCGTGAGCCGCCTGATGACGGCCATCGCGGGCAAGGACCACCTGCGCAGCGCAGGCCGCGTCCGCCAGCTGATGGCCAAGTACCAGGAGGTCGAACTGCTGGTCCGCATCGGCGAATACAAGTCGGGCAACGACGCCGTCGCCGACGAGGCGATCAAGAAGCTCGACGCGATCAACAACTTCCTTCGGCAGGGCCTGCGGGAGCAGAGCTCCTTCGAGCAGACCCTCGAGGCGCTGCACCAGCTCGTGAAATGAGCGGCTACCCACTGCAGGACATGGTGCGCGTCCGTGAGCACCGCGAGGACCAGGCCACCCAGGCGGTGACCAAGGCCCAGCGGCAGCTAAAGGAGGCCCGCGCCGCCCTCGATCGGAAGCAGCAGGAACTGGTGGACTACACCGTCTGGCGGATCGCCGAGGAAAACCGGCTGCTGGACTCGCTGATGCGCCGGCCGCTCAAGCTCGGCGAGATCTCCGACGTTCGCGCGACGATCGGCACCTTCCGCGACCGCGAGCTCGAGCTCAAGGACGAGGTCGTGCAGCACGAGAAGACCGTGGCCAGGGCCGAGGCCCACCTTGAGGAATGCCGCCTGCGCCAGGTCAAGGCCGTGCGCGACCTGGAGAAGCTGGTCGAGCACCGCACGATCTGGCAGCGCGCCCGCGCCCTCGAGCAGGAGGTCGCCGAGGACCTCGAACTGGAGGATTTCTCCGGACCCCGCGGCGACCGTTTCAACGTTGAACCCTCTTCGACCCATGGACGCAACTAACCCCCTGGCGCGGGGCACCACCCCCCTGGACGAAGAGGCCGCCGCTCTCTCCTCCTCCCTCACAAGTGGCCCGCTCCCCTGGAACCCCGAGGCGGGCGATCGTCAGGTCAGGCCCGCGGCCGGAAACGGCACCGAGACCGCGGACCCGGCATCCGCCGCGGAGACCAACGGGAAAACGGACCCGGCGAGCCTCGTGGCGGCTTTCAAGCAGGCACTGACCGGCCCCACCCCCACGTCGGTCCTGCGTTCCACCTCCGACCCGGCTCTCGGGGGTGGCATAACCTTGAACGGAGGTCCGGCTTCCCCAGAAATCGGGTCCGGTCCGCTCCCGCGCCCGGAGTCGCTCTATTCCCAAGTGGCCGAGGCCTTCACGACCCGGGCGGCTGGCGCAGCCATCCCGGTCTCAAGCCACTCCGACCAGGTCGCCGGCACGTCGGCGGGCGGTCGCATGCTTGCAGCGGCTACGCCCACCACCGAGACGCCGCCGGCGCGGCAGGCCCCCTTCGTGTCGCCGCGTGCGAACACTGTTGGTACGAGCGTGGATGCCGGCTCCAAAGATGCCACAGCGGGCTCCTTCGCCGCCCCGACCGGCACCGAGCAAGGTAACCGGTCCGCCAATCTGGCCCCCACCCCCACGGCCACCCCGACTGCGCTCACCTCCGACGCGCCTGCGGCCGTCGCCGCCCTGGCCACCCGCGGCAACGTCCCGCTCGCCGCCTTCCCCACCACGATCGCCTCGCTCCCGGTCACCTCCGCCGTCCCGCCGCGCACCAGCGGTACCGGGACGACGACCACGCTGACCAGCGACCCGCTGCCCTCCTTCGCCGCCCCGACCGGCACCGACCAAGGTAACCGGTCCGCCAACCTGGCCCCCACCCCCACGGCCACCCCGACTGCGCTCACCTCCGACGCGCCTGCGGCCGTCGCCGCC
>CANJCM010000024.1 GCA_947472765.1 Opitutia bacterium
CGAGGTGTCCCAGATCCTGAAGCACAAGCGGGTCTTCGTGCTCAAGGAGGAGGTCGGGACGCTCCCGCGGTTCTTCTACTACTTCGACGTATGATCCGCGCCGTTCGCAATTACTTCGTCTTTCTCGGCCGCTCCGCCGCCGTCGCGCTCGAGGGCGACTGGCGTTACTACGCCTGGCTGGGCGTGCTCGTCGCGTTGTGTGCGGTCGGACTCAATGCCTATTCCCGCCAGCTCGTCGACGGCCTGATTACCACCGGCATGACCGATCAGGTGTCGTGGGGCGTCTACATCGCCAACTTCACCTTCCTCGTCGGTGTCGCGGCCGCGGCCGTGATGCTCGTCATCCCGGTCTACATTTATCGCAACGAGGAGCTTCACGATCTCGTGATCTTCGGCGAGCTGCTGGCGGTCGCCGCGATCCTGATGTGCCTCGCGTTCGTCACCGTGGACCTTGGCCGTCCGGATCGCTTCTGGCATCTCATCCCGCTCGTCGGTGAATTCAATTTTCCGGGCTCCATGCTGAGCTGGGACGTGATCGTGCTGAACGGCTACCTGCTGTTGAACGTCCATATCTGCGGCTACCTGCTGTACTGCCGCTACCAGGGTCGCAGTCCGGCGCGCTGGTTCTACATCCCGTTCGTCTTCGTCGGTATCTTCTGGGCGGTTTCCATTCACACCGTGACGGCGTTCCTCTACGTCGGCCTCGGCGGCCGGCCTTTCTGGAACTCGGCCATCGTCGGCCCTCGCTTCATCGCCTCGGCCTTCACCGCCGGTCCCGCCATCATCATCCTCGCGCTCCAGGTGATCCGCCGGACCACCGCCTACCGCATTCCCGATCGCGCGTTGATGACGCTGCGGTCGATCGTGCAGGTTTCGATGATGATCAACCTCTTCCTGCTCGCGAACGAGGTCTTCAAGGAATTCTACACCGACAGCCTGCACGTCGCCTCCGCCCGGTATCTGTTCTTCGGGCTGCACGGCCATAACGCGCTCGTGCCGTGGATCTGGACCGCCATCGGGTTGAATGTGACGGCGATGATCCTGCTCGCGATGCCTTTGACCCGGAGCCTCCGGTGGCTCGATGTCGCGTGCGTCTGCGCCATCGTTGGCATCTGGATCGAGAAGGGAATGGGTCTTGTGATCCCCGGCTTCATCCCTTCGCCACTCGGTGAAATCGTCGAGTACACTCCCTCGCTCAACGAGACGCTGGTCTGCCTCGGCATCTGGGCCTTTGGTTTCCTTTGCTACACGCTCTTTCTCCGGATGTCGGTGCCGATTCTCCTCGGCACGCTGCGCCAGGCTGACGAAAAGCCGGCCGCGACGAATGCCGCCGCTCCCGTCGTGGCGCCCGCGCCGGCTGCTCACTGAGCACTGATTCTCATGGCCCAACAACTCACCCTGGAAGACGCGCAGCAATCCCTCACCGGCCACGTGGCCTCCAAGGGACAGGAGATTCGCGACAAGTACGGCCCGCAGATCGGCTGGTCGGAAATGCAGCGCATCCTCGAGGATCGGACCTGCGTGCGTTACCCGGTGGAACTCGTGTTCGACGACACGCCGCTGCGCGACGGGGAGTTTGCCCATCCGATTGCCAGGGGCGAACTGCCCGAGGATGGCTACCGGCTTTACGTGCATCCGTTTTTTTCGGTCGAACCGGGACTCGTGCCGGCGCTGGTCCTCTACCAGCTGGTCCTCGTGAATTATGGCGACTTCGCTTCGCCGGAAGACGCCGAGGTCTTCGGATCCACCGTGCTGGGTATCTCGCGCGACGAATATTACGGGATGCTTTGTGCGGCCTCCGACTCGATCAGTGAAGGCACCGGCATGCAGGCGCCTGAGCCCGCGCATTCCCATGACGGCGACGGCTGTGGCTGCGGCGGCGGGTGCAGTTGTCACTAGACCAGACGATCGGTCGGGCTGTGGCTGACGGTTCTACTCAGGTTCGCGCCGTTGCGGCGCGAACCGAAGAACGGGATTGATTCGCCGGAAACGGCGCTTCACGTTTCGCCCCCTGTCGGACGCTTAGCTCAGTTGGTTAGAGCACCAGTATCACACACTGGGGGTCCCCGGTTCGAGCCCGGGAGCGTCCACCATCCGTGCGGCCGGTGCCGACGGAAGGCCGCCCGGCACCAATTGGTTTCCGCCCGCCCGCGGTTGCGATACCTCCGACGGCACCCTCCGTGGCACGGGAGATAATGGATGAACTGACAGCCGGGGTTGGGAGGCGTCGTCATCCGTCCCCGCGCGGGAAACGAGGACCGATGGGATCTACACCCCATATTAATTTTCCGGTGCGCGGCGCACACTCGCGCATCTAAATGATCGAACCTCCGGATCTTATTTCCGATCCGCCGGCGAATCCCGGTCCGCTGATTCCACCCGCCGGCGCTTCGCCTGGCTGCCAGTGCACCGTGCCTCGTCCGGACGATGGTCGGGGATTCCAGTCCCCCCGCGGGGCCGGAGATCATGATCGATCAACAGGAAAATCATGCCGCCCTTCTCCGCCCGCTGGCCACGCTTGATGGCCGGAGCAGCGCGCGCGCGGGAGAGCCCGCCGCCTTTGCGAAAGGAATTGTTCAGCGTCGAACAACTCCCACGCGTGGCGCGGGAACTGGCGGCGGCCCACCAGATCGCCCCGGACCGCCGTTCCAACCCCCTTCTGGCCCGGCTGGATGAAAATGAACGGAAACTCCGGGCCTTCAATCGGGGGACCATCGCGGTCGATCCCGGCCGGCGCGTCACGCCCGCCGCGGAGTGGCTGCTCGACAACTTCAATCTGATTGAGGAGCAAATCCAGATGGCGCGGCGCCATCTGCCGCGCGGCTACAGCCGGGAGCTGCCCCGACTGGCCAGCGGCCCTTCCGCCGGACTGCCGCGCGTCTATGACGTCGTGCTCGAGTTGATCGCGCACGTTGATGCGCAGATCGATGCGGAGCCACTGCGGGCCTTCGTGGGCGCCTATCAAACCGTGGCGCCGTTGAAGCTCGGCGAGCTCTGGGCGGTTCCCATCATGCTCCGGCTGGGATTGATTGAGAATCTCCAGCGCGTGACCACCCGGCTGACCGTCGCCCGCGCCGATCGGGATCTGGCCGATTCGTGGGTGGATCGTTTGCAGGACATCGCGGAGAAGCATCCCTCCCAGCTCGTCGTGGTCGTGGCGGACATGGCAGTATCCAATCTGCCGGTCTCCAGTTCGTTCGTGGCGGAATTTTGCCAGCGCCTGTCGCGGCAGAGTCCCGTGCTCCATCTCGCGCGCAGCTGGCTCGAGCAGCAGCTGGCCGAACAGGGGCTGTCGATCGCCCAGCTCATTCAGCTCGAAGGCCAGAGCCAGGCGGCCGATCAGGTCTCCGTCAGCCACAGCATCGCCAGTCTCCGCTTTCTGGGCGCGACGGATTGGAAGGATTTCGTGGAGTCGCTCAGTCTCGTCGAGGCGACCCTGCGCACCGACGCGGCGGGCGTCTATGCGACGATGGATTTTGCCACCCGCGATCGCTACCGCCACGCCATCGAGGCGGTCGCCCGGCACAGCCGGTTCTCCGAGGCGGACGCCGCCGATCGCGCCATCCAGCTGGCGGCGGCCAGCGCCGGCAAAAATGGACCCGCCGACCGGACCTCGCACGTCGGCTTCTACCTGATCGACGAAGGCCGTCCGACGCTGGAACACGCGTTGCACGTCCGCTGGCCCCGGCGCACGATCGTCGAACGCAGCATCCGGCGGTTTCCGCTGGCGTTCTATGCCGGCGGCATCGCCGGGCTCACGTTGCTCGCGACGGGCGGATATCTCTGGCAGGCGCTAAGGCCTGGTGCGCCGGAATGGATCCTTTTCGGATTCACCCTCGTTTTTCTCGTGGGCGCCAGCCAGCTCGCGGTCGGGCTCATGAACTGGTTCTCGACCCTGCTCATCAAACCCGCGCTGCTGCCGCGCCTGGATTTTTCCGCCGGCCTCGCGCCCGGTTGCCGGACGATGGTCGCCGTGCCGACGATGCTCACGAACGCCGCGGCGATCGACCGGCTCATCGAGACCCTGGAAATTCAGCATCTTGCCAACCGGGATGACCGCCTGCACTTCGGCTTGCTGACCGACTTTCGCGACGCGCCCGAGGAAACCCAGCCGGAGGATGAAGGGCTTTTGCAGCGGGCGCGGGCCGGCGTCGAGCGGCTCAACCAGAAGTATCCGGCCGGGAGCCAGAGTTACTTCTTTCTCTTTCATCGACCGCGGCGCTGGAACGCCGGCGAAGGCGTGTGGATGGGCTACGAGCGCAAGCGGGGAAAACTCGCGGAGTTCAACGCCCTGCTGCGCGGCGGCGCGCGCGATCGCTTTTCCACCGTCGTCGGCGCGACGGCCATCCTGCCGGAGATCAAGTATGTCATCACGCTCGACACCGATACCAAGCTGCCGCGGGAGGCCGCCCGGCAGCTCGTCGGCACGATGGCCCATCCGCTGAACCGGCCGGTGTTTGATGCCGGGAGCGGGATCGTCTCCGCGGGCTATAGCATCCTGCAACCGCGCGTCGGGGTGAGCCTGCCAACCGCCCGGCGTTCGTGGTTCGTCCGGCTGTTTGCCGGCGATACCGGCATCGATCCCTACACGCGCGAGGTGTCCGACGTCTATCAGGACGTCTTCCAGCAAGGCTCGTTCATCGGCAAGGGCATCTACGACGTGGACGCGTTTGAGCGCGCGCTGCACGGCCGGTTCCCGGAGAACACGGTGCTCAGCCATGACCTGCTGGAGGCCTGTCACGCCCGCTCCGGCCTCGTGAGCGACGTCGAGCTCTACGAGGAATATCCTTCGCGCTACAACGTGGACGCGGACCGGCGTCATCGCTGGATTCGCGGTGACTGGCAGATTGCGCAATGGCTGCTGTCGCGGGTTCCCGGGGCCGACGCCCGGCGCATCGCCAATCCGCTTTCCGTGCTCTCGCAGTGGAAGCTGCTCGACAACCTGCGGCGAAGCCTCGTCCCGGCGGCCTTGCTCGTCCTGATCATCGGCACGTGGCTCTTCCGGCCCGAACCGGCCGGTCTCGGCACGCTGCTGGTGCTGGCGATCGTCGCCTTGCCGGGCCTGCTGGCGGCGGTGGTCAACGCGCTGCGCAAACCAGAAGACCTGCCCTGGGTGATGCATCTGCGGAACGTGGCCGGAGCGGGCGGCCGGCAACTCGGCCAGATCCTGCTCACGCTCGCCTTCCTGCCCTATGATGCGTTCATCAGCCTCGACGCCATCGGCCGGACCCTGCTGCGACTGATCGTCACGCGCAAACGGCTCCTGGAATGGCAGACGTCGAGCGACTCCGAGCGCACCCGCCACGCGAGTCTCGCCGGATTCTACACCACGATGTGGTTCGCGCCGTTTCTCGTGCTCGGGACGGGAATCTCCCTCGTCCTCTGGCAGCCGGACCAAATCTCGCTCGCCCTGCCGGTGCTCGGGGTCTGGCTCGCCGCGCCCTGGATCGCGTGGTGGATCAGCCAGCCCATCAGGTCCGCCCCGCCGAAATTGTCCGCCGGGCAGATCGGCTTTCTCCGCGGCACGGCGCGGAAGACCTGGCATTTCTTCGAAACCTTCGTCACCGCGCAGGAGAACTGGCTGCCGCCGGACAACTTTCAGGAGTTTCCGGCCCCGGTGATTGCCTCGCGCACCTCGCCGACCAACATCGGCATGGGCCTGCTGGCCAATCTCGCCGCGGTGGACCTCGGCTATCTGCCGGTCGCCGGATTGATCCGTCGCACGAGTGACACCTTCGCCACGCTGGAGCGGCTCAAAACCTATCGCGGGCATTTCTACAACTGGTACGAGACGCGCACGCTGGAGCCGCTCCTGCCGCTCTACGTCTCGAGCGTGGACAGCGGCAACCTCGCGGGCCATCTGCTCACGCTGGCCTCGGGGCTGAGGGAACAGGCCGGGGAAAAGATCTTCACGCCCCGGATTTTCGCCGGCCTGCATGACACCGTGGAGGTTCTCCGGGAACTCGCGCCCAACCCCGGCTTGGAGGGACTCGCGAGCGACCTCGCGCGGGCTCCTGCCACCCTGCGCGAAGCCTTCGCCTTGCTGGATCGTGCGACCGGCGAAGCGACCCGCCTCGCGAGTTCACTCGCCCGCGAAACGGAGGAAATCAAACGTTGGGCTGAAACCCTGCGGCGGAACTGCGCCGAACAACGAGCCGACCTGCTCTGGCTTGCCCCGTGGCTGGCGCTGCCGGTTTCCACCCGGCCAGGAAGCCACGATCAAAATTCGCCGGTGCCCGAACCGGTGCCCACCGTGCGGGAACTCGCCGCGGGCGCCGAGGGACTTGAACCGGCTTTCGGGGCCAGCGCGGATCACGCCGGGGAGTTGCGCTGCCGGCACGAGGCGGCCGAACACGCGCGCGAGCGTCTCGTGGCCCTCGAGTCGCTCGCGGTGAAATGCGAGGAGCTGGCCGCGATGGACTTCGCGTTTCTGTTCAACCCCGCGCGCGACCTGTTTTGCATCGGATTCAACGTCACCGATCACCGCCGGGAAACCGGTTACTACGACTTGCTCGCCTCGGAGGCGAGGCTGGGCAGCTACGTGGCGATCGCCCTGGGGCAGGTGCCGCAGGATCACTGGTTCTCGCTGGGCCGGCTGCTCGTCGCATCCCAGTCCCAGGCCGAGCCAATCCTCGTTTCGTGGAGCGGCTCGATGTTCGAGTACCTCATGCCGCTGTTGGTGATGCCGAACTTCGAGAACACCCTGCTCGACTACACCTGCCGGGCCGCCGTCCAGCAGCAGATCGCCTATGGCGAATCGCGCGATGTGCCCTGGGGCGTTTCGGAATCGGGCTACAACCGGACGGACGTCCATCTGAATTACCAATATCGCGCCTTCGGGGTGCCGGGACTGGGCTTCAAGCGCGGCCTGGCCGAGGACCTCGTCATCGCCCCCTACGCCACCGCCATGGCGTTGATGGTCGCGCCGGTGGCCGCCTGCGAAAACCTGCAGCGCCTCGCGGCCGAGGGGCGCGCCGGGCCCTACGGCTTTTATGAGGCGGTGGACTACACGCCGGCGCGGCTGCGGCCGGACGAGACCAGCGCCACGGTCCGATCCTTCATGGCGCATCACCAGGGGATGACCCTCCTCGCCCTGGACAACCTCCTGCGGGATTTTCCCATGCAACGGCGTTTCATGGCGTGCCCGTTGCTCAAGGCGACGGACCTTCTGCTCCAGGAGCGCATGCCGAAGGCGGCGGCCACCGTGCTGTCCGAGGATTTGCAGCTCGAGGAATCGCGCCCGCTGACGGGCGAGGGCGAACGGGTGATGCGGGTTTTCACCAATCCCCATTCCCCGGCGCCCGAGGTTCACCTGCTGTCCAACGGCCGCTACCACGTCGCCATCACGCACACCGGCGGCGGCTACAGCCGGTGGCGCGATCTCGCGGTGACCCGCTGGCGCGAAGATGCGACGCGCGATTGCTGGGGTACGTTTGTCTATCTGCGTGAGCTGGCGATCGGCGATGTCTGGTCCGCGACGTTTCAGCCCACGCTGCGCTCCACGAAGGGGGACGAAGCCATCTTCACCCAGGCGCGCGCGGAGTTCCGGCAGCATCACAATGGACTCGAGATCCACACCGAGATCAGTGTTTCGCCGGAAGACGACGTGGAGCTGCGGCGCATCACGATCACCAATCGCACGCACGCCGCGCGCGCGATCGAGCTGACCAGTTACGCGGAGGTGGTGCTCGCGCCGGCGAACGCCGACGCCGCGCATCCGGCGTTCAGCAATCTCTTCGTGCAGACGGAATTTGTGCCCCAATTGTCTGCTTTGCTCTGCACCCGCCGCGCCCGCTCCGCGGAGGAGAAGCCGCCGTGGCTCCTGCACCTGATGCTGGGGCAGGGCGGCGAACAGGGCCTCCTTTCCTGCGAGACGGATCGCGCCCGGTTTGTCGGCCGCAACGGCTCGCTCGCCCATCCGGCGGCGATGCAGGGCGCCGAACCGCTGGCGAACACCGTGGGTTCTGTCCTCGACCCCATCGTCTCCCTCCGCCGGGTCATCACGGTGCCGGCGGAGGAATCCGTCATCGTGGATCTGGTGCTGGGTGCGGCGGAGAGCCGGGAGGAGGCCCTGACGCTGGTCGAAAAATATCAGAGTTCACGCATGGCTGATCGCGCCTTCGACCTCGCGTGGACCCACAGCCAGGTCACGTTGCGCCAGCTCAACGCCACGGAAGTCGAGGCCCAGCTCTACGGCCGGCTGGCGAGCGCCCTGATTTACGCCGACCCCGCCCGCCGGGCCACGGCCGCGGTGTTGCGCACGAACCGGCGCGGCCAGAGTGGCCTGTGGAGCTATGGGATCTCCGGCGACGTGCCCCTCGTCCTGCTCAGCATCAGCGACGCGGCGAAGATCGAAATCGTCCGCCAGCTGATCCTCGCCCACTCCTACTGGCGCTTGAAGGGGCTGACGGTCGAGCTGGTGATCCTGAATGAAGATGCGACGGTCTACCGGCAGTCGCTGCACGACCAAATCATCGGCGTGATCGCGTCCGGTCTCGAGGCCCAGCTGCTGGACAAGCCGGGCGGCATCTTCGTCCGGCATCTCGAGCAGGTTTCCTACGAGGATCGCGTGCTGCTGCAGTCCGTGGCGCGCATCGTCCTCGACGACGAGAAAGGCACCCTCGCGCAGCAGCTGGAACATCGCAGCGTGCTCGATCCGCCGATCCCGGCGCTGATCCCCACGCGCCAGGCGATGTACGAGGTGGCGAAGCCGCTTCCGCCCCGCGAACTGATTTTTTCCAACGGCCTCGGTGGCTTCACGCGCGACGGCCACGAATACGTCATCACCCTCCAGCCCGGCCAGACGACACCGGCTCCCTGGGTCAACGTGCTCGCCAACCCGACCTTTGGGACGGTCATCTCCGAAAGCGGCAGCGCCTACACCTGGGTCGAGAATTCCCACGAGTTTCGCCTAACCCCGTGGAGCAACGATCCGGTGCAGGACACCACCGGGGAGGCACTTTATATCCGTGACGAACAGACGGGAAGGTTCTGGTCGCCCACGCCCGGACCCGCTCGCGGCGCGACTCCATACGTGATCCGTCACGGCTTCGGCTACACGGTGTTCGAGCACACCGAGAATGGCCTCGCTTCCGAGCTGTGGGTCTATGTCGCGATGGATGCGCCGGTGAAGTTCTCGGTCTTGAAGTTGCGCAACGTCTCGGGCCGCCCGCGCCGGGTTTCGGTGACCGGCTACTGGGAATGGGTGCTGGGCGACCTGCGCCAGAAAAGCCTGTTGCACGTGCAAACCGAGGTCGATCTCAAGACCGGCGCCCTGCTGGCGCGCAACTTCTACAACACCGAGTTTCCTGAACGGATCGCGTTCGTCGATGTGACCGACGCGTCACGGATGCTCACTGGCGACCGCAAGGAATTCGTCGGCCGGAACGGCAGCCTCGCCGCGCCCGCGGCGATGAAGCGTCTCCGCCTTTCCGGCAAGACAGGAGCCGGCCTCGATCCCTGTGCCGCGCTGCAGGTCGGCTTTGATCTCGCGGCCGGCGAGGAACGGGAGACGAGTTTCCGGCTCGGGGTCGGTCGCAGTCTGGCCGACGTGCAGTCGCTGGTGCAGCGCTTCCGGCGCGCCGACGGTAGTCGCAGCACGCTCGAGGGGGTGTGGGAGTATTGGAACCGGACGCTCGGCGCGGTGAACGTGGACACGCCCGATCCGGCCGTGAACATCATGGCGAACGGCTGGCTGCTCTATCAGACGATGAGCTGCCGGCTCTGGGGCCGGACGGGATTCTACCAGTCCGGCGGCGCCTTCGGGTTCCGGGATCAGTTGCAGGATGTCATGGCGCTGGTGCATGCCGAGCCGGCGCTCACGCGCGAGCACCTGCTCCGCGCCGCCGCCCACCAGTTCCGCGAAGGCGATGTGCAGCACTGGTGGCATCCGCCGGCCGGCCGGGGGGTGCGGACGCATTTTTCCGACGACTTCCTGTGGCTGGCTTTTGTGACCTGCCGCTACGTGACCTGCGTCGCGGACACCGGCGTGCTCGACGAGAAGGTGGCGTTCCTGACCGGCCGTGAGCTCAAACCGGAGGAAGAAGCCTACTACGACCTGCCGAACCCGTCCGAGGAATCGGCCACGCTTTATCAACATTGTGTGCGGGCGATCGAGCGTGGGCTGAAATTCGGCGAGCACGGCCTGCCGCTCATGGGCTGCGGCGATTGGAACGACGGCATGAACCGCGTGGGCCACGAAGGCCGCGGCGAAAGCGTCTGGCTGGCCTTCTTCCTTTACGACGTGCTGACCCAGTTCGCCGTGCTCGCCCAGGCCCGCCCCGACCCCGCCTTCGCCGAACGCTGCCTCGCCCAGGCGGCGACCCTGCAGGGCAACATCGAGAAGCACGCCTGGGACGGCGCGTGGTATCGCCGCGCCTGGTTCGACCAGGGTGACCTGCTCGGTTCCCAGACCAGCCCGGTCTGCCAGATCGATTCGCTGCCGCAAAGCTGGTCCGTGATCAGCGGGGCCGGCGCCCCGGAGCGCGCCCGCGAGGCGATGCAGTCCGTCGAGCAGCGGCTGGTCCGCCGCCGTGCCGGCCTGATCCAGCTGTTCGATCCGCCGTTCGATCATTCGCCGCTCAATCCCGGTTACATCAAGGGCTACATCCCCGGCGTGCGCGAGAACGGCGGCCAATACACGCACGGCGCGATCTGGACGGTCATGGCCTTCGCGCTCCTCGGCGAGACCGAGCGGGCGTGGGAACTATTCTCCCTGATCAATCCGATCCACCACGGTTCGACGCCCGGAAAAATTGCCACGTACAAGGTCGAGCCCTACGTCGTCGCCGCGGACGTTTACTCGCTCGCACCCCACACCGGGCGCGGCGGCTGGACGTGGTACACGGGTTCGGCGGGCTGGATGTATCGGCTGCTCGTGGAGACGTTCCTGGGCGCGAACCGGGAGGGCGATCAGTTGCGCCTCCACCCGCGCCTGCCGCCGAAGTGGAACAGCTACAAACTCCACTACCGCTTCCATCAAACCGTCTATCACATCACGATCACCCGCCTCGCCGCGGCGTCGGACGACGCGCCCTCACTCACGCTCGACGGTGAAAGCCTGCCCGGGACCACGCTTCCGCTGCGTGATGATCAGCACGAGCATTTTGCCGAACTGAAAGTCCGCTAACCGGCGAAGTGCGGTACCGACGCCAGCACCTCCTGGATCGCGTCCATCAGCGCCTTGACCGAGACCGGCTTGGCGAGCACCTGCGCCGCGCCCAGCTGCCGGGCGGTATCAAGCGGGTTCTCCGCTGCAATCCGCCCGCCACCGGACATCACGATGACTTTCACCGGTGGCTCCCTTTTCCCGAGCGCCCGCAGGACCTCGAATCCGTCCTTCCTCGGCATCATGACGTCCGTGATGACCAGATCGGCGACGGCAGTGGGAAAGAGGTCCAGGCCTTCCTGGCCGTCGCGCGCCTCAATCACGGTGTGTCCGCAACGAGCCAGCACCATTCCCACCACTGTCCGGACGTCGTCGTCGTCATCGATGAGGAGGATACGGGCCATGGGATTCAGCGCACGAACGACTGCGATTCAGCGGCGCAGATTAGTGAAATCCCGCGCCAGGGGACATGGGGTGAAACCCGCCTCCGTTTCCGTCCTCCGGGAAAACCTGCCGTCAGTCTGGTCGGCGGGTCTCCATGGGTTGGTCACCTCATTGCGGGCGCGCGATCCGCGGTTCATGGTCGGGTGTGACCAGTAATGCCCGATCGGCCAGGCACGAAAGGCCGTGCGTCCTCACCATCAACGGCGGGTCGTCGAGTGTTCGCTTCGCTGTCTACGAGTCCGGTCCGGTTCTGCGCCGGGTGCTCGCCGGCCGGATCGACCGCCTCGGCTCGGGCGCCGCGACGTTCCATGTCACCGATCCCGCCGAGTCGGCGCCGCGCCGTCTTCCCGCCGTTGCCAATCATCACGCCGCCGCGGGCGTGCTGCTGGACTGGCTCGAGGACCAGTCGCGCTTTGCCTCCATCGCGGCGGTCGGCCACCGGGTGGTGCATGGGATGCGGCACACCGCGCCGGAGCGGATCTCGCCCCGGCTCCTCGCGGAACTGCGCCGCCTGACGCCTTATGACCCCGAGCATCTGCCGCGTGAGATCGAACTGATCGAGGCCATCCGGAAGCGCCACCCGAAACTCCCGCAGGTGGCGTGCTTCGACACGGCCTTTCACCGGACGATGCCGGCCGTCGCCCGGTTGCTGCCGATCCCGCGGCGCTACCAAAAATGGGGCGTCGAGCGCTATGGTTTCCACGGCTTGTCCTACGCGTATCTCATGGCGGAACTCCGCCGGCTCGATCCGGGGGCGGAGCAGGGGAGGGTGATCCTCGCCCACCTCGGCAACGGGGCCAGTGTTGCCGCCGTGCGTCGCGGCCGGAGCATCGACACCAGCATGGGCTTCACGCCCGCGGCCGGGCTGGTCATGAGCACGCGTTCCGGCGATCTGGATCCGGGGCTGCTTTCGTTTCTCGCCCGGCGCGAGCAGATGACGCCGGCTCAATTCGAGCGGATGGTAAACCACGAGTCCGGGCTGCGGGGCATTTCCGGGAAGAGTTCCGACGTTCGCGATCTGCTCGCGCGGGAAAAAAGTGACCCGCGCGCGAAGGACGCCCTGGCCCTGTTTTGCTATCAGGCGAAGAAATGGATCGGCGCCTACGCCGCCGCGCTGGGTGGCCTGGACACGCTGGTGTTTGCAGGAGGAATCGGCGAGAACGCCCCGGCGATTCGGGACCGGATCTGCGCGGGCCTCGAATTCCTCGGCGTCGAACTCGAAGCGAAGCGCAACGCGCAGAACGCTACCGTGATTTCCCAACGCGGTCGCCGGGTCACGGTGCGCGTCATCCCCACGGACGAAGAACTGATGATCGCGCGCTCGGTGGTGAAATTGACTGGGGCCTCATGCCGGCCCCGAAACGCCGGTTGAGCCCGCCTCAGATCTGTGGAGGCGGCAAAACCAACCTGACCCCACCAGACGCGCCGGCCGCAGGCGGCGGGTTGCAGGGTTATGCCCCATAGAAGATCGGCGGCCCGGCGCGTAATCTCGGGGCATCGTCCTCTGCCCAGTGCGCCCCGTGGCGAAAAATCCCCCCCGTCTCGGCAACGCCCACCAGATCCAATCCATTATGAAAAAAACCGTCTACAAGATCATCGATCTCACCGGCACTTCGTCCAAGTCGATTGAGGACGCCGTGGCCAGCGCCCTCCACCGCGCGAATCAAACCGTCAAGCACCTGTCCTGGTTCGAGGTCGCCGAGACCCGTGGTAGCATCAGCAAGGGTAAGGTTCACGACTGGCAGGTCACAATCCGGGTCGGTTTTGCCCTGGAAGACTGATCGCGGCATCGCCCCGATGACCGCGGAGCCACTTCACCTCCGGAGGTGCGCTTGGCGCCAGCCCGAACGACCCCCTGTTCCGCCGGATCCGCCGGTGCGCCCGGCCCGCTTCCCGGACGCTTGACGCTTCCGCTCGCACGGCGGGAGACGGGGCGCAGTCGAGCCGACCCCGTCGTGCCGCCGCCATATCCATGAACGTCCCCCTTCAACGCCCGGCTGCCAGCGGTCCCTCGAACGCACGCCCTTCGCCGGCGGAAAAGTCATCCCCGCCCGCGCGCGCGTGGTATGCGCCGGCGGCGCTCTGGCAGCGCAAGTCCGCGGTCATCGCGGTGCTTTCTCTCGCGGGCATCGGCGGGCATCTCGTACTCCGCTTCGGCGTGCACGCCGCGCAGAGCACCTCTGACCTCCCGTTGCTCGCAACGCTGGCGCTCGGCGGACTGCCGATGCTTTACGATCTGCTCCGCAAGCTGCTGAAACGTGAATTTGGCTCCGATCTGCTCGGGGGGATCTCGATTATCACCTCCGTTGTGCTCGGTGAATATCTCGCCGGCTCCATCATCGTGCTGATGCTCGCCGGTGGTGAGGCGCTGGAGAGTTATGCGCTGCGCAGTGCTTCGTCCGTGCTCGCCGCGCTCGCGAAACGCCTGCCGTCTGTCGCCCATCGCAAGCGCGACTCCGCCATCGTCGACGTCGCGATCCCCGAGGTTGCCGTCGGCGACACGCTCGTGATCTTTCCCCACGACATCTGCCCGGTCGATGGCGTTGTGATCGAGGGCCACGGCGTGATGGATGAGTCCTATCTGACCGGCGAGCCCTTCCAAATCACCAAGACCTCCGGCTCGAAGGTGATCTCGGGAGCTATTAACGGCGAAACGGCATTGACGATCCGCGCCACGCAGCGCGCCGCCGACTCGCGCTATGCGAAGATCATGGAGGTCATGCGCGAGTCGGAGTCGAAGCGTCCGCACCTGCAGCGGCTCGGGGATCGGCTCGGCGCCATCTACACTCCGGTGGCCCTGGCCGTCGCGGTCGCCGCGTGGGCCATCAGCGGGGAGTCCGTCCGCTTCCTCGCGGTGCTCGTGATCGCGACGCCCTGTCCGCTGCTGCTCGCGATTCCGATCGCGATCATCGGCTCGATTTCACTCTGCGCGCGGCGGGCGATCATCATCAAAACCCCGGCGGTGCTCGAACAGATCGCCGAGTGTCGCACCGCGATCTTCGACAAGACCGGCACACTCACCTACGGCGAACCGAAGCTCACCGAGCAACTCATCGCGTCGGGCCTAGTGCCCAAGGACGTCCTGACGCTCGTCGCGAGTTTGGAGCGATACTCGAAACATCCGCTCGCCCGGGCCATTCTCGACGCGGCGAAGGCGGAGGGAATTTCCCTGCCCGAGGCCACCGAAGTCGGCGAGCAACCGGGCCAGGGATTGCGCGGCACCGTTTCCGGCCGGACCGTTCAGGTTACCAGCCGCAACCAAGCGACCGCGCAAAAAACGCCCGGCCTCGACCAGCTTCCTCCGGTCGCGGGCGGCCTCGAGTGCGTGATCGTGATCGACGGGCGCTACGCCGGGGCGCTGCGCTTTCGCGACGCGCCGCGGGCCGAGAGCGGATCGTTTGTCCGGCACCTGGGACCAAAGCATCACTTCGCGCGCGTGATGCTGGTGTCAGGCGACCGCGAGTCGGAGGTTCGCTACCTCGCCGGACAGGTGGGGATCACGGAAATTCACGCCGAGCAAAGCCCGGAGCAGAAGCTCGCGCTGGTCCGCGCCGAGACCACCAAGGCGAAGACGCTTTACGTCGGGGACGGCATCAACGACGCGCCGGCCATGATGGCCGCCACCGTCGGCATGGCGATCGGCCAGAACAGCGACGTGACCGCGGAGGCGGCGGGCGTTGTCGTGATGGACAACTCGCTCTTGAAGGTCGACGAGTTCATGCACATCAGCCGCCGGATGCGCCGGATCGCACTGCAAAGCGCGGTGGGCGGCATGGCGCTGAGCGTCATCGGCATGGTCTTCGCCGCGACCGGGCACCTGAGTCCCGTCAGTGGGGCCATCACGCAGGAAATCATCGACGTGCTCGCCGTGCTCAACGCCCTGCGCGCCGCCTTTCCGCCGAGGGTGATCCACGATCTCTGAGCGCCCGGTCCGGCCGGCAACCGCCCTTCGGGTCGCCCGGCGCAGGCGTCGCCTCGGTGCCAGTCACCGCCAGCTCCGCCGCCATCGCACAGATCGAATCGCGGAAGGTTCGTGGGCGCCGCGCGGCCGTCGCAATCCGCCGGATGCGGGTAACACCCCGTTTCAGCGTTGCCGGGATGGCAGTAGGCTCACGGCTCCCATGCTTCTTGTCCTCCTGATGCTCTGCGCGGTCGGCGTCACCGCGGCCCTCGTTTACGGAAATCGTCGGTGGACGGCCGCCACGGAGCAGTTGCGGGATCGGATGGAAAGGGCACGGGTGCCGTTTGGGACGAAGATATTCTCGCCGGGCGAGCTGGCCGGCCTCCCCCAACCGGTGCAGCACTACTTCGGGGCGGCGCTCGTGGACGGACTGCGAATGGTCACCGACGTGGCGATCGTGCAGCGGGGGACATTCAACCAGAGTGAAGGGGCGCCGGCGTGGAAGCCGTTTACCGCCGTGCAGCGGATGGTCATGCGGCGCCCGGGCTTTTTTTGGGATGCGCGCATCAGGACGTGGCCCGGGGTGCGGGTGCGGGTGCGCGACGCCTACGTGACCGGCGAGGGAATCCGCCGGGCCTCGGTGTATGGACTTTTCAATGTCGCGAACCTGCGCGATTCCGGGGAACTGGCGAAGGCGGAGCTGATGCGCCTCCTGGCCGAAGCCGTGTGGTATCCGACCGCCCTGCTGCCAAGCCAGGGCGTGCAGTGGAGCGCGGTCGATGACCATTCCGCGCGCGCCGCGTTCAGCGACGGCTCCATCACGGTCTCACTGCTTTTTCGTTTCAACCCCGCCGGGCTGATCGAGTCCTTTCGCGCCGAAGGGCGCGGCCGTTTGGTGGGCGGCAAAGTCACCTCGCTGCCGTGGGAAGGCCGATTCTGGGATTACTCCGTCCGCAGCGGCATGTGTGTGCCGCTGGAAGGGGAGGTGGCGTGGGTCCATCCGACGGGCGTGAAGCCCTATTGGCGCGGACGAGTCACCGGGATCGACTACGAGTATGCCCATTGAGCGGTTCGGGGAGTCAGGCCGGCTGCGAGCGACCGCGCGGGAGTAGGTCTTGGCCCCATAGCGAGGCAGGCCGGGAGGGATTAGATTCAGCCACGTCTCTAATCCGCGATTCGTGCGCCCTTCAGCCGGCGCCGGGAGCGGAGGGCGTCAGCCTGCGAACGATCGTCGCCTCCTCATGAACCCCGGTTCCACCGCCCTCACGCCCGCCCAAGTCCAGAAGATCGATGCCTACTGGCGCGCGGCGAACTACCTCTCGGCTGGGCAGATTTATCTCTTCGATAATCCGTTGCTGAAGCGACCGCTCGTGCTCGCGGATATCAAGCACATGCTGCTCGGGCACTGGGGCACGACGCCGGGACAGAACTTCATTTACGCCCATCTGAACCGGGTCATTAAAAAATATGACCTCGCGATGATTTACGTTTCCGGCCCCGGCCACGGCGGTCCGGCGGTCGTGGGCAACACGTATCTCGAGGGCACCTACAGCGAGATCTATCCCGACATCAGCCAGGACGAGGCCGGGCTGCAAAAGCTGTTCCGGCAGTTTTCTTTTCCCGGCGGCATTCCCAGCCATGCGTCCCCCGAAACGCCCGGCTCGATCCACGAAGGCGGCGAGCTGGGATATTCGCTCAGCCACTCCTTCGGGGCGGTGTTCGACAATCCCGAACTCATCGTCGCCTGCGTCGTCGGTGATGGCGAGGCCGAGACCGGTCCGCTGGCCACGGCCTGGCATTCCAACAAGTTTCTCAATCCTGTCACGGACGGTGCCGTGCTGCCGATTCTTCACCTGAACGGCTACAAAATCGCCAATCCCACGGTCCTGGCCCGAATCACGCGCGACGAGCTCAGTCAGTTGTTTCGCGGCTACGGCTGGACCCCCTATTTCGTCGAATATCACGCTGAACCCGCGGTCATGCATGAAGCGATGGCGTCGACGATGGAGCACGCCATTGGCGACATCCATCGCCTCCAGCATGCCGCGCGCGTGCTCGGCGACGGGGAGCGTCCCCGCTGGCCGATGATCGTGCTCAACTCGCCCAAGGGTTGGACCGGTCCGGCGTGGGCCGACGGCCAGCAGATCGAAGGCACGTTCCGGTCGCGCCAGGTGCCGCTGCACCCCGGTACTCATCCCGGACATCTCAAGTTGCTGGAAGAGTGGCTCCGGAGCTATCGACCCGAAGAACTGTTCGACGCGCAGGGCCGCCTGAATCCAGAGCTGGCCGCGCTGGCTCCGATTGGCGATCGCCGCATGGGAGCCAATCCGCACGCGAATGGCGGCATTTTGCTCCGCGACTTGCGGATGCCCGACTTTCGCGGCTACGCCGCGGCGGTGCCCCAGCCGGGAACGCCCGGAATTGGCGACACGCATGTGCTCGGACCGTTCTTGCGCGACGTGGCCCGGCTAAATCAGGAGCTGCGAAATTTTCGCGTCTTCGGGCCGGATGAAACACTGTCCAACGGTCTCGCGGCCCTCTTCGAGACGACCAACCGGCAGTGGGACGCCGCGGTCTTGCCGAATGACGAGTTTCTCGCCCCGACGGGCCGCGTGATGGAAATTCTGAGCGAGCATCAATGCGAAGGCTGGCTCGAGGGCTATCTGCTCACCGGGCGTCACGGACTCTTCAACTGTTACGAAGCCTTCATCCACATCGTCGATTCGATGTTCAACCAGCATGCCAAGTGGCTGAAGGTGACGGCGCAGCTGCCGTGGCGCCGGAAGATCGCGTCTCTGAACTACCTGCTCGCCTCGCACGTCTGGCGCCAGGATCACAACGGGTTCACCCACCAGGATCCGGGCTTCATCGATCACGTCGTGAACAAGAAGGCCTCCGTCGTGCGCGTCTACCTGCCGCCCGATGCGAACTGCCTGCTGTCCGTCATGGATCACTGCCTGCGCAGCCGGCATTACGTCAACGTCGTGATCGCCGGCAAACATCCGGCCCCGCAATGGCTGGAGATGGAGGCCGCCGTCAAACATTGCACCGCGGGCATCGGTATCTGGGACTGGGCCGGCAGCCCGGCGCTCGCGGCGGATCGGGGCGTGGCCCCCGACGTGGTCATGGCCTGCTGTGGCGACGTGCCCACGCTGGAGACGCTCGCGGCCGTTTCGATTCTGCGGGAGCATCTGCCCGGGCTGAAAGTCCGCGTCGTCAATGTCGTCGACCTCATGAAGCTCCAGCCGCCGCGGGAGCATCCGCACGGGCTGGACGACGGGGACTTCGACGAGCTCTTCACGAAGGACAAGCCCGTCATCTTCGCCTTCCACGCCTACCCGTGGCTGATCCACCGGTTGACGTACCGGCGGACGAATCACCGCAACTTTCACATCCGCGGCTACAAGGAGGAAGGCACGGTCACCACGCCCTTCGACATGACGGTGCTCAACGATCTGGATCGATTCCACCTCGTGATGGACACGATCGATCGCCTGCCGCAGACGGACGAACGGGGCCTGGCCTTGCAACGGCTCCTCCAGCAGAAGCTGATCGAGCACCGGCAGTATATCGGAAAGCACGGCCAGGATATGCCGGAGATTCGGAATTGGAGATGGAAAGCGCCGCCCCCTGGCCCCGGCAGGGAGATACGCTGAACGCTGGGCCGGGAGCTGGCCTGCGGTGAGTCGGAAGGTGTCTTCCGACAATTCGAGCGGTCTGCCGCCGCGAACCGTGCTGCCATCCTTTGCTACGATCTTGATCCGGAACGGTGCAGTGGAATGAAACCGGCGGGTGTGGGCACCCGCCCTCCATGGTAGGCGGATCGTTCAGACTTCCGTTCGCTCTCCTCCTCAAGAGCGCTCCATGGAGGGACGGTGCCCCCACCGTCCAAGGCTGCCTAACGTGCGACGGAACGTCCACGGCGTTCCGGATTAAGGGGTCGGGCCGTTACCTTTTAGCGCGAAGACCCGCGTGAACAAAGCGGCTAACACGTCTCCGCCTGCCCCCCTGATTTGCGTCCCATCCGCAATGCTTTCGGAGCTCCCGCAAACGGTCAGGTGGAGAGGTGCCGGTCACCACAGTCGCTTGTTCCGGAACGCGTGACCTGAGCCGGATTTCAAGTAGCGCTCGAAGTCGAGGGCAGCGGGTTTGGTGTCGAAGGCCACGTAGCCCTTCAGCCGCCACGGGCGGTGTCCGGCGGTCGAGGGAGTGCAGCCAAGGTTGTGATCGCAGACGCGCTGCCGGAGGTCGGCGGTGAATCCGATGTAGTGGCGACCGGGCGAAGATTCGGAAGCGAGGCAGTAAACGTAGTACATGCACTCGCGGTATTCCGAGGGTGGGGCCGGAGCGAAGGCGGAAACGCCCAAAAATTGGGGGGGCGAAGGATCTTAGTGGGCCCTCCTTCGCCCGGGGGGCTTCGGAGGGCACGCTTCGGAGGACATGCTTCGGAGGGCACGCCAACTTTCGCACTTTCGGTACTTTCCAGATGGCTGTGCCGTCCGAATCTCCGAAGGAGCGAAGGAAGTCAGGGTGATCGGTCCTCCTACGCCCAAGGGGCTTCGGAGGACACGCCATCCTTCGCACTTTAGGTGCTTCTTAGATGGCTGCGCCATCCGAAGCTCCGAAGGAGCGAAGAAAGTCAGGGCGATCGGTCCTCCTACGCCCTGCGGGCTTCGGAGGACACGCCATCCTTCGCACTTTAGGTGCTTCTTAGATGGCTGCGCCATCCGAAGCTCCGAAGGAGCGAAGGATGGCGGGATGGACGGGACTCGAACGGACTTTTCCCGTTGAAGCTAAGTCGCGAATAAACGCGGTCTTAGTTGATTGTTAATGTTTTAGAACGACCAAAGAGGAGCACCCCAGCACCGAGAAGTGAAGCCAATTATGCGATCTGTGGCAACATTGTGGCAACCTCGTATCGAAACCGACGCAGCCAGCGCCCGACTTTATCGGAGCAAATCGGTCAGATTGGTTGCAACCAAAACGCGGGTTAGTTGCTCACCGCGGTTCGAGAGGGCGTCGATCCACCGCTCGGGCATCGCCGCGAAGTCGGTCGGGTAGTCGATGACCTCGTGGCGGGGCACCAGTTCGCTCGGCTGCCACGGCAGAATGGAATCCTGTTGGCCTAGATAGGGCATCGCAAAACCTCGGAGCGCCCCCGACTCTCGCAACCCGTGCAGATGGTGCATCGCGTTGTCCTGAACGCGCCGATGCACCACCTCGAAAGCTCGCGATACCCTAGAAACAAAGCCCAGCGGCACGCAGAGCCCGGCTTCTTGCCCCTGACCCGCGTTGCAGGAGATTATGTATTCGCAGGGGAAGGTGTGCAGGCTGACGCGCGGGTCGCGGCCGGGTTCCAGCACCTGGAGCCCGAGATTATCGTAGACGCCGCCGTCCGTCAGGGAAACCCGATGCGTTTGCACATGACCCTGCTTCTTGAATCGAAATGTCCGGTCCAATGCCGGGAGCATGATCGGATACGCGGCTGAAGCCCCAACGGCCAAGGATACATCGGCCGGGTTGCCCTCCATCTCGCCGAGCCGCCAAGTGCCAGAACGCTCATGGCCGAACCTAAACGCCGTCCCAGAGCGCAATTCGCAGGCTCCGATCACGACCGCCAAATTTGTCCGCCGGGCTGCGCCCATGCCGAGCGAAGGGAAAAGCTCGCGATGCAAGACCCTCTCGAATGCGTCGGTCCGCGAACGAAACCGCGAGAACCGCGGCTCCCTTCGGCTCACCAGTTTGATGCCATCCTGCGCGTGGGCCATGAGACAGGCTGCCAATCCGGGCACGAGATTTTTCGGCTTCAGCAGTTCGAGGAGTATCTTCCGGTGGAAGCCGGCACGCAAGAATCGCCGAATGTCCGTCTCGAACTCGGCGAACGATTTCTGCGGCGTGTATGCGTAATAGGCTCCGATCACGGAGCCACCGGAGATCGTCGACAGAGCGCCGACCCTGGATAGTAACCTCAGGTCATTGAGCGCGCGGAGGCATCCGAGATGGAAGGCCATCGCCCGGGAACCGCCGCCGGAAAGAGCAAGGCCGATCATAGGATTCGCTCCACGAGCGGAAATTGACTTCCTGAACAACGCAGGCTCCGCCAGTCTCCACGATCCAGTTCGCGGACAAAGGCGAAGGCGCCGAGCACATCCCGTGCTGGCATCCGCCCGACAATCAGCAGCAGGTTCTTCGTCGGAGGCATCGGGCCGCTGGCGAGAATTTCGGCCATGCCTTGGTAGTCGATGTCACTCGGCATAGGACGGGACACCGGATGTGTGTGCCACATCCCAAGATACTGCACCGCATTGCGGCTGTATTTTTGCCGCGAAATATTTTCCGCCGCGGTGCCCTGCTGGCCGCAAACGAATATTTCCGCTGAGTGCTTGCTGTCCGTTGGCGGGCCAGAGGCGTCGGTCACCCACACCACGCACGACGCGTCATCCCACTCGCCCCAGAGCAATCCGCCGGTCTCCACTTTCCGGGACCGTCGGCGGCGATTCTGCTCAATCCACCCGCGCACCTCCTTAAGCGCTGCCGGCGTAACACGAAGTTCGTGATGTTCCGTTGCGATCACGATATCGGCCGGAAACGTGAAAAAGAGCGGTGGCTGAACCGCACCAGTGGCCGCGGGAGCCGCGAACACTCCGGAGAACTGATCCTCCGCCTGCCCGCCGAACCATCCAGCGATGAGATTCAGTCCGGTTGCAGCCATCGCCGTTGCATCGGCGGCGGAGCCCTGAAAAGTCGGCTCCGAGCAGCCTGGCTCGGGTTGGAACAGGCGTGCGGCCGATGTCTCGGGGAAAAATGCATTGGCGAAATCCTTCCGTCCGCGCCGCAACAGTTCGATCTTCGTCTTGCGAAAAACATCCCAGCTTGCCCCCGAGGCGCCGCCACCGGAGAACCCGGCTAGTAGTTTGGATGAGGTGG
This sequence comes from Opitutia bacterium, assembly GCA_947472765.1. Classification (GTDB taxonomy): domain Bacteria; phylum Verrucomicrobiota; class Verrucomicrobiia; order Opitutales; family Opitutaceae; genus ER46. The sequence goes on from CANJCM010000024.1 coordinate 22,380, forward strand.
CGTCCACGACCAGGGAAGCCACGGCCACGCGATGCGGCAAAGTCCGGTTCCACGCTTGCTCCATCCGCTTGCGCACCACTTCCGACGCGGTGGCGTCGATGACTAGGTCGCACCCCGACGCCCAATCGGCGCCGGCCGCAAGCAGGTGGCTCACGTTGCCGTGGTGCTTCTCGACCACGACTTCCGGCCGGATGGACTTCAACTGCGCTTCCAGCGCATCCACCTTCGGGCTGCCGATGTCGTCGGCGCGATATGGTTGCCGCACTAGCAATCCGGGAGACACTTGGCCGCTGTCCACCAATACGAGGCGGGCGGCGCCCGCCCGGCACAGCGCCAGCGCGATATGCGCTCCCAGCGCCCCACAACCCCAGACCGCCACCGCCTGTCCACGAAATCGCGCCAACGGCGACTCCCCATCCCGGCGCACCGTCACTTCGGAGCGCGCCTCCATGACCGGGCACCACGTCAACTTGGCGGTGTGTAGGTGGTCGTCGAGCAACTGCCGCAGCTTGCCGCGCGCGTCAGTCTGCTCTGCGGAGTCGTGAGTGCGCGGCAGCGTCATCGCCAGATACTTCTTCACCTCGGCGGCGAGCGACCAAACCGCAAGGTGCTGCTTGCGGACACCTCTGGCAGTGCCGCGCATTGGCGTCCCTACCACCAGATAAAGCGGCGCATCGCCTTCGCCATCGGCGGCTAGGATGGCAAGGAGTCGCAGCAAAAGGTCCGGTGCAACGCCTTGCTTCTCAAACTCGCGGAACAGCGCGTCGCCCTTTTCGGGAAACTCCCACGGCCATTCAGCACGAAACAAAAGCGCCAGCGCGAACTTCCCCTGTGCCGGCATCGTCGCGGGCGGATGCCACGCGACAATCTCGATCCGGTTCGGATACTCGCGGAGTTCTGCGACCCCGAGCCAGCAGCGTTCGTCGAAGCTCGGCGTGTCCACGTGGGGGACGATGAGCTTGCCGCGCGCGTGATCCACGTAGACGGCCGGCGGGTGCAGCGGCTGGCCGTCGGGGTCGAGCTGGTTGGCCGCCGCTTTTGTCAGCCAATCGCACATGCGCTGGACCAGCCCGAACATTCCGTCCGAAGCGTTCCATTCCGTCGCGCTCTGGTAGAGGCACAGGTATTTCGACCATTGCACGTGTGGCCGGCCGGCGAAGCGCATGTGGTCGACGAACACCTCCGGTTTCGTGAACGGGAAATCGCGCGGGATGATCAAGCGAAATTCCTCCCGGGCGCGCAACTTCACGCCGCCGGTGGCGGCCGGCAATTCGCCCACGAGCAACCCCACGATCACGGAAAGTCGGACGTCTTCGGCCGTCGGCGGGAGCACCGCCTCGACGTCAAAGACCCCCGGTTTCTCCTGCGCGATAAGCTTGAGCTGCCACAGCGCGCGTTGCTGCCCGTCGGTCATGACGCACGGCCAAAACCGACCTGCTGGTTCGGCGGCGCCATGGTGCCACGGCTGCGCTCGACCACCGACACGACGGAGGCGAGCCCTGTCGCGGCGGCGAACCCGCGCTTGCTGATGCCGTCGGCAGTCACCTCGAACACGATTGGCTTCGGGTTGTCTTCGTCCGGGTGCTCGTGGGTGCAGATGAACAGGCCCGCGTCCACGATGGCCTCGTATTTCTTGCGCGCCTTGCGGTGGGGCGGCAGGTCGCCGTCGCCATCGGTGAAGTCGGCGTTAGCGCTCGCGATGATCTGCCCGCCGTCCTTCCGGTATTTCTCGAAGAAGTCCATGATGTCCTGCTTAGACTTCTCCTGGTCCTCGCCTTCGTTCTGCCAGAACATCGCCTTTTTGGAGCAGTGGTGGGGTGAGAGCATCACGTCCCAGGCCAAATATTGGACATTGTCCCCGTGGTCTTCCGTGGTCTCGAAAATCTGCATTAGCGTCGGATACTCGCGATCCCCGAAGAACAACGCCTCGCCGATGCCGTCGCCGTCGTTCAAGCGCACGTGCAGCGAAAGGCTCGTGTTGTTGCGCGTATCCTCGGCGTCGACCTTGAACGGAGCGTGCACGAAGGCGTTGAAGCAGGCGGACAGGTCCTCGTCATCAACGATCCAGATGGAGTCGCCGGGATGCGAAGTCCGCTCGGCCGGGAAGTCCTTGTATTTATCTTCCGTCAGGATGTCGTCGTGCCCGATCACGCGCACGCGGTCTCCCGCCTTGACGTTGTCGGGATCCGCGAGCACCGCCTTGCGGCGGCGGTGCACTTCCTGATAGAAAGACTCGGCGTCGTCGCAGAGGTCGTTGTCATCGACCCAATCGCGGAAAATCCGCGGCGTGTGCCAGATTTCGCCGATGGTGACCCGCTTCAGAAGGTCTTTAAAGCCGAGGATGTGATCCTCGTCAGGATGGGTCAGCGCGAAGAGTGACAGGTAAGGCTTGCCGTTTTTCTTCGGCAGCAACCGCACCAGTTCGTCGACAATGGGCCATGCCGGGTCGTCCGAGCCCTCGGCCTTCGCCAAATGGTGAAGGTCGAGCTGCATCACGACGCCAGACTTGATCACGATGGTGGTGCTGTCGCCCGTGCCGACCGGCCAGTAGACAAAGCCACGTTGAGGTAACTTGAACTGCTCGCTCATGTGTGTGTTGGGTCGTAGTTGGTGGACGAATGATGCCACCACAGAGATTGCCCCGGGGTCGTGGCTCGACGCTGCTGCAGGAGAGGCACGACAAACGAGTCACCGAGCGCAGACCTAACGTAACGTTTCTCTGCACGTTGCATGGCAAATGCCACCACAGCCGAAAGTCGTTATTGCTTGACGATGTGCAGCTTAGATTTTGGCAGGCAAAGCCTCACGGGTCATTTTGACCCAAATCATCACTGGACCACTACGCAGAGTGGCACAGCCCCTCAGTGACCACAATATATTGTGGTCACTGAGATCGCCTGCGCAACTGCCAACTCCGTTCCCGCGTTAGATATTAGGCTCTACGAGCCCGGCGCAAAGAGTTATGTATTCCGCGCTCCGATGAAGCCGCCGGCGGACCGTGCGGCGACACCAGCGTCCCACTACAACCCTTGCCGCGCTTTGACGACGGGATGAGGGTGCTAGCGTCGCCGGTCGTGAAATCACACACGAAAAAAAAGTGCTTCAACTCCACGGTGCGCCGCTTGCGGCGTGTCTTTTATCCCTGAGCCGCGCGCGGCCGGCCGTCAAAAATTTTGCTCCCGCCCGGCGTGCCGTGAAATCAGTCACGTCACCAGTCAGGAGCGGTGGCTCAAAAACAAGAAAGGCCGGGCCTATCACACCGGATCGGTCGCTGTCTCCAGGATGCAGGACTGGAGAAAAGAACACCCACAGTATTGGCGCCGTAGCACCAGCGCCGCCTCAACGGCGAACCGCTGCCCGCGTGATCTACCGACGGTGTTAGGGGAGTTCTTCAGAAAAGATTCCTGCGATGCGTTACAAGATTCCTGGCCGCCGCAAGTCGTTGCCTTCGTTGGGCTGATCGCGTGGCTGCGGGGGGATGCGTTACAAGATACCATCGCGGCGGACATCGACGAAATCATGGTGACGGGAAATGACCTACTCCTCGCCATGGCCGCTGCGGCGCCCAATCGAAAACCCGAGACCATCACGAACGAGCCGTAACGATTTTCGTTTCGCGTAGTCATGGGCGGGCCGACGCAACTCCCGCTGCCCGCCGCGACCGGGACATTGATCCCGGCCGCGGCCTACGTCCGCATGTCCACCGAGCATCAACAGTATTCGACGGAGAACCAGTTGGACCGAATCAAGGAATACGCCGCCCGCCGGGGAATGGAGATCGTGCGCGTCTTCGAAGACTCCGGCAAAAGTGGACTGAACGTGCGTGGGCGCGAGAGTCTGCAAAAAATGATCAAGGAGGTCGAATCCGGGCAAGCTGACTTCAAGTGCATCCTGGCCTACGACGTCAGCCGGTGGGGTCGCTTCCAAGATGCCGACGAAAGCGGCTACTATGAATACATCTGCAAGCGCGCCGGCATCACGGTGCACTACTGCGCCGAACAATTCGAAAACGACGGCAGCCCGACTTCAAACATCATTAAGAGCGTGAAACGCTCAATGGCCGGCGAATACAGCCGCGAGCTTTCGACGAAGGTTTTTCAGGGCGCCTGCCGCCTCATCCAACTCGGATTCAAGCAAGGCGGTTCAGCCGGCTACGGTTTGCGCCGGGTGCTCGTCGATCAGGCCGGCAATACCAAGGGCACGTTGAAATACGGCGAACATAAAAGTCTCCAGACCGACCGGGTGGTGCTCATGCCCGGCCCGGAAGAGGAGCAGGCCATCGTCCGGGAAATCTACACGGCTTTTCTCGACCAAGGGAAATCCGAGCGGGAAATCGCCGACGATCTCAACGCCCGCAAAATCGTCACGGACCTCGGCCGGGCGTGGACCCGCGGCACCGTGCATCAGGTGCTCACGAATGAAAAATACATCGGCAACAACGTCTATCATCGGACCTCGTTCAAGTTGAAGCGGAAGCACGTCGAGAATCCGCCGGAGATGTGGATTCGGGCGCAGGGGGCCTTCCCGAGCATCATCGACCCGCTGCTCTTCGCCAAGGTTCAGGAAACGATCCTCGCCCGCGCGAAGCGTTATTCCAACGACGACATGCTCCAGTTGCTGAAAGGCCTGTGGACCCGCCACGGCCGGATTTCCGGGCTGCTCATCGACGAACAGGATGCGATGCCGTCGAGTGCGGCCTTCCGTCATCGTTTCGGAAGCCTGGTCCGGGCCTACCAGCTCGTCGGCTACACGCCGCGCACCGATTACTCCTTCCTCGAAATCAACCGCTACCTCCGCGGCCGGCACCCCGAGATCGTGCAGGAAGTCATCACCCGCCTCACCGCCATGGGGGTTGCGGTCGAGCGCGACCCCGCCACGCAAATGCTGATCCTCGATCACGAACTCACCGTCTCGCTCGTCCTTTCGCGCTGCCTGCGCACCGAAACCGGCTCGTCCCGCTGGATGCTGCGGTTCGAGGAAAGCTTTCGCCCCGACCTCACCATCGCCGTCCGGATGGATGAAACCAACCAGGCCATCAAAGACTACTACCTGTTCCCGGCGCTCGACCTCGCAGATGCGCATCTGCGCCTGTCCGAAAACAACCATTCTCTCCTCGACGCCTATCGCTTCGACGACCTCGAGTTTTTCTTTCACCTGGCCGAGCGGATTTCAGTGGAGGACGCCGCATGAACACCGGCGACGAAAAACGCGTCCGCCTGATTCCCATCGATCGCATTCGTATCGTGAACCCGCGCGTGCGCGACAAGGTCAAGTTTGAGCGCGTCGTCGATAGCATCGCCAAACTCGGACTCAAAAAGCCCATCACCGTCACCGTCGGTAAGCCGGGTGACGATGGCGTCGAGTCTTTCGATCTGGTCTGCGGTCAGGGCCGGCTGGAGGCCTTCAAGTCGCTCGGTCAGACGGAAATTCCCGCGCTGGTGCGCGGCCTTTCGAAAACCGATGGTCTCCTCGCCAGCTTGATCGAAAATATCGCCCGCCGCCGCGTGCGCTCTCTCGATCAAATCCAAATGATCCAATGGATGAAGGATCAGGGCCACGGGCACGCCGACATCGCCCGCAAGACCGGGCTCGGCGAGGACTATGTCCGGGACATCCTGAAGATGCTGACCAACGGCGAGGATCGCCTGTTAGAGGCTGTCCTCCACGGCAACATCCCCGTCACGATCGCCGTCGGCATCTCTGGCGCCACCGACGACGAATCACAACGCGTCCTGATGGAGGCCTACGAACGAAAGGACATGAACCAGAAGACGCTGACGGCCTTCAAGCGTGTCCTCGATCAACGCCGCTATTTTGGCCGCAAATACGGTCCGCGTAGCCGCGAGTCTGGCCGGCGCACCAGCGCGGAAAGTCTGGTTCGGGCCTACCGGCTGGAAACCCAGCGCCAGAAACTCATGGTCCGAAAAGCCAAACTCTGCGAGGTGCGACTCCTCTCCACCGCCGCCGCCGTCAAGGTCCTCGTGGCCGACGAAGACTACATCAATCTCCTCCGCGCCGAGAAACTCGAGACCATGCCCAAGTTTCTCGCCGACCGGGCGCGCCAATCCACATGAAGTCCGTCCACGCGGCCTTCAATCTCGACGGCGTCACGCTGCCGCTCGCGGCGATTCATCCGATTCGTCAGGTCAAACCCACCGATCACGCCTGGGGCAAATACCGCTCCATGCTCGCCTCGATCCGCGAGGTCGGCGTGATCGAGCCGCTCATCGTGCATCCCCAGAAAGGTGCCCGCGGCAGCTATGTGCTTCTCGACGGCCACATGCGGCTGAAGGCCCTCGTCGAACTCGGTCGCACCGAGGTGTTCTGTCTCGTCGCCAACGACGACGACGCCTTCACCTACAACGACAAGGTCAACCGCCTCTCCCTGATTCAGGAGCACGCGATGATCCTCCGCGCCGTCGATCAAGGCGTGACGCCAGATCAAATCGCCAAGGCCCTCGACCTCGACGTCAGCAAGATCAAGGCGAGCCTCAATCTCCTCGATGGCATCCACGCCGACGCCGTCGAACTGCTCAAAGACAAGGCGATCACCGCCACGGCGCTCCGGTTTTTCCGGAAGGTAAAACCAACGCGTCAAATCGACATGGCGCAGTTGATGGTCTCCGGCAACAACTACACCCGCGCCTATGCCGAGGCACTCATCATCGGCACTCCCGCCGATCAACTCCTTCACGGGAGCAAATCGAAAAAGGATCACGGGATTTCCGAGGAAGAAATCGCCCGGATGCAGAAGGAGATGGAGACCCTCGAACGGGACTACCGTCTCCACCAGGATAATTTCGGCGAAAATTCCCTCCACCTGAACGCCGCCCAGCGCTACGTGAAGCGCCTCCTCGAAAACACCAAGGTGAAGCGGTTTATCGGCAACCGCTACCCGGAGATCCTCGAAGAAATTCAGGAACTGGCCGCACTCGATACCCTGTAGCCTGCATCCCACTTTCAGTTCAACGGGCTGGCACCCATACGCCGCAACGTCCAAAGCCGCCAGAGGCGAATACGGGCACGATGCCGCAAGGCATGGTGGAATATTGTTCTTTTTAGCTGGGTCTGGGGCGGAGTCGCCCCAGTTAGGCGCGCCGGCGTTCGGGGACGGACGCGCCGTGGCAAAGCGCCGCAGGGAACGGCGCGCGGAGCTCCGGCGACACCCGCCGGGGCAAACCTCTTCACCCTTGCGCCCCTTCACCGCCGTTGAGGAATGGCGTCTTATACTCTGGACAAGAACTCCATAGAATGACCAAAGTATGAGACATAATGCCACGAACCACTCCCACGCTCTTCCCGCCCGCGACCCGCCAGCTCACCTCGCTGGGTGAGCGGCTTCGCGTCGCCCGATTGCGTCGGCGTTATTCCGCCGAATCCGTAGCCAAACGTGCCGGCGTCGCCCGTGGGACCCTCTACCGCGTCGAAGAGGGCGACCCCGGCGTCAGCCTCGCCACCTACGCCAGCGTGCTTCGCGTGTTGGGCCTGCAAGGCGACCTTGATCTCATTGCTCGCGACGACGTGCTCGGCCGTAAACTCCAGGATTTGAAATTGCCTACCCGTAAGGTCGCCCCGCGTCGCGCGTCGGCTTCTCAAAAAACATCGGCCGCCGCCAGCGAACCCGTTCCGCCCGCACCTTCCTCGCCATGAGTGCCAGCGCGAAAAAGTCTGCCAGCGCCAACCGCCAACAAATCGATGTCTGCCTCGATGCCGACATCGTCGAGGCGCTTTGCCGTGTCGGCACGCTCTTCCACGCAGCGGGTCACGGTCACTCCGTTTTTTCCTTCGCCTACGATCCCGATTGGTTGCGCCGGCCGAACACCTTCGAAATCGACCCCGACCTGCAACTGCACGATGCCGAAAGCTATCCCAGCCAGCCCGCCGGCGTGTTTCGGATTTTCACGGACTCCGCGCCCGATCGCTGGGGTCGCTTGCTGCTCGACCGCCGCGAAACTCTCAAGGCCCGCGAGGAAAAACGCCCCCCCCGGACACTCATCGAATGGGACTATCTCCTCGGCGTCCATGACAGCTGCCGGATGGGTGCTCTCCGCTTCCGGCAGGACGCCAACTCGCCGTTTTTGGACAACGACCGACATCTGGCGGCGCCGCCCGTCGCCTCGCTCCGCGAACTCGAAGCCGCGTCGCTCGCGCTCGAAGCGCCGGATGCCGACGAGCAACCCGAGTTTCGGCAATGGCTGACCGCCCTTCTGGCCCCTGGCAGTTCGCTCGGCGGCGCCCGGCCCAAAGCCAATTTTACCGATCCAGAGGGAGCCTTGTGGATCGCCAAGTTTCCGAGTCGCGACGACCGCCGCGACATCGGCGCTTGGGAAATGGTGGTGCATCAGCTCGCCAAAGCCGCCGGCCTGAACGTCCCAGACACCCAGCTCCTCAGTCTGGGCAGCCGCCATCGGACCTTTGCCAGCCGTCGGTTTGACCGGCTCGCGAACGGTCGGCGGCGCTTCTTCGTGTCGGCGATGACGCTGCTGAACCGACAGGATGGCGAGAACGCCAGCTATCTGGAACTCGCCGAATTTCTCAGCACACGCGGCAGCCCGGCGCACAAAGAGACGGACCTGCGTGAGCTATGGACGCGCATTGTCTTTAACATCCTTGTCTCCAACCGGGATGATCACCTGCGCAACCATGGTTTCATTTTGTCCGCAGACGGCTGGCGGCTGGCCCCCGCCTACGACCTCAATCCGAACGTCGAGCGAACCCACCACCAGTTGGCGATCGACTCCAGCGATCCCACGCCCGATGTGGCGCTAGCCATGTCCACGGCCGAGTTCTACGGTCTCAACGCCACGCAAGCCGGTGTAATTCTCCGGCAGGTTCAGGCCGCCGTCGCCCAGTGGCGGACGCTCGCTCTAAACCATCGGTTGCCGCGCGCGGAAATCGAACGGATAGCGCACGCGTTTTCCCTGCCGCCGGTCGGAAGTTGAGTAAGCGTTCGACTCAGTAACTCCAGGTAGTGGCTTGACGGGCTCGTAACCGTGATAGCTACGCCAAGTCGCGCCAGCGTAGTCCCGAACTCGGCAAGTGCCTCAGGCCAGAAGCCTTTCAAACCGCCATTCCAAACCCTGTCGATTCGGCGCGAACGCCGACTCGACCGGCGCCAGCAACGGCTGGCCGGCGAGCCGGGCTAGTTCGTCCTCCCCGCGGGACCGGCGGGGCTCGACGTGCCGCGAAACACGCCAGACTCGCGTCGAATCTGGTGCGATGAGCCCTTGATCGAGGGCCCAATGGTGATTCTTACACAGAGCGAGCCCGTTCGTCGGATGGTCGTTTCGCGTCTCGGAAAACGGCACGAGGTGCGCGGCGTCCACGAACGTGAGATCATGCTCTGGCAGCCAAATTCGGAGACCGCAGGCGACGCACTGGTAGTCGTAGAGTTCGACGACCCGCCGACGAAAGGCGGCGGTGCGACCTGGCAATTCCGCTTCGACTACATCCTCCGCGACCGATGGCCCGACATCGCCCAGGTCCATCCCCGGCTCCATGAATTGCGCAGTCAGCTTTGACCGGGCGTGTGGAAAATACCGGGAGACGAGCGCATCGCGAAACCCCGCGCGGAAAAGCTGGTTGGAGACAAGCACGTCCCAGCCATCGATGAATCGCGCGAAAATAAGCCCGGTGTCTAGGTCTCGGGCTTTCGGCGGGGCCGCCAGCGTAGTTTCTCCCCTGGGTTCCACCGATACCGGAAGCCAAAACCCGTCGCCCTTCAGATGATAGAACGGAAATTCTGGCGTGCAGCCGTCGTCATGCGAACGCACCTGTTCAAAGTAGATCCGAAAGCGCTCCCGCAACCACTCGCTCCACTCGACGCGATGGGGTTGGGCCTTGCCTGATGCCAGGGCGTCAAAAACCGCCAGCAACAATACCGGTTTGTGCGGCCGCTCGTGCCGCCCTGTTTCTGTCCCAACCACCCCCGTATTGAGGCGGTAGAGAGCTTCGACGGCGGAGGCAAAATCCATGATCGCAGCGTCCCTCAGCCTTTGAAAATGCCGTTATGCCAATCGAGATACTCGGGCGCGGGCCGGGCATTCTTGTCATCGGGGAGCACGGCCAAAGACTGGCCGTCCAAGTCATAGTAGTGCCGTCCATTCTCGAACTCCTCGCGGATGCGGCGGCTAACCTTGACCTTGTAGTCCAGGGTTACCGTGAGGTAGCCGAGATCGAAAAGATTGTGGAGGTCTGAACGAAGCAGGAGCCCGTTTCGAATTTCGTGAGGGCCGCTTTTGGCGTAAGGCCGAATGTGGCCGGCCTCCAGGGCGGGCAGTGTCTTTTCGCCGGTGATCGCACAGCGGCGGAAATACGCGTCGGTGACTTCAACTCTGAACGCTCCTTGTCCCAACCGCGGACGGATGGTCATCGGCGCGCCGTAGCGCGCAGCCGATTCCTCCACGCTACCCAAGAGCCGTGCGGAAACGCCGTCGGCGAGGCGGGCTCGCACGTCTGCCCAGAGGGCAGCGCCAATCCCAGCGCTGACATCGTAGCCTTTGCCGGTGACGATGTTCTTGCTCCAGTCGCTTGGGATTGGAATCCACGCATCACGCGGCCAGAAGAACGGCTCAACCAGGACGGTGCAGCCAATCTGCCGGCTCAATTCGTCCGGTGAACGATGCTCCAAGATGCGGCGCTCGAACGTTTCGAAATCGGGCACTCCGTTGTTTTCCCCGAATGCCTGCCAGGCGAGCGGCAGCGGGAGAAAGCGGTGACTCACAAAAATCCCGCCACCCGCGATGAAGTCCAAGGGAGAGTGCAGCTTGAAAAGAAAGATATCGCCTTGGGTGAGCGCTTTGAAATCAGTCTGACTTCTGGGCCGCCAAAAATTCACCTCGTCGGGCTTCCGCTCCGCGAGAAATCGGAACCACTCGTTATTGGTGACTCCGACAAAGAGTTTCATGCAACCTCAACTGTGGTCACGTCGGCGGAGCTTGGAACTACGGACAAAAGTGACAACAGCTCTGCGCTGAGTTTCTGCCAGTCCTGATCGAGCCGCACCGACACCACACGAATGCGGTGACCATGCAGATGCACGTATTCGTCGAACGGCTCGTCGACCGTCGCGTAGAGTAACATCCCGCGAGCTGCTTCCCAACCCGGCTGCCGCTCCTGATTTTTCAGATAAGTGAAGAGCTGATAGAGATGCCCGGAGATGAAGCTCGTTTTCTCGTAATGGGTCCTCAGCGGCGTCGAATAAAATTTGCAGTCGATGATGATTTTATCCTCCGGCGCCTCCAGGCAGATATCGGTCCGCATGGAGGGCAGCAACTGCAGGCCCCCGGGACTGCTTTGGCTTTCATCCAAGGCCCATGCCACCTGGGGCCTACTCACCCGATACCCCGACTGCTCCTTGGCAAAGAAATTCCGGACGAATTGCTCGAACAAGTCGCCCATCCGCGCTTCGTCGCGCAGGAAATCGCGAAAGCGCGACTCGCCTGGCGTGGTGGAAGGCAGGGCCTGTCGTTGGATGAACTCGCAAACATCGAGAACGAAACGGTAATGCCGCATGTTCCGATGCAGTTGCACCTGGCGAAAGGCGCGGGCCTCCAGGCGCAGGGTTGAAAAGGGCTCGAAGAAACCGAACACATCGCGCAACTGTGCTCGTAGATCGGCCTTCACCTCGCGGTTCCGAAGCATCATCACCAGTGTCGCTCGGATGATCTGATTCGGCAGGATGTCAGCACTCAGTTCGTCGAACTCGCACGTGCGGGCCAGTGAGCCGATGACGGGCCTTCGCAGTTCTTCCGTCAGCAGAATCTTTCCCCTAGGTAAGGTGCGTCGTTCACGCATCACCAGGTAGTCGCGATGCACGCCGCGCTTCACTACTTGTTGCGTGCTGCGGATGAGCACGGTGGCGAGAAGGTCCCACACCCGGTCGCAACCCTCCGTTCGAACTTCCGCGTAGTGCTTCTCCTGGAGGTGATCCAGCGCGTAGCAGAGCAGGAAATAGATATTCTGGATCGGTATCTTTTCCGCACTCACGCGAGCAGTTTGCGGATCTCCGCGATTTCAGTCTCCGCCAATTGATGCCGCTCTGACTTTTCCATCCAATACTCGACCAGCAACGGCCTGATATCATACTCCAGCACGCTTTCGAGCCACTCCTTCGGATCAGACATTCCCTTTGGCGGGCAAAGGTAGCTGTGACCGATGCAGAAGCCTTCGCCGAGATCAGCGCTGTCCTGACGGATTTTGTCATTCAGTCGCTGCACACATCCGATGAGAACTTCCGCCAACGCGAGCGGCACATTGTTTTCCACGAGGTGTAATTTGAATTTGGCCGACCCGATCTCCGGCCGCAACGAGACGAACGCGAACCGTCGGCGGAGCGCGTAGTCCACCATCGCAAGCGAACGATCGGCGGTGTTCATCAACCCGATGATGTGCACGTTCGGGGGAACGTAGAATTTGGGCGTGCCCGGATCGTCGTAGGCGAGCGGAAGGGCGTAGCGCTCTTCGCGTTTGTCGGCCTCAATGAGCATCATCAGCTCGCCGAGAATCTTACTCAGGTTACCACGGTTGATTTCGTCGATGACAAACACCCATGGGCGGCGGATGTCTTCGGCCGCGCGTTCGCAGAACGACAGAAAAATGCCTTTCCGGGGAACGAATGCCCCCGTGGTCGTTGGGCGGAGTCCTTGGATGAACTCCTCGTAGCCGTAGGACTGGTGAAACTGCACCATCTGGACTCGCGCTGGGTCGATTTTGCCCATGAGCGCATACGCGAGCGTTTGCGCAACGAACGTCTTCCCGACGCCCGGAGGACCTTGCAAGATGACGTTTTTCTTCCGCCGCAATTGGTCCAGGATTCCGTCGAACTGCTGATCGGGCATGAAGAGATGCTGCAACGCCACCTCTCGATCAAAATCCTCCAGTTCGACTGTAGGCGCTGCCAACAGATCGGAAACACCTGTCGCCGCGCCATCGAGATTTGTGCCATACAATTCCTCAATCAGGTCCGGTTCTCCGAGCGCTTCCAGTATCCGCTTCGAGAAGTCAGGGTAAGGCGTGATACTCGTGAGCGTCTTCACGGTCATTGAACCGTCGAATTCGACCACGCCGCGCCGCAGCCACTGGACTTTTCGCAGGTGATGATACTCCTCGCGATCAGGACGGTGCAGGTATTCGGAGGTGACCCTGCCAACCCCGAGCAGTTTATAGCGGCCTTGCTTGGCTACGACGATGTCGCCTGGCGCGATCACGTGGGCAAACTCCCAGCAACAGCGTGCATCATTGGTGCGTCGGCCCTCGGATTTGTCGTGCGCTTGCAGCGCGGTTTCGATGGCGCCCTGTGAGCGGTATCCCTTGAGGTCGCCGAGCGAGTCCCAACCGATGCCGACAATCCCGTCGCGATAAAATTCTTCCCACAGCCGCGCCTTCTCTCCTGGCGCTATCTGCCAGATGTTTTTGGCCCGCATGGTGACGGCCGGCGTCGCTGCAACGGGCGCCGTGGGCTCGCTCACGAAAGGCGCGTCGTCCTTAGCTGGGCCCGTGTCTTGATCGTAACCCTGGCACAATGCCCACATGAACGACTGCACGTCGACCCAATCGGTCGGTTGCTTGGCTGAGGCGATATCCCAAAATGCGCGACCAAACCGGATGATTTGATTGTAGCTGCTGGCTGTTGGCCGGCCGGATTCCAGTTCCCAGCCCACTTTTCCTGCGAGTCCGCGATAGTAGCTGATTTTGACGGGGAAGTAATCCGATGGCCGCAGTGCCCACAACAAGAGGGAGATAGTATCCCAGGCCGCGTCGAGTCGGTGGCGTGCGAGCGTATTGAAAACAGGAAGTAGCGTGTCGAAACCCGCGTAGGGCACCTCTGTGGCGTCCACAAATGTGGCCAAGACGTCCGCCAGCACTTCCGGTCGGTCCGAGCCAATGCTGGGCCGCCACGACTGGAAACTAGCGATGTTAAGCGCTCCGACAGACTTCATCGCGACGTCAATGGCGGCACGAGCATCGCCAGCCTGGAGCAATCGCTTCATTTCCTCGCGCCCGCCCAGCTCGGCAAATTTCTGCAATCCCTTTCGCTTGTAGTTGGTCTCTTGAGCAGGAAACGCCTCTCCTGGTTGAGAGAAATCCTTAAAGTCAGGATATCTTCCCATGAAAGCGGCCCAAAGCTTCGCCTTGGTAGCGTCATCCACTTCGAACGGAATGTCTCCCACCGTCTCGCAATATCGCCAAGCGTTATGCGATTCCTGAACAAAATCAGCGGAAAGGAGGCTCCGCACGCCGTTCAAGACGGTGTCGAGTGATGCCTTGTCCGTAACCTCCACCCAAACGTTCTTCGCTTTGAGATACTGCACCGTCGTCGCAGCGAGAGGGAGACACTCGGTTGGCGCCAGCCAGAAGAGGCCGGTCGTGAGTTTGCCCACGCCAATGGTGTGGATTGCGAGGCATCGCTCTAAAAGCTGAGGTGAAACCGCCGCCCATTTCTGTTCAATCACCGTGCGGGCCAGTTTCCATAGCGCGGGAATGTCGTCGGGAGATCGGCGGTAGAGAAACGGAAAGAACCAGGCGTTCTGAGGATGGAGAGTCGGTATGCCGTCGAAGTCTCGCGGCAGCGGAGCATGGAGGCCCCACTTCTCTCTTAGATAAGTCCAGTTCTTCACCCGGTTTTGCGCGGTGAGCGAACGGTTGAAGACGGCAAAAAATGTGAACGGATCGATCTCCGCCAGCGGCGCCTGAGAGCCCTCCGTAGGACGATCGGTGAGCGGGACGACGTTGAGGCCCTGCCGTTCCATATCGGAAAGCAATGCGATCAGCTCCGGCTGTCGTTTTTCGAAATCGAGAAGCCGGGTAGCGGCTTCAGTGTGGAGGGGGAGCCAAGAGAACATGTGGAGCGCTTGAAGATGGCGTCTAGGGTCAGAGAAGATCGCGATGATCACGGGCAAACGCCATCAGGTCGGCTGGAGTGATTTTCCACCGGCCAGTGGTCGGTCTGTAACCTTTAAGCGTACCAAGTAAACCGTAGCCCATGCGAAGCATGTGTTCGCCAAAATCGAAGCCGACGGTGAGCGAGACCGGCGCCAATTCGCTCCTGCGATCTGCCAGCGCCTGAGCAGCCTCAAGTTGGATGCCTGGCGCGGCGTGGATCACTCGCCGTTGCGCGCTCCGAATCAGCGCGGCGATTCGACGGGAGGACAAGGCGGAAAGTACCGGTGGCACGCTCATACTAGGAATCTGTTTTCAGGCAGCAGAATTTTAGTTTCCTATGAAAACCGAAACCGCTCTAGATCTTCGACCGCTTGAATAGCGACAGTGAGTTCGCGTGAAGTAAGCGATGTCACGCGCGAATGGCTGAGTTCATTTAAGACCACCGAGCGAACGGCTTCGATCCGGCTCACTAGGTGAGGATCGATGAACGGGGGTTTTCGGGCAGCTAGATCGTCGTTGTTTCGCGCAACGATCCCCTGCCAGAGGTCGTCGGCAGAGACATATTTTGGGTTGCTCCGAAAGCGCACGCGCACGGCTTTCTCAGAGCACGTTTTTCTAAGACGCTTTTCCAGCGCAGCACGGGCGTATACCGCCGATGCCTTGAGGTCACCGGCCGCCAAGTATTGCTTGGCGCGCTCCAGGTCGCGGGCGTCCGTTTCCAACCTGGGGGCGCTGCCGTAATGGGGATGCGGAGCGTCGAAGAGAC
Source organism: Opitutia bacterium (assembly GCA_947472765.1). Classification (GTDB taxonomy): domain Bacteria; phylum Verrucomicrobiota; class Verrucomicrobiia; order Opitutales; family Opitutaceae; genus ER46. Next base: position 38,029 of record CANJCM010000024.1, read on the forward strand.
GGATGTAGGCCCAATCGCCCACGTGCTCCGTGAACTCGCGCGCCATCTCGAACCACACCGGATCATGCGTAAGTAGGACAATTTGCCAGTCACCGAACTCTGCCCGCAACATTTCAAGAAGGGGCATCCGATTGCTTAGATCTAATCCAATGAGAACATCGTCGAGCACCATGAGCCGCGGCTTCGTTGGATCCGGTGGTATGCCTGTCCGCAATGCCGCGGCGTGAAGTGCCAAAGCGAGCGCTGTCAGGCGCGCTTCATTGAGTTCATTCTGGTATTCATGAAGGGGCTGGTTGCGAAAATGGACGTCGAGCCAAAGCTCTGTTGCGTGCGGACCACGGTGATTTGCTGCTGGCCCGACCCCTGGGAGGACGAGTTGAATTGAGAGATCGGTCCCTAAATAGGTGGTCAGCAGGCGCTGTGTTTCCGCCTGCAATGCCTCAAGCTGGGCTCGGAGAGAATTGTTGAAATCGGTGAGCAGCGCCAGGGTCCGGGATCTCCGCCGGTGAGTTGCAGGCTGCCAGCGCCAGCGAGGGACGCCGTCGGGTCCGTTTGAACTCACGCGGTGAGGGAACGCAGCGAGTGCTTGTTTCCATAATTCGCCGATGGTGGTTGTTCTGCCCGCGAGCGGGATCGCCAAGTCACGCCAGAGTTCATGGACCACGAGATCGAAGATGTTCACTCGATTTCTTCCGTGAAGAAAATTGGTGCGGAGCAGTGCTCGATAGTCGAGGCAACCTTTGCGGCGCGCGGTTTGAGCCACGACATCAACGGCCGTGGGGCGTTCGGCGCCATATGGCCACACATGCCTATTGCCGTCGGAAAACGTCGCAGCGACGAAACCGTCCGTCTGAGGTGAATAACGGTGCTTAAACTGATGGAACGGACGTGGTGATGCAGAAATCTCGAAGAACTCCCTTAGCGCATGAAAAACCGAGGTTTTCCCACTCCCGTTCTCACCATAAATCAGAACATTTCTTCCGCCGAATTCGAAGACATAGGGATCGGGCCCAGGGAAGGCGCGAAAGTCGTCGACTTCAAGGCGGGTGATTTTCACGCGGTCTTGCCCTCGATGATCCGAACGATTTTGAGGTCTCCAAGAGAGAACAACGCAGCCCGGAGAGGGTGTTCAATGTCGTTAAGCTCCTCGAATTTCTTTCGGAGGGTGGAGAGACGGTCCTTTTCGGGGACCTTCGTGACGTCCGGGACATCAGCGGAGGCGACGAGGTCGAAGAGGCGGAGGCCGGCGGCGTGCAGCTCCTCCGGGAAATACAGCTCATAGACCAGCCCGTTCAGGATCTGCTCCCAATACGCCTGCATCAAGGGATCCCGCGTCGTTTGCTCGGAGGGGTGTTCGGCAAGATAGCGCCGGGAGCCCACCAAAGTATCGACGAGCAACTCGATCCGCCCCACCTGTTCAGCCTTGGCATCGGCGATCGGAAGGCCGCTGATGAAACGGGACTCATAGCTATACCAGCCACCACGCATTTGAGTCGCGACCTGATGATGAAAGAAGTCTACGGTGCGACTATTGAGCAAGGCGAGCAGCCACCTGGAGCTAACACCCTCTCGCGGCAGGATTCCGTAGCCGCCGGCGACGCCTCCGGTGAAGAAAAGCTCGCCTGTGTCGTCGAACCCGAAGGATGCGGTAAACGCGAGATCGGGTGTGAACAGCTTGGGTAGCGGCATAACGTCCAGTGCTTGGCTGCGACCGTAAGCATACCAACCATCGCCTCGGAAAGACCCATCTTCGCGCTCCTCAAGATACTTTTTGTTCGCGGTAAGATATGCCCAAGTGAGCGGGTGTTTTTTCTTGAGGGTCGAAGCTGTAATGAGCGTGGCATTGCCGTCCGAGTCGGCTGCGTAAGGAAACAAAATCAGTCGGTCGGTCTTTGAGAGAAGGTAGGCACGACTATCGCCACCTTTGATGAGGGGATGGAACAGATCGGGCTCAACTTCATGCTCGCGGTCGGTCTGCGGCGAATAAACCAAAAGCTTCGACTGTGTGCGACACCTCTCCTCAACAATGTAGATTTTGTCCGCGCTGGTCTTGAAACCTTGGAAGATTCGGGAAGTAACGTCTTCCAGTGTCCGCTTGTGAGTTTGGAGGCGCTCAAAGACCGCACGCGCCGATCCGACTGTAAAATTCCACTCGGCCTTTCCGATTCCCGTCGCGGCAAACTTTCCATCGACGCCCGCAAGCGATGCCTTCCAGGCCTCCAAGTCCGCAGCTTTGACAAACCGGCATTCGGCGGTGCCACCTTTCGCGAGGAAAAGGAGACAGGTGTAGATACTCGCTCCTGGAAACACCTGTTGTTCGCCAAAATGAACGACGTGTCGGAGATGTCTGCCAGTCGCGATGACTTCGCGGACAGGCTCGCCATACTGAGCATTGAAGAATTTGTGCGGACAGATGTAGGCGAGGTGGCCGTCGGATTTGAGCAGGCTTAGACCGGCCTCGATGAACACGACGTAGATGTCGTAGTTGCCTTTGGCGGCGCTGGCATAGTGCTCCTTGTAGAACTCGACGGCACCTGGGCTACTCTGCTTCAGCGTCTGGATGCGGATGTACGGCGGATTGCCGATGACAATGTCGAAGCCAGCCCCGCCCTTGTTGTATTCTGCAATCAGAGCAACTTCGGCCTGCGACTTGCCGAACATCCATTCGTTATCGAAGAAGTCGGCGTGCGCGTTCTGATCGTAAGGATCCCAGTCTGCAAGCATGGTCGCGCTCGCCGCGGGCAGTCCATTCTGCTTGAGGAGTGAAGCAAGACGACCGCGCAGCTCCGCATCACGTTCGCGACATTTCCGCTTAGCCTGCGGGCTTCGCGCATTGAAGTGCTCGTGGCGAACCTGCTCAAGTTCCTGTCGCAGCGGACGGGTCTCCTGATCCAGCAGGTCGAACTGATGCGCTTCGGCCTTCTCGATGGGGATGAGGGTGTTGGCGGCGACGAGGCGGGTTTCGAGGTTGGGCAGCGGGCGGACACCAAGATTGGGCGCCGCGGACTCCACCTTTTGATCCACCACCAGCGAAATGAAGAAGCGGAGTTTCGCGATCTGGGTGGCGATGGGCTGGATGTCCACGCCGTAGATCGAGTTCTCGATGAGGTAAAGTTTCCGGGCGAAATCGAGGGCATGATAGCGGGTGTCGAAGGATTTTTCGATGTCGGCGATGCGGGCGTCGCAGGCGGCGAGTTCGTCCCTGGCGGTGTTGGACGTTTCGAGAAGGGAACGGTAGCGACGGGCCTCGGCGAGGCGGTCGCGTTTCCAGGATTCGTTGTTGGAGTCGAGTTTCTGGAGGAGATCCACGAGGCGGTGGAGCGCGCCCATGGGGAAGGCGCCGGAGCCGCAGGCGGGGTCGAGGATTTTGACTTTGCCGATGGCGGCGATGAGGGCGTCGCGGGTGTCGGGCTTGATGTCGCGGAGCGTGGCCTTGTTGGAGAAGAGGTCGTCGAGGGCCGCCTTGCAGCGCGGCACCTGGGTGGCGAGGTAGGACTTGAGGGCCTCGTCCACCATGTAGCTGACGATTTCGCGCGGGGTGTAGAAGGCGCCGAGGGCTTTACGGGCGGTGGTGCGGGTGTCCTCGTTGTAGGAGGCGAGGAGGTTTTCGAAGACCTTGCCGAGCAGCTCGGGGTCGAGTGCGATTTCTTCTTCGAGCGGAGTATTCTCCTCGATGGTGAATTTGTAGCGGGAGAGGATTTCAATCAGGCCGCGGACCTTCGCCTTCTTGGAGCGGGCGGTGCGTTTGTCCTCCTCCCCGTAGTCGCGAGAAAGATCGACGGTGCGCTCCGGGCCAAAGAAGAGATCGTTGGGGAGATGGCAGGCGAGCTTCGGGTTGTCAGAAAACCCATCGAGGATCGTGTTGAATCGACCTTTTCCGGTCTTGTCGTCGAGACAGTCGAAGAGGCCGCCGTTTAGGAACGGGACACGAGCAGCGAACTTGAGCCAGTCCGCTGGATTACGGAAGGCCGCTTCATAACGCCAGAGGTTCGTGACGCCGAAGTTGGGGTCGTAGCGCTCGCCCTCTTTCTTCTTTTCACGGAAGCCGCGCTGGTCGGCCGGCATGTTGAGGGTGCCGAAGAAAAGATTCTGGAGGATGGCGTGGTAGTAGGTGGGCGCAGAATCGGGCTTCCTGGGATCGCGGGAAGGGTTGAAGTCCTTCAGCAGAGACGTGAGACGGTGGCCGCGGAAGAGTTCGGTGGGGATGAGACGTTTCTCGACCAGGAACCAACTGAAGATGACCCGGGTGAGCAGGCGGATGAGGAAAAGGGATTTCTCCTGTTCGGTGTCGCAGTGCTGCGGGAGGCGAATGGCGCCGTCCGCCACCTGATGGTGCGCCCAGAAGTACCAGTCGGCAATTTCGCGGTAAAAGCCTTCCGATAGGGCGTAGGAGCCGAGGCGCTTCTGCCAAGCGGCATGTAGGGCGACGAAGTTGGCGGCACCGAAATCGGCGGCGAGATTGGGCAGGGCGAAATCATGGAGGATCTCGACATGGGCGCGGATCGGATCGGCAAAGGCGATGTCCTTGATCAGGGTCACCTTTTCGAGGACGTCCTTCGAGGCGTCACGCTTGGAGAGGCGCCGGTGGATGATGCCGAGGGAAACGGTCTCGCCGTGCCTAAAGACAAGCAGCGCCGGCATGTCGAAGAGCCGGTTGAGGGCGCGAGTCACTCCGGCCAGCTCGGTGCGAGTATAGTGCTGACCCTTGCGCTCGCCTTCGCGGGCGGCGGCGGGGCGAAGCTCGACCGCGAGAAAAAGGAAGCTGTTGATCTCCGCGCCCTCGAATTTCCCCTTGCTGTCGAAGGCCAGCTCGGCGGTGCCGGTGGTGGCCGTCTGCACCTCCCCGTCGGTGAGCTGAAAGAGAAACTCGACGCCCTGCCAGTCAGCGAGAAGGGCGCGGTCGGGGTTGAGGGTCTTGCCGCGGTCGAAGGTGCCGAGGAAGCCGTCGGCGGTATTGGAGCGGAGTTTCATGCGCCGCTCGCTACGGTAGCCAAGGATATCCAACAGGCCGAGGGAGGCATCGAGCAGGGATGCCGAGCCGAAGGAAGCGAGCGCGGTTTCGATCTGCTTCAGAAGTTCAGGGTTGGCGGGCATGGACTAGCTGGAAGGTGGACTGGACGTGAACTGCTTTAGCTCGCGGCGAACCTCGGCCTTCAATTCAGCTTCGCTCGGGAGGTGGAGTTTATAGCGGCTGGCGAAGATCGTCTTCCCTTGGTCGGCGCCGAGCGTGTACTTTACCACCGCATCGTTTTTGTCCGTGCAGAGAATCAGGCCGAGCGTGGGGTTGTCGCCCGCCGTGCGTTTCTCGCGATCGTAATAATTAACGTAGAGCTGGAGCTGGCCGAGGTCGCCATGCGTGAGCTTGCCGACTTTGAGATCGAGGAGCACGTAGCACTTCAGGACGACGTGGTAGAAGACGAGGTCGATGTAGAAATGATCGCCTTCGAGCGTCAGCCGCTGCTGACGGGCGACAAACGCGAAGCCTTTGCCAAGTTCCAGGAGGAAGGATTGCAGCTGGTCGAGCAGCGCCTGTTCGAGGTCGGACTCCGCCAGTCGGGGCGATTCCGGCAGCCCGAGAAATTCGATGACGACGGGATCTTTGAAGACATCCGCGGGCGACGCGATCTCGTGACCTTTCGTGGCCAGCCGCATCACACCGGCCTTGTCGCGACTCTTCGCCAGACGCTCAAAGAGAAGACTGGCAATCTGGCGCTCCAACTCACGCGCCGACCAGGACTCCTTCACCGCCTCGATCTCGTAAAACGCGCGGGCGTCAGGGAAATCTATCTTGATGAGATGCCGGTAAAGCGACCAGGCGAGGTTGGGATGCAGCAAGCCGGGCTCCCATGATTCGCCACACACTGTGTGGCCAATTGCGACGAGCGAGCCGGCATCACCAGATTCGCCACGCACCGTGTGGCGAATCGCACTGGAAATGGCGGACTCGGACTTCCGAGATTCCGTGTCGGAAATAAGACGCGGATACGCGATGTAGAATTGCCGCATGTAGCGGAGATTCTGCACCGAATAGCCGTCGCCAAAATCCTTCCTCAATCTAGCCGCAAGCGATTCAATAAGTTTATTCCCATAGGCGGCACGGCGTTTTCCCATCTGCTCCTCCTCGACGATCTCTCGCCCGATCAGCCAATTTGCCACGACCTGCGTGGTGTTGACGGACCGCGCGACGCGCGTGCGCGCCGATTCCAGAATCTGGCGGATGCGGGCGTAGAGCGTCGTTGGGCGTGGCATGGCTAGGCGGAGGGTAAAGCGAGGATCACCAGCCAGGTGACCAACTCGAATTCGGACGTGGGCTGCGGCTGAGCCTCGGTGGTCGGCAGCACAAACGAGCGGCTATTCTGCAAGCCGGAAGCAAGGCGCTTCTGGAAAACACCGGCCGTGGACTCAACAACGCTCGCGAGCAAGCCGCTGTAGAGCCGCATATCAGCACCCTGCTCGGTGCGGCGATCAAACAGCCGACACAGCTCCTCGTAGGGCTCCCTCTTCCCGAGCGCGAGTTCACGAAAGAGATTCAAAACGGTCTTGGCCTGCGTGAACGCGAGGCGCACTTCCCCGTTATCGTGCACGTAGGCCAGGTAGAAGGGCTGAAGCGGATTGATCCGCTCATTCTGAGCCGTCCCTTCGGTGGATTTCTGGCGCAGGCAATAGATCACCCCTGGCACGGCCATCGGAATTTGTGCTGCCGGCGGGACCACGGCGTAGAGGCCGGACGGTGCACTCTCCAGCTCCGCGCGATGGGCCTGGAGAAAATTGATCAGGTCCTGTCGGAACTCGTCGAGGGAGAAATCAGCGAGCGACACGTTGTCGTCGAGGTCCTCGAGGTCGAAAACTTCATCCTTCAGACGCTTGAGCTGGCGGTCGCGAAACAGGAGGTCGTTTTTGATGAGATCTTCAAGCTGGGTGGTATCGAGCAGATTGTCGGTTTGGGTGGCGGCGAGATCGACGAGCGCCATGCGAGCCTCGACGCGGTGTTTCACCCCGAGATAGTGGTCGAGTTCCTTGACGGGCCAAAAATTGACGAGGTGAACGGAGTCGTTCCTCGAACCAATTCGGTCAATGCGGCCGAACCGCTGGATGATTCGGACGGGGTTCCAGTGAATGTCGTAGTTTACGAGCAGATCACAGTCCTGGAGATTCTGGCCTTCGCTGATGCAGTCGGTGGCGATCAGAAGGTCGATTTCCTCGCGCTGGTTCGGGAAGCCCGGGACCTGATCGGAACGGCGCTTCGCAATGGGCGAAAAATTGGTCAGGATGTCGTCGAAATCGGTGCGACCGAGAGAGGCCGCATTGCCGCCGTCACCACAGATCAGGCTCGTGTGAATCTTCAGTTCCTGGCGCGCCCATGGGGCGATGTTTTCGTACAGGTAACGAGCCGTGTCGGCGAACGCGGTGAAGACGAGAACCTTTCGGTTCGTCTTGCCGTCGCGGTTAGTGGTGGGATGGCTAACTTTCTCCTCAATGATCCGCTTGAGCTCGGCGAGCTTGCCGTCGCGCTTGACGGTCACAGCCTGCGTTTTCTCCAGCAAAAACTGGAGCTGCGTGCGGTCGTTGCGAACGGCTTTCAGCCACTCGGGCAATTTCAAGTGGCCGAGGTGAATCCGGCGGCGGCCGCCGATGGTGAAATCCTCGCCGTCGAAATCCGGATCTTCGAACTCATCCGGGGTCAGGGAGTCGAAGTCCAAATCCGGATTCTCGTCGACGTGCTGCTCGAAATCCGTGATCCGCTTTTCGAGGGTATCAATCTTTGCGATGGTACGCTTAATCGTCAGCCGGAACGAATCGACGGAGCTTTCGAGGCGTTTGAGAAAATTCACTTTCATCATCGAGATGAGGATTTTCTCGCGCCCTTCCTGAGTGAAGCCGCCTAGGATCCTACGCTCGTAAGCGGCCCTAATCTCCTCCGGTAAATCGCCCCGCAAAAAACTGGTGGGATGATAGAGGGCCAGGCGAAGCGCCCCAATTTCCTTATCCAGTTCCTCGAAGGAGAGAAATCCGTTCTTGAGATCAATGGGAGCGTTGGCGGCCCTGGGTGCCGGGCGATCGGGGAAGCCGCCGAGGCTGGCCATTTCCTTCGCGTAGTAGCTCGCGATTTGCCGGCGCGAGCGGGCGATGCTGAGGCCGTCGAGTAGTTTGAAGAAATCACCGCCGATGGAGGCGATGAGATCACGGGTCCTGCGCTGGCTGCCAGTGCGCTTGGGGTCGGACCAACGCGTGAAGTGGGTCTGTGCGAGACGGGTGGTCTCCTTGACTGAAGTGATACCGAGCGTTCCCGCGAAGGCAGAATCTGCTTGGGAATCGCGGGCCACATCTCCGCCGGCGATGAAGGAAATCTGGTTGCGTAGATCGGCCAGCTGATTGTTCACCGGCGTCGCCGACAAAAGCAGAACCTTGGTGCGCGCGCCCTTGGAGATGATGTCCTCCATGAGACTTTGGTAGCGGGTGCGTCTCTCAGGCTCGCCCGGCCGCTGGGTGGCGAGCTTGTTGTTCCGAAAGTTGTGGGATTCGTCGATAACAACGAGGTCGTAAGCACCCCAGTGAAAATTGGCTAGCTCGCGCCCGTCCACCTCACCCGTGACGCGACCGACATCGGTGTGTGACAGCACATGAAACCCGAAACGGTCCTTGGGGAAGGGACAGAGGAGATTGCTATCGCGATAGATCGTCCAGTTGCGTCGTAGCTTCTTAGGGCAAAGGACAAGGACCTTTTCGTTGCGCAGTTCGAAGTATTTGATGACCGCGAGTGCGGTGTAGGTTTTGCCGAGACCGACGCTGTCCGCCAGGATGCATCCATTGTATTGCTTGATCTTGTTGATGGCGGAACGGGCACCATCGCGCTGAAAGCCGTACAGGGCCTTCCAGATGGCGGTATCCGGGAGCCTGAGCTGGTGCAACGCCTCGTCGATGGCGACGCCTTCGTCGATGTAGCGGCGGAATAGCTCGAAGAGTGTCTTGTAGTAGATGAACTCCGGTGACTGGTCCGCGTAAACTTGCAGCAGGTAGTCCAGTACCCGCTGCTTCACACACTCGACCCGCGACGTGTCATTCCAAAGTTCCTCGAACCATGCCTGGAGGTCGTCCCGGTCGCGGTTGCTGTCGACGACTAGGTTCAACTCGACGTTGTTGTTCGTCGCGGCAAGTCCGAGACCGCGGGTCGTGAAATTCGAGCTGCCAACGATGGCGGCCGAAACCTCGCCGCGACGAATGTGGGACATCTTTCCGTGAAGAAATCCGGTCTTGGTCACCGACCGCACTTCGACTTTGTCGCGCATCCAATCCGCGCAGGCGCGCGCGAGATGCCGTTGGTTTAATCCATTAGAAAGTGCGAGGCCGTCATCTCTCAGAACATAGGCCGCTCCATCCTTCCGGTCCGGATCTACATTTTTGATGAATGCAGCTTCACCGAAGAGCAGGCGGATTTTGCCCAGGTGGTTTAGCTCCGTGCGCAGCTTGTCATAGGCAAATACGGTGAAGTAGGCGGTGACCAAATCGAGGTCGGTGCCCACCTTGAGATGGTGCCGCAAAAAGTCGCCCACGCTGCCCCGCGTGTGATTGTCTCTTATCCCGGAAATCGAAGCTGCTGGAGGCATCAATTCTAAGGGATGAAAGGTCGCAGGAGTGAGAGCACCCGCGCAAGTGCGGAGAGGATCACTCTGCGCTGGCAGATGGCCGGCGACTTCGACACCGGCATCGCCTGCCGGTCACAAAATGCCTGCATTTCGAAAACTGAAATGCCCAACGCCGAGCGGGTCGGCGTCTGCCCTTCCGATGATGACGTGATCCACTAGGTCGATATCGACCGCTTTGGATGCCTCTCGAAGCTGCCGCGTGACGTGGAGGTCAGGGGCGCTGGGTGCCGGGTCCCCGCTCGGATGATTGTGCACGCACACGATTGCGCACGCGGATTCGCGGATGGCTGCCCGAAATACCTCGCGGGGATGGGCGAGGGCTGCCGTGGCGGTTCCTGAGGAGATCTCGACTCGCTTTAACAGCCGGTTCTTCCGGTTCAGGCACAGGACCCAGAATTTTTCGACTTCGAGCCCCGTCGTGAACGGTTGAATATATTGAGCGACCTGATCGGCGCGGTTCAACAAGGGCGAAGGTTCGCCCCCGACTCGACTCATGCGCCGGGCGATTTCGCCGATGGCCGACAGTTGCAGTCCTTTGATCCGACCGATGCCTTTCAGTCGGCGGTAGTCGGTGGCCTGCCATGCCGCCAGCCCTAGGATCGAGCCCGCCTCGGCAATCAGCCGCGCCGCCACCATCAGGGCCTCCTCGGCCCGGGTGCCGTTGCCCTGGAGCACCATCGCGACGAGCTCGGTGTCGCTGAGGGCGCTGACCCCGAAGTTTTCCATCCGCTCCTGAGGGCGTTCCCCACACGCCATCGTGAAGGAATCGATTTTGTCGTCCTGCAGATCCAGTATGCCTTGATTCATGATGCCAGCCGCACGTGGCGGCAGACCGGCCGGATGACTTATCCGGTTGTCGGGTGGCTGCCCGCGCGTTGGCCGGTTCAGCCACGCCCCGCCACGACGCCGGCCGCTGAGCGCGGAGCGCTTGGGCTCCGCGCGAAGGGGAAGGCCAAGGAGGGATGGTGGAGCCGGGCGCAGCCCGGATCACCATGGCGGGCGTGGTAGAATCGGAAAACGCGCGCGGAGAATAGACGTTCCCCTCCAAGGGCCGGACTCGGCCCGCTCGCCGATGGGTTTGGCGCCAATCTGGCGCGGCCTAATAGGGGCGATACTCCAGCCGCTTGGCCTGCGCGTGCGGTAGAATTACACCGTCATTGTCGGCGAAAATACACGACCAGAAGAATGAGCAGTGCGCCCATCGCGGCGCTCGCGATGCACGGCCAGAGACGGCTGTCCAACGAGACCCGCGACACCCATTGTTGAGCCTTCATCGCCGCTGCGTGGTGCTCCTTCGTCGCCGTCTGAACTTCACCGCTGCTGGTTTGCATGCGCGCGACGCACTGATTCGCGCTCTCCTCGAATCGCTTTGTGATGCGGTCGAGCGATTGCACCGCCTGTTGTTCGCGGTTCTGCCACGTGCCGATATTTTGCTCCAAGAGCTTCTGCTGAGCGGCGAACAGCGCTCGGACATCCGAGGTCGCTCCTGCGGTGGCGGCTTCGTGCCTGGCGCACAGCCGTCCGAATTCCGCGAGCAGCTTTTCGCGTTCGCCGGTGAGTGCCTCCGGCACCTGCCGGGCAATGCAGGTGAAGATTGCCATGCCTTCGGCGAGGACGAGCAGTTCGTCCTTGGGGTTGAGCGTGCGTAGATGCGCCACGTAGCGGAAAAACGAAGCCCGCTGCTCGATCGGGAGGTAGGAACCGATCCGATCAAACACGGAATCCGGGAATCGGTTCGCCTCGTTCACAGGCAAAGCACCTTCCGCGCGGAATCCAACGCGGCGTCGATTTGGCTGGCGTAGGCCTGGGTGCGGATGCGGGCCGTACCACCGTTGAGGATCGGACCGCGCCGGTCGCATTCGGCCGCCATCATCTGCGCGGGCGTCAGGCCACGGTTATCGAGTTCCGTTTGGATTTCCCGGGCACGCGTGCGCAGCGTGATTACGATCGGCTTCGCCGTCGCCAAGAAGACCCGGCCGGGCTCGGTGCGATCAAGGTAACCGAAGTCATCGCCCGCCACCTGATTCTTTACGACGAGGTAAGATACCCGGTCGCGGAGCGCCCCTGCCCAGGTGAACAGCGTTTCCACACTGCTGGCGGCGCTGGTGATGGTCGCGACCGCGGTAAAGCGGAAGCCCTCGGCGGCCAGCCCGTCGAACATCGTGTCGATCCACTCGAAGGTATCCCGGCCGGATCCCGCCGCGAGATCCGCGAGCGCCACCGGTGTCCCGGCCGTCAGCATGGTATCGACAAACCGGTCGAGGCCGCGCTCGGCGCGGATGTCGAGCTTGGTGGCGGTAGGGAAGAAGTGACTGAGCGACCCGCGTTGCTTGTTCTCGGTGTCACAGTCGAACAAGGTCACGGGAATCGCACGCGTGGCGTAGAAATCAGCGATGGCGGTGGCGACGGTGGTCTTGCCGACGCCCCCTTTGCCGCCGCAGGAGAAGACGATGAGTTTGGTGGGTTTGGTCATGATGTGTCCTTCACGAGGGGTTTGGCGGGATCGTAGAAGAGCCAGCCGGCGCGGGTGCCGGTTTCCGCCGCCACTGCGGCTGGGGCGGGAGGCGCGCGGAGTGGCGTCGCCATGGGCTCGGGAGGCGGCAGGGAGAACACGGGTCGCCGGCACGCGCGCACTTTCACGAAAGCAAAAATAGTCGAGGGTGCGGCCGACAGGTCGAAGCGGGCCCGCAATTCGGCAGCGATCCGGGGATAGCTCATCTCCTGCGCGCGGCACTCGCGGATGAATTCCAGGTGCGGACGCAACTTCGATTGAAACGGCTTTCTGATCATCGGGCGCGCGAGGTGATTCGAGCCGATTCGAGGTTGTTCGAGGACGCCGCCGTCATCGCGCCACCCTGCTCGAACGAAGCTCGGATGAAGCTCGAACGGTTGCCCCGCAGCGCAGCCCGTCCGCCCAACGCCCAAAATGGCGTTAGGGATATTGCGTCTCTTCTTATCATGGTTGGGATTTTCAGGGAGTTTCGTGGGGCATTTCTCGTCCTTGAACGGCGTGGTAATTTGGAGGTGGTGCGATGACTGCTGAACTTAGCCTTGGTCTGAGGATGCAGGTATCGATTGAGCCTTCGCGTTGGGTTTAATCGTGATGTGGGTGATCAGATTTGCGTCCGGTTGAAGCAGGCTTTGATAGCGGTCCTCTTTGACTCGGAGGTGAAGGCCGGTGCTCTTGCTCAATGGTTCGGTGATGAGTTCGAGGTTCTTGCCGTGGATCATCACCTCGTGTTCGGTGAGCGTGAGAATCAACAGCTCGTCCGTGGTCTGCTTTTCCCATTGCCAGCGATAGAGCCAGGTCAGGGGAAATCCTTCGGTGGCTCCGTTTGCCTGGGTGAGAATGAGGCAACGCCCGTTTTCGATCACCGTGCAGCAACCCGGCTCCGGACTCGGATTTATGACGTCGGGGAATTTGTTCTTCAGCGGCATGGCGGGGGGGGGCGTGCGAAAAGGGTTAGAGGCGCATCCGGATCGCGGGCGCGTGATGCACCGAATGATGTGACCGGGCAGAACTGGTGCTCTCGCCGATGGCGTGGCGCGGCTTTGTTGGCAGCACGACCGTCGGCATTGGCACGACCGTCGCCGGGAGAGGAACCAAGGGCGTCAGCAGTTCGCGCACGCGTTCAACCACGCTGCGCACCCAGCGAAGCCGGTCGCTGCAGGTCGGCGTCCAGACATCGAGCGCGGCCTGGCGGGGCCGGTTCGTCGCGGGCAGTGCCTCGAACAACGCCGCCTTGTCCGGGGTATAGCCGGTGGCCTGTTGGCGGGCGCGCGAGAACGCCACGTAGGTGGCCCTCGCATCGAGTCGCGTGGCGCACACGATTACTTCGTCGCAGGTGCGACCCTGGGCTTTGTGCGAGGTCACGGCGTAGCCGTGAGTGAATGCCCGGAAGTCCGAGGGAATCGCTTTTGCGCGACCGGACGTATCGTGCGCTTGCCACGTCCCCGTCGCATCGCGGGCGGCGAGCGTGAGCACCTCGCCGTTGACGAGACCGGCAGCGCGATGGTTCTGGCGGATGAGCACGCTATCGCCGGTGGCGAGTTCGATTACCCGAGGCGCGGATGCGGTCCACGCCCTGGCATGGCGACGCGGTGAGACGTCGGTCTCTACGCCCTGGGCGTCGCGCACGCGAATCCCGCTGCGCCCAACCGAAACGACTTCGACCGTCGCTCCAGCCGGGAGCTGCGCTTCGCGGAGCGGTCGATGCAAGGTGAGTAGATGGCCAGCACGATAATTCGCGACCGTCTCCGCCTGGGCCTTTGTCCACCTGAGCGGTTCGGCGACCGTGACGGGCTGGGTCTCGCCGAGCAGGCCGCGTCTTTTCAGCCCGGCACGCACGGCGTCGGTCAACCGGTGAATCTCCTCCCACGTGGGTGCCACGAGAATCACATCGCGTTTCGCGGTGATGCTTTCGACGTAGTGTTCAGCGGCACGTTTCACGTAGTCGGCGCCGTCTTCTTTGACCCAGCCGAGCCGGTCGAGAGCCTCCAGCCCGGCGCGAGCCTGACCCTGGGCCATCGTTTTCACGGCGCTGCGGTACTCCCGCGCGGTCTGCCGGCGGATGTCGGTCAGTTCGCAGGTTTGTAAACGCGAGTGATTTTCCAGGATCGACAAAAAATCGCCGGCCTCGACGCCGCTGTGCTGGCGCGAGTCGCCGACGAGGATCAGCCGGGCGCCCTGCGCTTGCACCAGCGCGCACAATTCCGCGCCCTGTCGCGTGCTTGCGATGCCGGACTCGTCCACGATCACGGTCGCACCGAGCAGACGCGGCCCGTGCTTCGTTTCGCCGTTTTGGAGGAAATCCGCGAGCGTGGTGGCCGTCGAAAATCCTTCGCTGCGCAGCACGGCTGCGGCGGACGTGGTGGGAGCGCACGCGAAGACTTCGCGGTTCGCCGCGACGAGGCCGCGTTGCACTTCCTGCAGGGTGAATGTTTTTCCTGC
>CANJCM010000025.1 GCA_947472765.1 Opitutia bacterium
CCGAATTTCCTGCGACGGCTGAATCCGGATTTCGACTGGGACGGCGTGCTGCCCGGGATGACCGTCTCGGTGCCTGCGATTGAGGGCACAACGGTGAGAGGCACCGCAGCGAGCATCGCGATCCGGATCGAGGCGCATGAACTCGAAGTACTGAATCCGGAGGGCCGGGTCCTCGCCCGCTTTCCCGTCAGCATCGCGCGCAAAGTCGAGAAGCGACCGGTGGGCGAATTGCGCGTGACCGTCGCGTTCCCGAATCCGAACTACACCTTCGATCCCGCGGTTTTCCCGGAGTCGCCGGAAGCGGCGGAACTCGGTCGAAAGCTCATCATTCCGCCCGGACCGAACAATCCTGTCGGGCTTGCGTGGATCGGACTCGATCGTCCCGGCTACGGCATCCACGGCACGCCGGACCCCGAACACGTCGGCCGTACCGAGTCGCATGGTTGCTTCCGGCTCGCGAACTGGGATGCGCTCACGCTGCTGAAACTCGTGCGCACCGGCATCCCGGTAATCGTGGAACCGTGAACCGCCCGCGACCCGAGTCCGTTGTCATCCATTAGTTGGATTCCGAAGTTGCCGGCGTAGCCCGCTGCGTGAGCAGTGGGACGGCTTTAGGCGAAGCAATTAAGACGTCCCTGTCCTCACGGACAGGGCCACGCCAATCCGATTAACTTCTGAATCGAGGCATTGGACGAAAACGGGGCTTGGGTCGCTGAATGTTTGTTAAAGGAATCCTGGTTGAGCCCGAAGCCAGGAAACCCGGAATCGTTGCCCGTGGCGGCGACCGCGAGCGAGTAGAACAGACCCGAAA
The DNA here is from genome assembly GCA_947472765.1 of Opitutia bacterium. GTDB lineage: Bacteria > Verrucomicrobiota > Verrucomicrobiia > Opitutales > Opitutaceae > ER46. Next base: position 812 of record CANJCM010000025.1, read on the forward strand.
AAAGACTCGCCACTGTCATTCTGAGCGAAGCGAAGAATCCACGCGTCGAGCTGCTTCATGCGTGGATTCTTCGCTTCGCTCAGAATGACAGAAAAATTCACCAGGTCTTGTCCGTTTCCTGGCTTCCTGACTTCCGGCTCCACTGCATCCGGCTCCGGCTCGTTTGCGGTTGTGACGCGCCGCAGTTTCCGGTGACGGTAATTGCATGAGACCCCTGCTCACCCTGTTGCTGCTGCTTCCTCTCGGCGTCGCTGGCCAGGAGGCCGAGCGGCCGATTACGACTCCCGCGCCCCGCTACGAAATCAAGCGCGCCACGAACCCGATCGCGATCGACGGCAAGCTCGACGACGCGGCTTGGAAGAATGCCGAGGTCGTGACACTCCAGTTTCCGTGGCCGGCCCAGACTGGCGCGCCGCAGAAGACCACCGTGCGTCTGCTCTGGGACGACGAGAATCTCTACGCGGCCTTTGCGTGCGAAGATGCCGACATCGTGGCGCATCACCTCAACCGCGACGACCCGACTTATCGCGACGACGCCGTGGAGCTCTTCCTGAATCCCAATCCGAAGTTCAACGTCTACTTCGGCCTCGAGATGAATGCGCGGGCCACGCTCTACGACTACCTCTACCTCTTCGGCCAGGGACTCGTGAAGAGCCAGGATCTGAAAGGCGTGAAGCTCGCGACGAATCTCGATGGCACGCTCAACCTCACCTCGGACACCGACCGTGGCTGGTCGCTCGAAGTCGCGATTCCGCTCGCGAACTTCCTCGACCTGACGGGCAACAAGCCGGTCGCCGCCGGCACGGAATGGACGGCGAATCTCAATCGCTGGGACGGCGTCGAACCCAACCGACGCCTCAGCATCTGGTCGGACTCCGCGATGGCGCGGCCGAATCCGCACAATCCAAGGCGCTTCGGACAACTTGTGTTTGTGAAGTAGGAGTGAAGTCGGATTGCGCCTGGCCGGTGGGGGGGACCGGCCCTCCATGGAACGGCCGGCGCACCTGGCCGGGCGCGCACGAGGCACGCCCCTACAAGGGGATTCGCGAAAGTGTGTCCGAAATACTTCGTCGGGGCGCGGCTCGTCCGCGCCCGAATTGCCAACGCTAAATCTTAACCGGCTCCAACACGATCAGCACCGGCCGGTGATCGCTCGCCCGAGCGACGTCGGGACCATCGTAGATTCGCGCCGAACCGTCGCGGACCGCGGGCAGCAACGCGGGCGAAACCAGGATATGATCGACGCGTGAGTACGTCTCTTCCTTGGCGTAGTGATAGGTCCAGTTTTCGCTCCGTGAGTCGGAAGCCGGGAGCAGCCGGGCGATCTCGGTCGATCCACGCTTTTGGAGGTACGCGAGCGGACGACTCGTTCTGCCATCGTTGCAGTCGCCAAGAATAATGAATCGTGACTCGGATGGTCGCGGAAAACGCCGCAGCACCAGATCCCTCACCGCGGTGGCCTCGGCCCCGCGGCGTTTCGCCGACAGGGGATCGTCGTCGCGCTCGGCGAGCCGGCTCTTCAGATGCACCGCGAAGATCCTGATCTCGCCGCCCGCCAGGGCGAACGACGCCTCGAGCACCCCGCGCTTCACTTTTTCGCGGGCCCCAAAGTAGGGAAATTCGAGATCCGCGTGCGTCCGCACCTCCCGCGGCGCGATCTTTGAGAGCAGTGCGACGTGGCGATCGGGATCCGCGGCGAGCGCCAGCGCGGAATGCGGATAATCGAGCCCCGCGGACTTCAAGTCACGGCGCAGCTCCTCGAGATAAGCCGGCCCACCCATTTCCTGAAGTACGAGGATGTCCGCGTTGAGGGCGACGAGGACCGCGCGCAGGGCGCGTTTCTCGTTCTCGGGCTTCGGATAATCGGTGCGATAGCCAGCCTCCGTCATGCGATCGGCGGGGCCGTAGTTCTGGATATTATAAGTCGCCACCGTCACCGACTCGGCCCGCCCCGCCAGGCACAGGCAGGCGAAGAGCAGGACCGCGAGGCGACGGCAGAAATGTTCCGGCGCGCCGACGACGACTGCCCCAACGTCCCGGCGAAGAACTCCGGCCATCGCGCTCAGCCCGCCTTCGCGAGTGCCCGTTCGCGCTCCACCAGCGTGGGGTGCGAGTAGTGAAAGCCGCTGAACCACGGATGCGGCGTGAGATTGGTGAGGTTTTTCTGCGCGAGTTTGCAGAGTGCCCCGATCATCGCGGTCGGGCCACCCATCGCGGCCCGGGCAAAGGCATCGGCTTCGTATTCATGCTTCCGCGAAAGCAGGTTCATGATGGGGGAAAACCAGAACGTGACCAATCCGCTCAGGAGTCCGAAGAGCAGGAAGGCCGGCGCCATTGCCCCGACGGTAAATCCAAAGGCCGGATTGAACCACGAACTCTGCGCCAGCCACGCCAGGGCCGCGAAACCCGCCAGCATCATCACCGCCGAAAGCGCGATCATGCGCGGAATGTGGCCGCGGCGATAGTGTCCGATTTCATGCGCGAGCACCGCCTCGAGTTCCTCCGGCGTGAGCTGGGCGATGAGCGTGTCGAAGAGCACGATCCGGCGGAAGCGGCCAAAGCCCGTGAAGTAGGCATTGGAGTGTCCCGAACGTTTCGAACCGTCGATCACCTCGATCGTCTTGGCCTGAAACCCGGTGCGATCCCCCAGCGCCAGCAACCGCGTCCGCAGATCGCCCTCGGGCAGCGGGGTCAGCTTGTTGAACATCGGCAGGATGACCTTCGGGTAGAGAATCAACATCAGCAGCTGAAAGCCGAAGAGCAGGCCGAAGGCCCAGATCCACCAGGAGCTCCCGACCCCGCGGACCAACGCGAGCAGCGCCCACAGCAGCGGAAAGCCAATCGCGAACATGAGCACCGTGCCCTTGAGCTTGTCAGTCAGCCACAGCGCCTGCGTGCTCTTGTTGAAGCCAAATTGCTCCTCGAGGCGGAACTGCTCCCACCACTCGAACGGCAGCGACGGCACACTGATCAGGACGCCGGTCACGAGGATAAACAGCGCGTCGTCCCAAATCGCCGCCGGGCCACCCCACCCCCCGATGATCGTCCACAACGCCGGCAGCACCCCGCTGAAGACCACCATCGCCAGAATCGCGGCGTCGAAAATCCCGGTCACCATGCCAAAGCGCGACTTCGCCAGCGTGTAGGATCCGGCCTTGGCGTAGGTCTCGCGGTCCATGATCGCCGCGGCGGCCGGCGGGGGATTATCGGCGTGACGAAGAACTTCCGCCCGGTTGAGGGCCGACAAAATTTCCTCCGCGACGAGCCGCAAGACCATGAGCGCGGCGACCATCCACAAAATCGGGGACATGAGCTCAATCCATGCGAATTGTCCCGGGCTGCCAGTCCAAAGATGGTTTGAAATGCGGGTGAGCGGACGCATCGTGGTCAAACGTGGAAGCCAATGACGCCAAAGTCTCCTTTGAGGACGCCCTCGGGCAGCTCGAGACCATCGTGGAAGCGATGGAAGCCGGCGATGTGCCGCTTGCAGAACTGCTCGCGAAGTTCGAGCAGGGCAGCAAGCTGCTCAAGGTCTGCGAGGCACGCCTGAAGGATGCGGAGCTGAAAATCGAACAGCTCAAGAAACAGAAAGACGGACGCGTGGCCTTCGAACCCTTTGCGCCGGAACGGGAAGCCTGAGTCTCCTGCACTCCGAAGCCTTCGTAATGAACGATTCCTCCGCCGCCGGTTCGCCCGGCCTGCTCGCGTCCATTCGCGGTCCGGCCGACGTCAAGGCCCTCGCCCCTGCCCAGCTTCCTCTCCTCGCCCAGGAGATTCGCGACGAGCTCATCGCGGTCACCGCCCGGAACGGCGGTCACATCGGCCCCAATCTTGGGGTGGTCGAGCTGACGATCGCGCTGCACCGGGTCTTCGATTCGCCGACCGACCACTTTGTCTTCGATGTCGCGCACCAGAGCTACGTGCACAAGTTGCTGACCGGCCGCGGGGGCGAGTTCTTCCGCAAGCTGCGGCAGACCGGCGGCGCGAGCGGTTTCCTCTACCGGCCGGAGAGCCCGCACGATCCCTTCGGCGCCGGTCACGCCGGTACCGCGTTGTCGGCCGCGCTCGGCATGGCGACAGCCCGCGATCTCCGCGGCTCGCAGGAACACGTGGTGGCGTTGTGCGGCGACGCGGCCTTCACCTGCGGCATCACCCTCGAGGCGATGAACAATGTCGTCGGTTCGACCCAGCGGCTAATCGTGGTCCTCAACGACAACGAGTGGTCGATTGCCAAAAACGTCGGCGCGATCTCGAGCTACCTCAACCGGATCAGCACGAGTAAGACTTACAACAAGCTCCACCACGACGTGGAGGCGTTCTTCCGCAGCTTCCCGGTCGGCGTGGAGATGAACCGGATGTACCATAAGTGGAAGCGCGAGACCAAGGACTTCATCGTCGAGTCCTCGCTCTTCGAGAAATTCGGGCTGCGTTATCTCGGTCCGGTCGACGGCCACGACTTGGACGCGCTGACCAAGAACCTCGCCTTCGCGAAACACTGCGACGTCCCGGTCTTGATCCACGTCCTCACCAAGAAGGGCAAGGGTCTCGAGGCCGCGATCAACCACCCGGAGAAATTCCACGGCGCCTCGCCCTACGATCCCGTCACCGGTGAAAGCCGGAAGACCGCCGCCGGCGCGCCGCAATACCAGGACGTATTCGGCCGCGCGCTCACCCGCTTTGCGCAGGCCGACAAGAAAATCGTCGGCATCACCGCCGCGATGCCGAGCGGCACCGGCCTCTCCCACCTCGCGACCGCGGTGCCGAAGCAGTTCTTCGACGTCGGTATTGCCGAGGAACACGCGGTGCTCTTCGCCGCCGGCATGGCCACGCAGGGCCTGCGTCCGGTTTGCGCGATTTACTCCACCTTCCTGCAGCGCGCCTACGATCAAGTGATCCACGATGTGGCGCTGCAGAATCTGCCGGTGACCTTCTGCATGGATCGCGCGGGACTCTCGCCGAACGACGGACCGACGCATCACGGACTCTTCGACCTCTCGTACCTGCGCTGCGTGCCGAACGTCGTCGTGATGCAGCCCAAGGACGAGGACGAGCTCGTCGACATGCTGCACACCAGCCTGCAACTCCCCGGTCCCGGCTTCATCCGCTATCCGCGGGGCGCCGGCGTCGGCGTGCCAATCAAGGACCAGCCAGCCGTGCTGCCCGTCGGCCATGCCGAGGTGCTCCGTCAGGGTTCGAACATCATGATCTGGGCACTGGGCAGCATGGTCCAGGACGCGCTGCGCCTCGCCGAACGCCTCGCGCTCGAGGAGAATCTCTCGGTCGGCGTCGTGAACGCGCGCTTCGTGAAGCCGCTCGATCGCACCCTGCTGCTGAGCCACGCGGCCTGTATTCCCCTGCTGGTGACGATGGAGGACCACGTGCTCGCCGGCGGTTTTGGCAGCGCGGTCCTCGAGGCGTTGCAGGATGCCGATTGCCCCGCGGCCGTCGAACGGATCGGCTGGCCGGACAAATTCGTCGAGCACGGCACGAACACCGAAGTCCTCCGCGCGGCCTACGGTCTCAGTCCGGACGACATCCACCGCCGCGTGCTCGAACGCTGGCGGAATCTTCGCGCCGAGCAGGTCGAGGCGGACATTTAGTCCGGCAAACGACGGTTGCCTGGGTGGCCCGCTGCGTGAGCAGCGGGACGATCCGCATTTCGCAGGGGCGTGCCTCCTGCGCGCCCACCGCACGGTATCGCTAGTAGTCCTGCGCCATCCTTTAACCTCTTCGACCTCGCTCGCCGCCACGAAAGAAGTCCCTGCCCTCACGGGCAGGGCTACGCCGAGCCCAATCGCCGAATCCAAGCGGAAGATAATCCGCCCGAAGGCCGCCGGCTCGTTTCCTGAATTCCTGGCTTCAGGCTCATTGATCCAGCTCTCGCCCCGTGATCGCCACTCGACAAGACCGCGCCCGGCCGCGTTTGCTGTGACGCCGCACCCGCGGCGCCTTCGCCCATGATCCCGGTCCACGTTTACGACACGAAACCGTATGATCGCCAGTACCTGCAGGCCGCGGCGCCGGCCGACAAGGTAACCTGGCACTTCCACGATTTTCGGCTGACGGTCGACTCCGCGCTCGCCGCCCAGCACGCGCCGGTCGTCTGCATTTTCGTCAACGATCGCGCCGACCGCCCCACCCTGGCGCGCCTCCACGCCGCCGGCGTGCGACTGCTCGCGTTGCGCTGCGCCGGTTTCAACAACGTCGATCTCGCCGCCGCCCGCGAACTCGGGATCAGCGTGGTGCGTGTCCCCGCCTATTCACCCCACGCCGTCGCCGAGCACACGATCGCGCTTCTGCTGACGCTGAACCGCCGGATTCACCAGGCCTACCAGCGCGTGCGCGAACACAACTTCTCGCTCAACGGTTTGGTGGGATTCGATGTCTGCGGGCGGACCGTCGGCGTCGTGGGCACGGGTCGGATTGGACGGATTACCGCCCAACTCTTTCGCGGCTTCGAGTCCAAGGTCCTCGCCTACGATCCGATGCCCGCGCCGGAGTGGGCCGCCCAGCACGGCGTGACGTACACGCGCTTCGACGAACTGCTCGCCGCCAGCGACATCGTGACCCTTCACCTCCCGCTCACGCCGGAAACCCATCACCTCCTGGACGCCGGGACGATCGGCCGGATGAAGCCGGGCGCTTTTCTGATCAACACGAGCCGCGGCAAGTTGATCGACACGGCCGCGCTGATTGCCGCGCTCAAGGCCCGGCATCTCGGGGGCGTGGCGCTCGATGTTTACGAGGAGGAGGAAGGCATCTTCTTCGAGGACTTGTCGGGCGAGGTGCTCCAGGACGACGAACTCTCGCGGCTCCTCACTTTTCCGAATGTGCTCATCACGTCACATCAGGCTTTCCTCACCCACGAGGCGCTGAGCGAAATCGCACGGGTGACGACCGAGAACATCCTGCGCCACGAGTCCGGCGGGGTATTTTTGCCGGGCACGATGCTTTGAACGGTCGATTGAGGCTCGTCGATCAGCCTGAAATCACATTTCGAATCCCTGCCCTCACGGGCAGGGCCACGTTTCAGTCGTGGCCCGCTGCGTGAGCAGCGGGAGGATTGGCCTGCCAATAGGCGTCAGTCCATTGGGCGAGCCTCAATAATTTGAAGCAGCCGAAAGGGCGGAGAGGGCGCGCACGAGGCACGCCCCTACGAAATGCGGGTAGGGCGGGGCTCGTCCACGCCCGGATGGCGACGGCATCAACCTGCGTTTAGACTGGGATGCCATGTGGCCACCGCGGTGGCCCTTGGCTTGGAAACGCCGCGAGCCATTATCTCCTGAAGTTCTCGTCCCGCGTCCGGGCAGCGTTAGGCTTCCACCATGAAATCGTCCCCCAAGCCCCGCGTCCCCGCCCCCCGGTCCACGCAAGAGATTCTGGTCCCCGTCGATTTCTCGCCGGCCTCACGCGCCGTGCTGGCCCAGGCGGCGGCGCTCGCGCGCACTTTGTCGGCCCAAGTCACGGTGCTCCACGTCGACGAACCACCCTACCCGGGCGCGTTGAATGAATTTCCCGGCAGCATCCCGACGAACACTTTGGTCGAACCCAAGAAGCTCGCGCGCCGGCTCCAGTTGTTCGCCGCGAAAATCATTCCAGCGAAGCTCGCCGGCGAGGTCCTCGTCGGACACGGCATCGCCGGACAGACCATCGTGGCGGTGGCCCGCCAGCGGCAAAGCCGTCTCATCGTCTGCGGCACGCATGGCTATTCGGGGTTCAAGCGCCTGATCCTCGGCAGCACGGCCGAGTATCTCGTCCGGCACAGCCCGTGTCCGATCCTGACCATGCGGCGACCGTCCCCGCGCCAGCCGGTGAAGCGCCTGCGCTCGATTCTCGCGCCGATCGATTTGTCGGCCCCGTCCCGGCAGGCCTCGACGTACGCGGCCGGCCTCGCGGCCAAGTTGCGCGGGCCGCTCACGCTCCTGCACGTCGTGCCGGCGATCGACGACAACGCGGCCGGCGAACGCGCGGCGGCCCGCTCGGCCGCGAAGCTCGAGCAGCTGGCGATAAAATTGCGGAGCAACGGGTGCCGCGTAAATTCCGCGGTGGCGCAGGGCGAGACGACGGCCGCCATCCTGGCCGCCGCGGCGGACACGGATCTCATCGTGATCGCCACGCACGGACGCAGTGGGCTGGGGCGAATTCTGCTCGGCAGCACGGCCGAGGCCATCATCCGCCAGGCCACCTGTCCCGTGCTCGTGGTGCGGAGCCCGCAGCCGGCGAAGCTCGGCTGGTTCAATCCGCTCTTTTGGTTTCCCGTCGCGCCGGTCATGCCGTGACGTTCATCACGGGGCGGGAGACCCGTGCCAATTCGAGCGCCGGCCGGGGCCGTGGCCGCGTCTTGACTGCCCCGCCCCGCCCCGTTGTTTTGGCGCCTCGGTAGTGCGCGGGCGTAGTATAGTGGTTATCACATGTGCTTCCCAAGCATGGAACCCGGGTTCGATTCCCGGCGCCCGCACCACCGTCGGATTTTCGATTTTGGATTCTCGATTTTCGATTGAGGGGCTGGCGCGCTGCGCCTGCCTCACCGATAGCCATCCATGGAGGGACGGTGCCCTCACCGTCCATGGCGGCGTGAAGTCGGACTGAACTCTCCCGCTCCTGCAGAACGGGCGCTCGCCGCCAGGCCGCCGGGCGGGCTCAGCGATACGTCCGGCGCGCGTCCAGCGCGCTCTTGAGGGTCACGGAATCCGCGTAGAGCACGCCGCCGCCACTGGGCAGGCCGAAGCCGATCCGGGTCGTCTTCACGGCACCGCCGGGCGGCAGATGTTCGGTCAGATAATGGCAGGTCGCCTCGCCTTCGACGTCATTGGGCAGCGCGAGGATCAGCTCGGTCACTTCGCCGGTGCCGATCCGTTCATGCAGGCGGGCAAAATTAAGCTGGTCCGGCCCGACGCCGTGAATGGGCGAGAGCTTGCCATGCAGCACATGGTACGTGCCGCGGAACGCCCCGCTCCGCTCGATCGCCACGAGGTCGGGCACGTGCTCGACCACGCAGACGACGGCGCGATCGCGTTTCTCGTCCGCGCAGATCGCACAGAGTTCGGCCTCCGCCACGTTGCCACACCGCGCGCAACGGCGCACCGCCGCCGCCGCGTCCGCCAGCGCCTTGACCAGCAGCGGCAAACGCTCGGGTTTCTCGACCAGCAAATGCAGCGCAATCCGCTCCGCCGAACGGTAGCCGATCCCGGGCAGTTGCTTCAGCCGTTGCTGCAGGGACTCGAGCGCCGATTGATTCATTTATTTTTTCGCTGCGCGAAAAAATCAGGTTTTCGGCTGCGCCGAAAACAGACGGAATTTCAGGGCTCGATCCACTGTTTCCCGCACTGTTTTTGCGGAGTAAAAACACCACGGTTTCGGCTTTAGCCGAAACCGGGCATCTGGAACGCGCCGGTCACCTTCTTCATTTCCGACTCGTTGAATTCCTTCGACTGCTTGGCCGCATCCTGGATGGCGGCGAGCACCGTCTCGGAGACGAGCTTCGCGTCTTCCTTCAGGAACTCCGGATCGAGCGCCAGCGACACAAACCTGCCCGTGCCGCTGATCTTGATCTTCACGGCGCCGCCGCCGCTGGTGACCTCGATTTCCTTGGCTTCGAGCTGGGTTTGCAGCGCCTCGATGCCCTTCTGCATCTTCTGCGCTTGTTTAACGAGCTTTCCGAGTCCGGCCATGGTGGGATGGGTTGAGTGCCGCGCCGGAGTGGCGCGAAGGACGTGAGTTGAGCGAAGCGGCGGCGGTCAACGCGACAACAAATTGCCGTAACCGTCGCGAAACGAGGCATGGTGCGGCCGCCAGCCGAGTCGTTCCTTGAGGCGCGCATTCGCAATCACCCGGTCGGGCGTGACACTTCGCCGCTGACCAGCCGGCAGCCCGGTAAAGGCCGGCAGCGACACGCCCAGCCGCTCCGCCAGCCAGGGAACGATCTCGCCCTTCGTCGCCGCGCCGTCGTCGGCGACATTGAAGATTTCATCGCGCACCGCTTCCGGCGCGTCGAGGCACGCGAGAATCGCGGCCGCGGCGTCGTCCCGGTGGATCAAGTTGAGATGGGCCGCGGGCTCCCCCGAAACCTCCCCGCCGCGCACCTGTTCGACGAGGTGCTGGCGCTGCGGTCCGTAGATGCCCGCGAGTCTCAGAATGAACCAGCGGCGCCAGCACGGCTGGTCGGGGAGCGCTGCCGGGCTCGCCTCGGTGTTCGCGAGCCGCAACCGGCGCTCCGCCTCGAGGAGAATCCGGCCACGTTCGCCGGCGGCATCGGTGGGCGCGGCCTCCGTCACCACGACGCCACCATCCTGCGGATACACCGAAGTGCTGCTCGTGTAGACCAGCGTGCCGACCGGTCCGTGCCGGCGCGCCCAATTCACAATCGAGATCATGCCGCCCACGTAGCTTTGCCGGTAGCCTTCGATCCCGCCGCCGCCGGAGCTCACGCAATTCACGGCAAACTCCGGTGTGGCCGGCACGAGTGGATGCCAGGTTTCACCCGTGAGATCGGCTTCGACGGTCGCGATCCCGGACTCGCGCAACAACAGCGCCTTGGCGGCATTCCGCGTCACCGCCGTCACCCGCCAGCCACGCACCGTCGCCGCCTCCGCCACCGCGGAACCGACATAGCCACAGCCAAAAATCACGAGCTGACGCGAACCGGAGGAGGACATGCGGGGCGAAGCTGGAGCGCGAACGCCGGCGCGACGATCTTCAAAATACGAATGAGGGTGCATTTGGAAGTGGAAGGCGTTTCCATTTTTTATGCCTACGGTGCTGGTGATCCTCGCGGAGGGATGCGAAGAAATCGAAGTCGTTACGCCGGTCGATGTGCTGCGTCGAGCGGGTGCGACGGTCACGCTGGCGGCGCTCGCCGAGGGCATTCACGTGACCGGCCGCAATGGCGTAACGATGCACACGGACACGCCGCTGACCGCGGTGGAAAACCGGGAATTCGACTGCGTGCTGCTTCCGGGCGGACCCGGCGTGAAGCATCTGCGGGCGGATCCCCGCGTCCGAAATCTTGTCCTGCGGCAACACGCCGCCGGCCGGTGGATCGCGGCGATTTGCGCGGCGCCGACCGTGCTCCACGATGCCGGGCTGCTCGCGGGCCGGCGCTTCACCGCGCATCCCTCGGTGGCGGGCGAGTTACCGACGTTGCTCGGCGAACGGACCGTGACGGACGGCCTGATCGTGACCTCGCGCGGCGCGGGGACGGCCTTGGATTTCGGTCTGCTCTTGGTCGAAAAGTTGTTTTCGGCCGAAAGCGCGCGGGAGATCGGCGGATCCATCTGTGTGTGAGGCACTCGCGCCGTACCTCGCGCCGGTCTCCGACCGGTTTTCAGCTTCCCTCACCTAAGGGATAAACCCTAGATTCTGTTGGCTTGGGTACGTACACTTTTTCTTTCGTCGGTTGCTTCGTCCGGAAGCGACGAGGCGAAGCCATCTCTAACTTGAATTCGATAGGCTAACGATGTGCGGAATTGCGGGAATCATTGAATCAAAACCGGGCCCAGAAGCAGCGGGTGCCGCGGTCGAGCGCATGTGCTCCGTCATGTTCCATCGGGGACCGGACGATATCGGCCTGGCGAAATTTTCGGCGGGCGCGATCGGCATGCGGCGCCTGGCCATTTTCGATCCTGCCAACGGCAAGCAGCCGATGCGGACGCCGGATGGGCGGCTGACGCTCGTGTTCAACGGCGCGATCTACAATTTCCGTGAACTGCGGACCGAACTCGCGGGAAGCGGCTGGTCGTTTCACACCGAGTGCGACACCGAGGTCCTGCTGGCCGCCTTCGCCCGGTGGGGTCCGGCGTGCGTGCCGCGGTTGCGGGGGATGTTCGCGTTCGCGGTCTGGGATGAGAGCGAGCAGTCACTCTTCCTCGCCCGAGATCCTTTCGGCATCAAGCCGCTCTATTACCGGCACACCCCGGCCGGACTGCGATTCGCCTCCGAGCTGAACGCCCTGACGGCCGCGGATTCGGCGCCGGCGGAAATCGATCCCGTCGCCGTTCATGACTATCTGAGCTGGCTCGCCGTGCCGGCGCCGCGGACGATTTACCGGGACATCTTCAGCCTCGAGCCCGGAAAGACAGCTACGTTCGCCGGCGGCAGGCTGACCCTCGCCTCGACGTGGGGCTTCCGCACGATCCCGGCGCCCGCCCGAGTCTGTGCGACCCAGGAGGAATTCACGCGTGAGTTCCGGGCTCGACTCGAGGACACGATTCGCGCGCATGTCATCGCCGACGTGCCGGTCGGGGCGTTCCTGTCGGGTGGCCTCGACTCGACCGTCGTTGTCGGGCTGATGTCGCGGCTCACCGGCGCGAAGCTGCGGACGTTTTCCATCGGGTTCGACGAGGCGGGTTACTCCGAAGCCGATGCCGCGGCGGCGACGGCCCGCCACTTCGGAGCGGACCACACCGCGGCGCGTCTCACGGGTGCGGAGGTCGCACGCGACCTGGCGAAGATTGTGGCGACGCTCGATCAGCCGACCGCCGACGGCATCAACACTTACTACGCGAGCCAGGCCGCTCATGCCGGCGGAGTGAAGGTCGCCCTCTCGGGCCTCGGTGGCGACGAGATCGTCGGCGGGTATCCGTCGTTCTACAACAGTCCGAAGCTCGCGCGCTGGCTGCCCTGGTGGCGGGCGGTCCCCTCTCCTCTGCGCCGCGCAGTCGTCAGCCGGTTGAACCAAGGCGACACCCGCCGCCGGAAGCTGGCCGATTTTCTCGACTTCGCCCGCGACTTTTCGGAGGTCGCGGCCTTGCAACGGCGGGTCTTCTCGGACGCCACGGGCCGCGGCCTGCTGGCGCCGGACGTGCGCGCCACGCTGGCGGGCTCGCCGCCGTTCCATCCCCAGCTCGCCAAATTGCGGGAAGAACTGGCGGGCGCCGGGAGCTTCGAGACGATCAGCGCGTGGGAACTCAGCACCTACATGACGGACGTGCTCCTCCGTGACAGCGACGTGATGAGCATGCGCCACTCGCTCGAGTTGCGGGTGCCGTTTGTGGATCGCCCGCTGATCGAGTGGCTCTGGCATCAGCCGAGCCGGTTCAAGTGCACGCCGGGACAGCCGAAGGCCGCGCTCGCCGCCGCGACCGCCGATCTGTTGCCGCCCGGCCTGGTGGATCGACCGAAGCGGGGCTTCACGCTGCCGTTCGCCGTCTGGATGAAGCGGGACTTGCGGCCGTTCCTCGACGAAACGTTTTCGGCCGCGAGCGTCGGCCGCAGCGGACTGTTCGATGTCGCCGCCACCGAGCGGATGTGGCGCGGCTTTCTCGGGCAGCAGGATATGCGGGAGTGGTCGCGCGTCTGGAGTCTCGCCATCGCGATCGCCTTCGTGAACCGGCCGCGTCACTCGCGCGCATGAACACGCTGCTGCTGCTCCCCGCGCTGTTCGCCTCCGACGGCGGGATCGAACGTATTGTCCGCCTCTACGTGCGGGCGGCCGGCGAGTTGTCGCGGCCTGGCGAGCACGTCGACGTGATCGTCCTGAACGACCGTCTGCCGCCCGACGCCCGGCTCGACGCCTACCGCACGCCGGCTTTGCGACCCCCGGTGGTCTGTGGGCGACGCAAGCTGTCGTTCGTCTGGCAGGTGCTGAAGCGCGCGCGGGGCACTGGTCGAATTATTTGCGGCCACGTCAACCTCCTGCGCGTCGCCCATCTGGCCCGGCGGCTGAACCCCGCGCTCGAAATCTGGCTGGTGGCCCACGGCGTCGAAGTGTGGCGACCTTTCAGTCCGGCGGAGCAGCGGATGCTCGGCTCCACCGATCGGATCCTGTGCGTCAGCGACTATACGCGCCGGCAACTGGCCGGCCAGTGTCCGGGTCTCGCCGCCAGCCGCCTGATCGTGCAGGCCAACGCCCTCGATCCCCAGTTCTCCGCCAGCACAGTTCCGGGCGCGAGTCCAACGACCGGGCTCATCCTCGTCATTAGTCGGCTGGTGCAGGCCGACTCTTACAAGGGCGTCGATCATCTGATTTCCGCCCTGCCCGCAGTGCGAAAGACCGTCCCCGACGCCCGCCTAAGAATCATCGGCGACGGCGACGATCGCGGACGACTAGAGGATCTCGCCCTTGAGGTTGGCTGCCCGGAGGCGATTGAGTTTCTCGGCCGCGTGAGCGACGCCGACCTCCGGCGCAACCTCGCCCAGTGCCAGGTCTTCGCGCTGCCGAGTCGCGGCGAGGGTTTCGGCCTCGTTTATCTGGAGGCGCTGGCCCATGGAAAGCCGTGCATCGCGGCCGACGCCGGCGGAGCTCCCGAGGTGATCGACGCGATGAGCGGCTATCTCGTACCCTACGGCGACGTGCCGGCGCTGGCGGAAGCGTGCAGTGCGGCATTGCGCCGAAACTGGGACCCAGGGATGCTGCAGGCTCGCGCCGCGAGTTTCAGCTATGAGATTTTTCGGCAGCGACTCGCCGCGCTCTGGCCGGCGTCTCCCTCCTCCTCTTCATCATGAGCACTGCCCCCCGCGAGATTGTCATCCAATCGACCCGCGGCTTCCGCTTCGTCGACTGGCGTGAGCTCTATGCCTACCGGGATCTGCTCAGCCTGCTGGTATGGCGCGATTTTGCGACCCGTTACAAGCAGACGATCCTCGGCCCGCTCTGGCATATCTTCCAGCCGTTGCTGACGACAATCATCTTCACCGTCGTCTTCAGCCAGATCGCGGAACTGCCCACGGACGGACTGCCGCCGACGCTCTTCTACCTGTGCGGGCTTCTTGCGTGGAATTACTTTGCGCAGACGTTCAACTCGACTTCGTCGACGCTGATCGCGAATGCCGGACTTTTCGGGAAGGTCTACTTTCCGCGCCTGATCGTTCCGCTCTCGAGCGTGATCTCGAACGTCGTCTCGTTCCTCATCCAGCTCGTCTCGTTTTTCGTCATCCTGTTCATCTATCATGCGAGCCATCCGCTCTCGACCGCGCTTCCGCGCTGGTCGGCGCTCGTCCTGCTGCCGCTGGTGCTCGCCCAGCTCGCGGCGTTCAGCCTCGGCATCGGACTCTGGCTCGCGGCGCTCACGACGAAGTTTCGCGACTTTACGGTACTGTCCGGGTTTCTGATCCAGCTTTGGATGTACCTGACGCCGATCATCATGCCCCTGGCAAAGGTGCCGCCGCACTGGCATGTCTTCGTCGCGCTGAATCCGGTGACGATGCCGGTCGAGTGTTTTCGCTACCTGCTTCTTGGCACCGGCTGGATCAATGTGCCGCTCCTGCTGGCCTCGATCGCGACGACGCTCGTGACGCTCGTCTCGGGCGTGATGATTTTCCAGCGCGTGGAAAAGACCTTCATCGACACCGTATGAGCCAGCCGATCGTCGAAGTCACCGGGTTGTCCAAGTGTTATCGCCTCGGCGCGATCGGCACGACCTCGCTGCGGGAGGAGTTCGCCCGCCTGCGGGATCGTTTCCGCGGCGCGCCCCACCCGAAGAAGGAGGAGTTCTGGGCACTGAACGACGTCTCGTTCTCGATCCAGCCCGGCGAGGTACTGGGCGTCATCGGGCGCAACGGCGCGGGCAAATCGACGCTGCTGAAGATTCTCTCCCGCATCACCGAGCCGACCCGCGGCTCCGTCAGACTGCGCGGCCGCGTCGCCTCGCTGCTTGAGGTCGGCACCGGCTTTCATCCGGAACTCACGGGCCGGGAAAACGTGTTTCTCAACGGCGCGATCCTCGGTATGACCCGCGCAGAGGTCCGGCGAAAATTCGACGAGATCGTCGCCTTCGCCGAGGTCGACCAGTTCATCGACACGCCGGTGAAGCGTTATTCGAGCGGCATGTACGTGCGGCTGGCGTTCGCGGTCGCGGCCCACCTCGAGCCGGAAATCCTGATCGTGGACGAGGTGCTCGCGGTCGGAGACAGCGCGTTCCAGCAGAAATGCCTCGAGCGCATCGATGTGATTTCCCGCCGGGAACATCGCACCGTGCTCCTCGTCTCGCACAATCTGAACGCGGTGCTGCAGCTTTGCACCCAGGCGATCTACCTCGCGGACGGCCGGCTCGTCGGCGCCGGCGAACCGGCGGAGATCGTGCGGAATTATTTTGGCGCGAAGAGCCAGTCCGCCGATCTGATCGACCTCTCCGTCCGACCCCGCTCCGCCCGCGAGCGGGGCAAGGCGCGACTCACCGGTGTGCGGATGGCGAGCGATTCCGGCGGCCTCGCGTGGCAGATTCCATGGGGCAACCCCATCGCGCTCGAGTTCGTCATCGAAGTAACGGAGCGCCTGCAGCGGCTCGAACTCGGCCTCGGGCTCTTCAATCTGCAAGGCTTCGAGATCGCCACCAGCCTCAGCACCTGGAATCAGCCGATCGGACCGCTCGAGCCCGGCACCTATCGGATCCAAGCCCGATATCCCGTCCTGCATCTCGTCACCGGAACTTACCGCATCGGCGTGGGCCTGCGTTCCGAACGGAACATGGAGGACCACCTGTCCGAGGCCTGCGAAATCGAAATCGTTCCCTCACCCGCCTCGCAGCGGCAGCAGATCTCGTCGCTGCGCGGCGCGATGGCTGCGATGATTGATACCACAATCACGCGGTTGGAACGCTGAGGTTCCATCCCCGTCCGCCACTCCGACTATCGACTCATGAAGCAAGAACCCAACGTCATGGTCCGCGGCGTCCGCGCGGTGCTACGTCCTTTGGGCCTGGAAACCGCGGGGCGGGCGTTCTTCCACCGGCTGCAGCACCTCGGCAACCCGCCCCAGGTCAAGGCCCCCAGCGAAACGTCCAAGTGTCGCGCACGGCTCGCGCCCTATTGTGTGGGCTACGGCCTCGATCTCGGTTTCGGCGGCGATCCGATTGTCCGGCATGCGATCGGCATGGACATGCCCCGTCCTTACTCGGACGTGGGTCAGCTACCCGTCCAGCTCGGGGGCGATGCGACCCGGTTGGTGTGGTTTCGCGACGGCGTGCTCGATTTCGTCTTTAGCTCGCACTTGCTGGAGGACTTCGTCGACGTCACCGCCATCCTGCAGGAGTGGCTGCGCGTGCTGCGACCCGGCGGCCGGCTGCTGATCTTCTGCCCGGATGAGCCCGCGTATCGCCGCCACTGTGCCGCGACGGGACAGCCCTACAACACGCATCACGTCCACGCGGACTTCTCCCTCGCCTTCGTCAAGCGCGCGCTGGACCGGACAGGGGTGCCGTACCGCATCCTGCACGAGAATCCCCTCATCGATATCTACTCTTGGGAAATTGTGGTGGAGAAACTGCCGCCGCCCGCGAATGGCTGATTCTGTGAGCTGGCCCCGCCGCCTCTGGCGGAACGCTTACTGGTGGCGCACCGATCTACGGGTGCGGAAGCAGTATCCTGGACTTCGGCAAATCGTGTACTTCGGTGGCCACGGCATCGGAGATGAACTCCTGCTCACTGGTCCACTGCATGAGTTGCGACAGCGCGGCGGGACGGGCCTCGGAGTGATGACCAGCCAGCCGGACTTCTTTCTCCATTCTCCGGACGTCGACGCGGTTCATCCGGTGAATCACGTCGACGTGGGCTTTCTGCGCCGCGTCGGTGTTACCGTCTCCCAGGCCGTCTACATCCACGACCGACTGCCGCCTGACATCGACGTTCCTCCCAAGCGGCACCTGCTGGTGGAGATGACTCGCCAATGCGGCGTTGCCGGTCCGGTCGAACTGCGTCCGCGCCTTTGGCTGAGCCCCGCCGAAACCGAACGCACCGCGCAGTGGCATGACTGTATCGCGGTGCAGGCCTCGCGCTCCTCGGCCTCCCTTGCGATTGGCAACAAGGAGTGGCTGCCGGAACGTTTCCAAACCGTGGTCGACCATCTCAGCCGTCACCATCGGGTGATTCAGCTCGGTCTCCCCGGCGATCCGCTGCTGCACGGAGCTGAGGATCTGCGCGGCCGGATGTCGCCGCGCGAGACGGGGGTCGTGCTCGCCGGAGCCCGAGCCTTCGTCGGATTGGTCGGCTTCCTGATGCATCTGGCGCGGGCGGTGGAATGTCCGGCCGTGATTGTCTACGGCGGACGCGAGCGCCCCGACCAAAGTGGTTATGCGGCGAACGAAAACCTCTACTCGCCGGTCCCCTGTGCTCCGTGCTGGCGCTGGAACAGTTGTGATTTCGAGCACCGCTGCATGACGCAGATTGAAGCCAGCCACGTGATCGCCGCGACGGAGCGACTGCTCGCGCGGCCCCGCGGTCCGCTGGCCGTCGAACGCGCGGTCGCATCGTGATGAGCACGCCCCTCCCCAGTCGCTCCACCGGTTTCTACGCGCCGGAACTCGATGGGCTGCGTACCATCGCGGTCATCGGGGTCATGTTCGCGCATTTCTCCTCCACGGTGCCGCAGTACTTCGAACCCGGCGCACCGGGCGTCCGGCTCTTCTTTGTGCTGAGCGGCTTCCTTATCACGCAGGTGCTCTGGCGGGCCCGAGATCGGTGCGAGGCGGCCCAAACCTCGCGCCGCGGCGCCCTGCGGCAGTTCTGCATTCGCCGCGTGTTTCGCCTCTGGCCGCTCTATTTCGCCAGCCTGGCGCTGGGCTATGCGGTCAAGGTCGACGGGAGTGAAACGTCGTTCGCGTGGCATGCCGGTTTCGCGACGAATCACTACGTCTTCCACCATCAGCATTGGCCGGGACTGCTGTCGCATTACTGGACCCTCGCGGTGGAACAGCAGTTCTACATCGTCTGGCCGTTCGTGATGCTCTGGGCGCCGGGGCGATGGCTGCGTCCGATTCTGATCGCGATGCTGATCGCCGGACCCCTCGGACGCGCGCTGCCGATCGCGTTGGGAGTGAGTGGCCCGGACTACGCCCACGTGCTGCTGCCCGGGTGCCTCGATTTTTTCGCCATCGGCGCCGCAATCGCCTGGGGCTGGCGCAGCGGCGTGCTCGTCCAACTCGGCTCGCGCCACTCGTGGCGGGCCTTGCTCGCGGTTCTGGCCGGTTGGTTGATTTTCGGGGCGGTGCTGCTGACTGAGCATCGTCTGCCGCGCTATTGGACCACCCTGGATGGCATGGTCCAGGGCCTCGGCTTCGGCGCTCTCCTCGTTTACCTGCTGCGCTTTTCCGACGGCTGGCTGGCCGCCACGTGCCGTTGGGCCCCGCTCGTCTATCTCGGGAAGATTAGCTACGGGTTATACATTCTCCACAACTTCGCCCATCGCTTCGGTCCTTCGATCCTGCGGCGAATCACCGGGGAAAATTACTTTCAAAACCAGTGGGCGCACGTCGGGTATTACATCGCTCTCACGGTGCTCGCCTCGATCGTGAGCTTCCACGCCTTCGAGGAACCGCTGCGCCGGCTCGGCCAGCGGCTCGCGGCCCGCTTCGACGCCCCGCCAGCCGGCCCGGGGCACGGGACCACCGCCGCGCCCTCCCGGGTGGGCACCGCATGAGCGACCCAGCCCATGGCGTTCCGCGCGAGCCCGCCGCGCCCCCGGTTGCGGTCACTGGGTCGTGGCTGGGTGATGCCGCCACCGCCGGACTCGTGGGACTCGCCGCCGGACTGCTCCTGGCCTGGGCCCTAGTGTGGCGGCAGCAACACATCGGTTTCGATTTCCAGTACTTCCTGCCGCGCTTGATCGATGTGCGACTGCACCAATTGCGGGAGGGCTGGTTCTCCGTCCAATGGTGGACGCCGTCGTTCGGCGGAGGGCTCCCCGCTTTTCCGAATCCGCAGCACACGCAGTTCATGCTCGCGCAGTTTCTTGTGCCGGTGCTCGGCCCGTGGGGCGCTGCGGTCGCGCAGGCCGCGATCTTCAATGCTGCGGGCGTCGCGCTGGTCTGCTGGGTTTGCCGCCGACGGTTCGGGCACAGTGTCGCCGCGTCCGTCCTCGCGGCCGCCACATTCGCGACTTCCGGGTTCATGTGGGAACACACGCTCTCCGGCCACATGGGCTTTAATGTTTTCCCGCTCGTCGCGCTGATTCCCGAGGCGTTGCACGCGGAAGTCCGGGCGCGCCGGGGCGTGGCGCTGCTGGGGCTCGGCGGGGCGGCGATCGTTTTTGGAGGCGGCTACACGGTCATCATCGTGTTCGCGCTGTCGTGCCTGCTGCTCGCGACCCTTCTGCCGCTGGCGCGACCGGCGGACTATCGCGTGAAGGACGTTTGGCTGCGCCTCAGCCTTGGCGCCTTCGCCGCAACCGCCGCGGCTGCGGCGAAGGTCGTCGCCGGGCTCCTCTTCCTCAGCCGTTTTCCGCGACTCGCCGACTATCACTTCGGCGGGAGTTCGGGCGCGGAGGCGCTGTCCCTTTTCTGGCAGGCCTTCGGGCGGCGCAGCACTTTCCTGCTCAGTCGGTGGCTGCCGTTCTCGGGCGATGAAGGAGCCGGGCTGCTCGGCACCGGCGGGGACATTGGCTACGGGCCGGTTGCCGCGCTCATCCTGCTGGTCGGTGGCGTGATCGTCTGGCGCCACTCCGCCGTGCTCGCGTCCTGGCGAACCCGTCCGGCGCTTTGGATCGCGGCGATCGCGGCCGTCGCCCTCACGGCGGAATTCGCGCTTGGCCGGGGCCTCGTCTGGCCGTGGCTCAAGCCGCTTCCGTTCCTGCGCAGCCTGCATGAAAATCACCGCCTCGCCGCGGCGTTCGCGCTGCCGCTCGCCCTCGCGGTCGCTCCCTGCTGGGACGCCGTGCTGCGCGCCGCACCGGCATCCCGGCGCCTGGTCTGGGCGGCCACCGCACTTGCCCTCGCCGGGACCGGCTGGTCCGTGGAGTACTTCTTCCGCAACCGGGGTACGTTCTGGTACGGGTCCTACGACGCGAGCGTCATCGCGCGGACCTGGACCGAATTGCAGAGCGCGCCGCTGGAGCGCTTCACCGTGACCCGCATCGCCGACCTCCGCGACGACGAGGTCTTCCTGCAACAGGCGAGCTCCCTCAAACCGTACGAGCCGATTTTCGGCTACGGCTACGGAGGCGCGCAGCTTCCGCACCACTTCGATGAGGGAACGATCGAACTGCGCCCGGAAAATCCCGCCGGCTGGCGCTTCAACGATCCACGCACGTTCCTGCACGGGTCTTCCAGTCCCACCGTGACGCCACTCGCGGCCACCGAGGAGCCCGCGCTCCGGGCTCTGCTCGCCCACCGGCAGCCCGCCTGGCCGTGGCCCACCATCGCGACACCGGCGTGGGCCGCCACGGGAACTGCCGTCGTGGTGCTGATCCTCTGTCTGGCCTTTCCGTCCTGCCCATCGCGGGTGAGGACTCTCCGGTTCTCCCCCATCTTGCCGTGACGCCCTCCCTCTCCGCCATCATCTGCACCCACAATCCGCGGCCGGATTTTCTGAGCCGCACGCTCGCGGCACTGCGCGCGCAGACGCTCGCGCCGGCCGAATGGGAATTACTGGTGATCGACAACGCCTCGCGCGTTCCGCTCACCGGCACGCTGGATCTCGCCTGGCATCCGCGGGCGCGAGTGGTGCGCGAAGACGAAGTGGGTCTCACCGCCGCCCGCTTGCGCGGGATCGCCGAGGCCCGGGGCGAACTCACGGTTTGGATCGACGACGACAACCTGCTGGCGCCGGATTATCTCGAGGTCGCGTGGCGCCTAGCCCGCGAATGGCCCCGGCTGGGCGTCTGGGGCTGCGGTGATTTCCAACCGGAATGGGAAACGCCGCCCCGGCCCGATTTCGCGCCCTATCTGCACTACCTCGCGGTGAGTCGTGCCCCGCGCGACCGCTGGTCCAACCTGCTCTACGATTTTCCCGCGACGCCCGCTGGCGCCGGATTGTGCGCCCGGGCCGGGGTGGCCCGCCGATATGCCGCCAACGTGCGCGGGGATCCCCGGCGCAAGGCGCTGGGTCGGACGGGCAAGGGGCTGGGTGCTTGCGAGGATCACGATCTCGCGTTCACCGCGATTGATCTCGGCTATGGCACCGGTGTCTTCCAGTCGCTCCGCCTGACGCATCTGATGCCGGCCGGCCGCGTGGAGGAGGACTATCTCCTGCGCCTCGTGGAGGGTCACGCGTGCTCGACCGTGTTGTTGATGGCGCTGCGCGATTCCTCGCTGCGTTCGAATCCCCGGCGCTGGATCGATCGGCTGCGCGGCTGGCGGCTCCGGCGCAGTCTCAGTCCGATTGAAATCCGAATCGAGGATGCGAAAGAGCGCGGCTCCCGCCGCGGTTGGTCCATCCTCGAGGGTTCGAGCTCTCCAGCGGCTTCCCCATAACAGGAAACCGCACGATCCCATCCCCATGCCACGCTGGAAAAGAGTTTTGTTTAAGCTGAGCCTGCGCCTCCGCCTCGCCGCGCGAATGCTCAGCTCGTTCGAGGATTCCTTCGGCCGCGGTCGGATGCGGATCAGTTTTGCCCAGGACGGGGAGGATTTGATCGCGTGGCGGCTGCTCCACGAACTCGGCATTCCGCTGCCGCGTTACCTCGACATCGGCGCCAACGATCCCGAGCACCTGAGCAACACCGCCCTTTTTCATCTCCTCGGTGCCACCGGGGTGAACATCGAACCGGAGCCGGCTCTCCATGCCCAGCTGGTCCGCTGCCGGCCGCGGGACTTGAATCTCAACCTCGGCATCGGTCCGGCCAACGGTGTGCTCACGTTCCACCGGATGGACAACCCCAGTCTCAGCACCTTCTCCGCGGCCGAGGCCGAGCGCCTGATCCGCGACGAAGGCGTGACACTGCGGGATCGAATTTCTATTCCTGTGCGGCGTATTCGCGAGGTTCTCGAGGAGCAGAAGTTCCAGCCGGATTTCATGAGCATCGACGTCGAAGGCAGCGAACTGGCGATTCTCGAAAGCTATGACTGGGATCAGCACCGACCCGGGGTGATCTGCGTCGAGACCGTCGGTTACTCGCGCCGCGGCGACAAACCGCGCGAGACCGGGACCCGCGCCCTCCTCGAAAGCCAAGGCTACGTGCAGGCGGCCCAGACGCTTTGTAATTCGCTGTTCATCGACTGGAAATATCGCCGCCCTTGAATTCCGATTCACCGGGAGCGCCGACCTCCAGGCATTTGCTTTTCATTGCGGAAACGATCCCCGTGGACGGGATCGGCAGCGCGGTAATTTTTCAGCGCCATCTGCGGCGGCTCGTGGATCACGGATGGACCGTACACGTAATCTCGCACTTCGCGGCGCCGGAGTCACCTGCCTGCTTCTGGCAACACACCCAATTGCCCTCCCGCCAGCCCTGGTGGCCCCCGGTGCGGCGCCACTGGCGGCCGTCCGTGTGGCTCCGTACAATGCTGGAGCGACAACACCTGCGTTCGACGCTGGACGCCCTTCCGGCGCAGGGAGTGGTCGTGGTGACGCAGTTCTGGGACGACATCAGTGTCCTGGCCGCATCGATTGCGCACCGCCGGGGGTGGCCGTTGGGAGTTTTTCACCACGATGATGAGATTGGCTGGGAGCCCGATCCGCGGCTGCAGGGCTATTTGCATTGGAAGAGCGCGCGCGTCGCCGCCACCGCCGCGCGCATCTGGCCGGTGTCACAGAAGCTCGTCGCCCAATTGCCGCCTGCGGCCCAACCGAAATGCCGGGTGCTGCGTCCGCTGCCGGGCTCCTTCGGCATTCCGGCGCCGCAGTGGAGCGAGGTCGAACCCCGCGGGCTTCGGATCGGCTATGCGGGAAAGACCTACGGGGGCTTCCAGCCGCTCCTGCGCACGCTGGCCGATCGGCTCGCGGCGCACGGCGGGACGCTTGAGCTGATCACGGATCCGGAGAACGCGCAGAAGCTGCACCAGTCGCAGCCGAACGTGTATGCCCGTCCTTTCATGCCGAGCCAGCAAGCCGCCGCCGCCTGGCTGCGCGATCACTGTTCCGCGGTGCTCATCGCCCACCCGCTCGATTTCAGCACAGTCTCTCCGCGTTGGCAGATTCTTCGCTCGAGTTTTCCCAGCAAGTTGCCGGAAGCGGCCCAGTTGGGACTACCGCTTCTGCTGGTGGGCGAGAGCGACTCCGCCTTCGGCGAGTGGGCGCTCTCGACTCCGCGAGCGCCCTACTTTTCCGATCCCACGTCCACCGTTCTGGATCGATACCTCACCCAGCTCGGCACCCGCGAAGGCTGGCAACAGGCGTCCGCCTGGACGCAGCGGCTGGCCGCGAACGAATTCTCGCCGTCGAACATCCACGCCGCGTGGGAGGCTGATCTCGACGAACTGCTCGGGCCGGACACGGCCACAATTTTTCGCTGAACTCGTCATGCCGGAAAGCCTCCGCCTCACGGTCATTATTCCCACCCACCGGCCGCATCCGGAGCGGCTCCGGCGCACGCTCGCGGGCCTTCGCCAGCAGACGCTGCCGGCGTCCGGCTGGGAAACGCTGCTCGTCGACAACGCCTCGCCGATCCCCGTCGAACTGGCTCCGTTGGCGGAAGCGGCGCCCCCGAACCTGCGGATATCGCGGGAACCGAAACTCGGACTCACCACCGCGAGAATCCACGGCATCACCCGGGCAAGGGGCGCGGTGCTCGTGTTCGTCGACGACGACAACGTACTCGCTCCGCGTTACCTCGAGTCGGCGCTCCGCGTCATGGAAGGCGATCCCCGCGTCGGCGCGGCGGGCGGTCCGGTCGAGCCCGAGTGGGAATCGCCCCCGCCCGCCTGGCTGCCCCGCTTCCACGGTTTGCTCGCGTTGCAGAATCATGGTCCGGATCGGCGGGTGGCTCGCGGCGGCGCCGGTGCGCCCTGGCCGCCTTTCGCCCCGGTCGGGGCCGGCCTCGTCGTGCGGCGGAGCGCGGCGGAGAACTATGTTCGCGCCGTGGACGACGATTCGATTCGCGGCTCGCTGGATCGTCAGGCGGGCCGGCTCAGTTCCGGCGGCGACTGCGATCTGGTTTTCACTGTACTCCACGCCGGCGGCGATGTGGTCTACGAACCGGAGTTGCACGTCACGCATTTGATTCCCCATGGCCGCATGCAGCCGGAGTACCTCGCCCGGTTGAACGCCGGCATCATGCAATCCTGGGTGCAGGTACTCGCCCTGCATGGCCAATGTCCCTGGCCGGCCATTCCCCGCTGGACCGTCCCACTGCGCTCGGCGCGAGCCTGGTGGCGGCGACGAGCGTGGACCTCGCCGGCGGCGCGGATCAACTGGGCGGGCGACTGCGGACAGTTCGCCGGGCAGGCCGACCTCGCGGTGCGTCGCCCAAAAACCAGCGCGCGATGACCACAAAAACCATCAGCCGGTTCGTCCCCGCCCGCATCAAGGTGCTGACCGTTTCGCCGGGGGGCAGCGGCACGACCATGCTGATGGATTTCCTCGCCGAGCGCACGGCGAGCAACGACCCGGGGGATCGCGATGGACTCAAACATTTCCCCGGGCCGCCGCTCCCGCTCAATCCCCGCTGCCGGGTCATCTATCTCTACGGAGATCCCGTGGACATGTGCGTTTCGCTTTTTCGCCGCGGGTACGCGTCGCACCAGAGCGCCAAGATCAACCGGACCCTCGGCCGTTCCATCCCGCTGATCGCGCCCGGGGAAACGATCGACGAGTACGCGGCGAAGGGGACGGACTATCTGGGGTTCAATGAACACTTCGACCACTGGCGCAATGATGCCCGCCCCTACGATGTCGCCTTCGTTCGCTACGACACGCTTTGGGATCACCTGCCAAAGGTGCTCGACTTCGCCGGGCTCGACCCACGCCTCGCGGCGGAGTTCCCGACGCGACTCCAGCGGCATCGCGCGGATCATCTTTCCCCCGAAACCATGCGTGGCCTCCTGAAAATCTACGAACCGCTCCGCGCGCTGATGGCACCCCTGGGCGGCTTTCACGTCAGCCCGGCGACGGCGGGAATGGCGCGAGGCCTCGCGACCCTTCGATTGGCGAGCCGGGCGGTCCTGCCAAGTTTATCGTGGGCCATTTCGTACCATTTACCCACGTTTCACCGCCCGTTGCGCTGGGTCTGGCGCGCCGCATCCCGGCCCAAATAAGAACAGACTCCACGGTCGCTGATTGCACTCCCGTCCGCAGAATTCGTCGTTTCGGCTTCCGGCTTCGCCATCTTGAGCACTCCGCGGATGAGCCCAACCGCCCCACCGGCATTGCCTGCCATTTCCATGGTCGCTCCGCATTCCGCGCCGCGAGTTCTGACCCTGGACGGTCTGCGCGGCACCGCGGTGCTGCTGGTCCTCGCCCATCACTACATCGTCCTCAGCCCGTTGCTCTCCGCGCCGTTCGGTACGGCCCCCGCCTACCTTCGCGCCGCACTCTACCTCCCGACCGCGGCCGGGGTGGATTTGTTCTTCGTACTCTCCGGGTTTCTCGTCGGCGGAATCCTCCTCGACTACCGCCAGTCGCCCCAACTGCTCCCAACGTTTTACCTGCGTCGCTTCGTCCGCATCGTCCCGCTCGCCTGGCTCTGCATCTCGGTCGTCTTTGTGGTCGGCCTCATCACCGGATTGCCGGCACTGGAAGGTCCGGCCGGCTGGTGGCCGTATTATACCTTCACCGTAAATTTTTCTCTCGCCGCGCACGGCAACTGGTGGATGTCGTGGCTGACCCCGCTGTGGTCCGTGGCGATCGAGGAGCAGTTCTACCTGCTGCTTCCACTGGTCGTCCGGATTTGGCCGGAAGGACGGCTCGCCTGGCTGGGACCCGCCCTCATCGCCTTTGCCTGGCTGGCCCGAGCCGCCGTGCTTCTGGCCTCCCCGGGCGCGTACTTTGCCTGCCACGTCCTGACGCCGTGCCGCCTCGATGCCTTCAGATGCGGGTTCACGGCCGCCTGGCTCGTGCGCTCGCATTTGTGGCCGGCGTGGCAACGACTGGGATGCTGGCGATGGCTTCTGCTGGCGCCGCCCGCCGCCGCATGTGCCGCCCTGTGCGTCCGCAGGAACAATAGCCTGGCACTGGCGTCGTGGGGTTATACTGCGATCGCGGTCTTTGACGGTCTCCTGCTGCTTCTCCTCTACGAGCCTGCCCAGTCCTGGATGCGAAAGGTGTTCTCCTCACCCGTTCTCCGCACCTATGGAAAATACAGCTACTTCATCTACCTCTTCCAAGTGATGCTCGTCGGGCCCGTACTCGGGATCCTGTTTCACGGTTCCTGGAGGGCGCCGGCGCCCACGACCGTGTTCGAAACCTTGATCGCGTTCGTCTTGCCACTACCCCTCGCGTGGGCCTCCTGGCGCTGGTTTGAGGAACCACTTCTGGGGTTGGGTCGCCGCCGCAGCTACGCATGAGCACGGCCGCCACCGTGCTCCGTCGGACCGTGCAGACCCCGCGGCTGCTCTGGAATCTGCTGCGTTGGGGTCGCCCTTCGCGCGTGTTGCTCTTCGGCCCGCTGAGCCTGGGTGACGATCTGCTTTGCACGGCGGTGCTGCGGGAGGCCCGGCGGCGCGGGACGCCCTTCGCGATGATGACAGTCCGACCCGAGTTGTTCGCGGGCAATTCGGATCCCACCCGCCTGCTGCCAATCGACGGGTACTACGTCTCCGGACTCCGGTTGCTCGGCTCGCAGGTGGTTTCGCCGTACTACGTTCACGCCGATCCCACCCTGTCCACGCGCGACATCCTGCCTCCGCGGCACATCATCGCGGAGATGTGCCGGCTCGCGGGACTCAGCGGGCAAGTCGCGCTGCGGCCTTACCTTCATCTCACCGCTTCGGAAATCGCCGGTGGCCGCCGCACCCGCCGGCAGATCGCGATCCACAGCACGGGCCTCGGCGCTGCCGTGCCCTACACGACGAAGGAATGGGGACCGGACCGATTCGCCGCGGTCGCCCGGCTGCTCGCGGCCGATTTCGATCTCGTCCAGCTCGGCTCCGCTCGCGACCCAGCGCTGCCCGTCGCGCTCGATCTCCGCGGCCGGACGACCTTGCGCGAATCGGCGGCCATCCTCGCGGCGTCGGCCGCCTTCATCGGCCTCGAAGGTTTCCTCGTCCACCTGGCCCGCGCGGTGGAATGCCCGTCCGTGGTCGTGTTCGGTGGCCGGGCGCGGCCCGAGACCTTCGGCTACTCCGGCAATCTCAACCTCTATGCCCCCGTCGACTGCTCGCCCTGCGGTCTGCGCACGGCATGCCCGCACGATCTGAAATGCATGGCGGAAATCACTCCGGCTGAGGTCGCCGCCGCCGCGCGGCAACTGGCCGGTCGGCCCCGGGCGCCTCTAGCGGTGGCCACCGCCGAACTCCCGTGACCTCCTCGCCATCGATCTCGGCCACGCCCGATCTCTCCGTCATCATCCCGGTCTACAACCGCGGCGAACTCGTCCATTACACGCTGGAGAGCGTCCGCCGCGCCTCAGCCGGGTTGCAGGTGGAAGTCATGGTCGTCGACGATGGTTCCGAGCGCCCCGTCGCGGATGACATTGCCCGGCTCGGCTACGCTCGGGAATTGCGGGTCATCCGCCAAGCTAATCAGGGACTGCTCTTCGCCCGGCTCACCGGGCTCGCCGCTGCGACCGGACGCCACGTGCTGTTCCTCGACTCCGACGATCTGATCTCGAGCGAGAAGTTGCGCACCCAGGTCGCGGTCATGGATCAGGGTGGTTACGATCTCAGCTACACGGACACCGCGCGGGTTTCGCTCACGGGAAAGTACGACGACCTCGAGATCCACCCCGACACCCCGACACGGTCGACAACCGACGCGGCGGATTTTTTCATCAACGTCCAGCCAGCCCCTCACAGCCCGGTGTTCCGAACGGGTTATCTGAGAGAAGTCGTCAGTCGCGCGTTTTTTCCGCCGTCGCCCCTGTACAACTCCGTGGCCGAGATTTGGTTCTACCACAACGCGGCGCCGCGACCCGCACGGGTGGTCCATGTCCCGGGCGTCCATACGATCGTGGGCTCGCATGGCGATGTCCGGCTGACGAGTCATTGGGAGCGCCTGGCCGTCGCCTCACTCGCCGTCATGGAGGCCTTTGCCCGTTCGGTGCCAGCGACCCGGGAAAACACTCCGGTGCGGACCTACGTCGGCGAAAAAGCATTTCGCTCGTGGCGACGGCTGCCGCGCGATTTTCATCCCGACTACGATCGCCGCCTCCTGCAATTATGGCAGCAGCTCGTCCCGCCACCGCGTTCGCCAGCTTCCCTTGGAGGTGGCGCGTTCCAACTCACGGCCCGCGTGCTCGGCAGTGCGGCCGCCGGCCGACTCTTCCGGCGTTGGCAGAACGGGCGCTGGGCCGACATTCAAACCATGCCTCCGGATAAATTCAGCGCGCTGCTCGGCACGCTGCCTCCCGCCTGATGAGTTCGACCTGGAAAGACATTGCCCGCCAAGTCGGCCTCGGCCGCGCCGCGTACACCCTCTGGCACCAGCCGCGCGCCCTCCTGAATCAAAGCCGTCGCGCGGGAGGACCGGTTCACCAATGGCTCAATGCCCGGGGCCAGCGCGCGATGCTCGCGGCGGCGGGCGAATTGCCAGTGCTCCGTGCCCCGCTCCTCGACGCGCCGGAACTCGCGTTCCTGACCGGCCGGCGCTTCTGGTACCAGACGGCCTTCTGCCTGCACACGCTGCAGGCGCACGCCCGGTGCACTTTCCGGGCGGCAATTCACGATGATGGCAGCCTCGACGAAGCGACCATCGCACAGCTCCGGCATCTGTTTCCGCACGTCGAGGTCCATCGCCGCCCTGACAACGACGCTCGCGTGGCGGAACTGCTCTCGCCGTCGAAATATCCGACGCTGCACGGCGAACGCCGCCGGGCGTATCCGAATTTCCTCAAGCTGACGGACGTGCATGCTGGTCGCACCGGATGGCGGCTCGTGCTCGACTCCGACATGCTTTTCTTCCGGCGCCCCGAATTCCTCCTCGCCTGGCTGGCGGCGCCAGACCGTCCGCTCTACCTCCTCGATGTCGGCGACGCCTACGGCTATCCGTTGACCGCGATGTCCACCCTCGCCGGCGCGACGGTGCCATCACGAGTGAACGTCGGCTTCTGCGGCTTGAACAGTTCCGAGATGGACTGGGATCGTCTCGAACACTGGGCGCGCACGTTGCTGCACGAGCACGGCAGCCATTATTACCTCGAACAGGCGCTCTCGGCCATGCTCTTCGCCGGCGGGCCCGGCGCCGCCGCCCCCGCGAACGATTACAAGGTGATGCCGACCGACGACGAGTGCCGGGCGCCCACGGCGGTGCTCCAGCATTACGTCGACACCTCGAAGCGCGGCTATTTTCGGCATGCCTGGCGAATCGCACTCGCGCGCGCCGCCGCGGCTTCCTCCGCCCCATGAATCGCCACCCCGTCAGCCTGCACATCAGCCTCGCCCCGCGGGATCTCCGCCATGCCCGGGCCATTCTGCCGCACCAGCTCCGCCAGCTCGCGGGTGCGGTCGAGGAAATCGTCTTCACCATCGACACACTCGGCCGACCCGCGGCGGAAGCCGGGCCGGAACTGCCGGAACTCGAGGCCCTCGCCCGTGCCGGATCGGCCGCCGCGCCGCGAACGGTGATTCGCCACGTCGACTACTCGCCCGCCCGCCGCGAGGCAGTCAGCCGTGCCTTCTTCCGCCGGGGCGTCATGCCGCGGCAGACCTATCGCGTCGGCCCCTTTCACGCGTACTTTGATGGCTGGTACGCCACGACCCAGCCGTATGTCTTCCACCTCGATTCCGACATGCTGCTCGGTGGCAACGCCTGGGCCTGGATCGGCGAGGCGATCGCCCTCCTGCAGTCCGACGCAACAATCTTCACGTGCAGTCCCCTTCCCGGTCCGCCGCGTTCCGATCTGACGATCAACCAACCCTCGCGCCGTGAGCCCCGCCCGGCCGGAGCACATGCGATCGCGGGCCTCAGCACGCGGATATTTTTTATCGCCCGCCCCGATCTCGTGAATCCGGCGCCGAGGCTGCCGATGGAACTCGCCCACTGGCGGGGACGCCTCCGCGGCTGGCTGCTGGAGCGGACTTCCGGCTACGCGCTGCCGGAGGATATCATGAGCCGCCACATGGACCGGCTCAGCCGGCGGCGCGTGGACTTCCTCGGCGAAGCCCCCGGTTGCTGGTCGCTGCACCCGCCGTTCCGCAATCCCGAATTCTATCGGCGGCTCGACGAGATTGTTCGTCGCGTCGAAACCACCGATCTGCCCGACGCCCAGCGCGGCGACTACGATCTCAACGGCAGCGTGATCGACTGGACCGACGCGCAGACGGAAATCGCGCAGAATCGCTGGTGGCGCCGCCTGTTCCGCAAATGAGCTGTTCGACCAAGTGACGACTCCCGCACCAACCTCAGGCCTGGGCTGGCTCCGGTGGGCAATTCCGCTTGCCGGAGTGCTCCTTTGGTTTGCCGGCTTTCCCGCGCCGCATTCGGACGATCTCTTTTTCGGGGGAGCCGCCATTCACCTCGCGCAAGGGCACGGACTTGGGAATCCGTGGGTCGGCAACTGGCTGCAGCAGCACTTTCATTCCGATGCCTTTTACGTCCAGCCCCCGTACCACACCTGGGCGCAAGGCGCCTGGCTCTGGCTGGTCGGAATTTCGGGCGCGACCCTGCGGGCCTTTCCCCTGGCGTGGTCCACCGTCGGGGCTGTCGCCGTGGCCGACGCACTGATTCGGGGCGGGGTTCCCCGACGAATTGCCGGCCTCGCCACGATCGTCTGGTTTGGCTTCATTCTCTATTATGGACTGCGCGCCGACGCCCTTGGCCTCGGGCTCATTGGAGCGGGTCACCTTTTGCTCGTTCGCCCGTCGACCCTCTCGCGCGTGGTCGGACTGTGGCTCTGCGGACTGGGCGCTGCCACCCATCCATTTGCGCTCACCGTGGCCATTCCGGTGCTGGCCGCGCATCTGGGCGTCGCCGCGTGGCAGAGTCCGACCGCGACCGACCGCCGCCGGTTGCTGCTGGGCGCCGGTGCCGCAGCCGCGGCCGGCGCGATCTTGATCGCGGTCCTCGGTGTCGCGCTGATCGGCGGCGAAGTAGGGGAATTCTTCCGGATCTTCAACCATCACCGCAATCTAGCCCTGCCCGGCGCGCTGCAGCGCTGGGACTACTTCTCGGGGCAGTTTCTCCTCGGGCGCGAGTCGCTGCGCCGCCTGCCATTCGTCATCGGCGCGATCGGGCTCATCGGTTTCGGGGCGTGGCGGGGACCGGCCGCAGTCCGAGTGCGGTGGTGCTGCCTGGGCTTGGCCTTCATGTCCGGACTCGGCTACACCCTCTACGCCCAGTACCTGGCCCGGTACCTCGTGTTCGCGCTCTTTCTGCTCCTTCCGCTGGCGGGAAACGCGCTGGCTGCGTCCGGCTGGCCCCGTGGCGCAGCCCTCATTCTCGCGCTCCTGACATGTGGGACGGCAACGGACTTCCTTGCGCTCGCAGCCCGCCGAATTCCCCCGCCAGCCGCTGACGTGGAGAAACTGCGAGCCAAGATTGCAACGGACAAACATCCCATCCTCGTGCTGGACGAATTCAGCATCCGCTATCTTTACGACTTTCGTCCACCCGCCCGCACGCGGGACTGGCAGGTGGGCCGGCCGGCCGGTGGTCGCCTGCTCGGTTTTCCCGTCGCGCAGAAGCCGGCGGAAGAGCTCTGGGTCGTTAACACGTACAAGCTCGCTCGCGCCGTATCTGGTTTGTCGCTCGTCCCGAGTTATCTCCAGTTCGGCGGTCACTCGTTCCGCTCGCTCGAACTCGGTGTCGACCTCGCCGCCGTGCCATGACGCCCCCTCCCGCGCTGGTTAGTATTCTCGTACCCTGTTACAACGCGCAGCGCTGGCTCGCTGCCACGCTCGAGTCGGCACTCGGCCAGACCTGGCCACGGTGCGAGATCATCGTCGTGGATGACGGCTCGCGGGACGGCAGCCTCGCGCTCGCGCGGCAATTCGAGTCGCGAGGCGTGAAGGTCATCGCCCAGGCCAACGCCGGGGCCGCCGCGGCCCGCAATACCGCCCTGCGTGCCGCCCGGGGAGATTATCTCCAGTTCCTCGATGCGGACGACCTGATCGCTCCAGACAAAATCACCCGCCAGATGCAGCGTCTGGCCGGCGGCCCTCCCGGCGCGATCGCCAGCAGTGCGTGGGCCCGCTTTCAATTGGATCCGCTCGAGGCGGATTTCCGTCCGGAGCCGGCCTGGCGGGATTTTCCGGTGGCGGTCGATTTCCTCCGGCTGCATTTCAACGAGGGCTGGATGATGTTTCCCGCCGCCTGGCTCGTCCCGCGATCCGTCGCCGAGGCCGCCGGGCCATGGGACACCCGCCTCTCGCTCAATGACGATGGGGAATATTTCTGCCGCGTGATCGTCGCGGCGAGCGCGATCCTCTTTTGCGGAGACGCCCGCAGCTTTTACCGATCCGGCATGCCTGGAAGCCTGAGCTGGCGGAAGGACGCGGCGGCATATCGATCGCTCGTCCTCTCGATCGAACTCAACACCGCCACCCTGTTTCGCCACGCCGACACGCCCGCCACCCGCGAGGCACTGGCCAACGCGTGGAACAAGCTCGCCCACGAGATCTACCCCACGCTGCCGGCGGAGTCCCGCCGCGCCCTGCAGCGGTGCCGCGAATTCGGCGGACCGACCCGGCCGGTCGAGATGGGCGCCCGGCTCCAGCGGTGGAGTAATCTGATCGGATGGCGGCTCGCGAAGCGGCTGCAACAGTTCCTTCGTGCCCGCGGGGCTTCGTGAGCACCATGCCCTCGCGAATTCTCATCCTCACCAACGGCCACCTCTGTCGCAATCCGCGCGTCGTGAAGGAAGCCTCTACGCTCGGCCGCGCCGGCTACGAGGTCCGCGTGCTCCACGTCCAGACGAGTTCCGAATTCGAGGCGCTCGACGCCGACCTCGCCAGGTCTGCCCCGTTTCAACGCGAGGCCATCGATCTACGACCCCACGCCGGCGCCGCGCCGTTCGCCCGACGGTTGCGTCACTGGCTGGCGCGGGAAGCGTGTGCCCGCTGGGGACTGGCCTCCGCCGGAGCACTCGGACCCGCGGGTTCCCTCTGGCGCCGCGCCCGCGCCTGGCCGGCCGATCTGACAATCGTGCACAACGAAGTAGCGCACGCCGTCGGCCTTCGACTCCAGCGATCCGGCCGGCGGGTGGCGGCCGACATCGAGGACTGGCATTCGGAAGATCTGCTCCCGGCGGATCGCGCCCGCCGGCCGTTGGCGCTGCTGCGCCGGAACGAACGGGAATTGCTTCACCGCTGCGTGCACACCACGACGACTTCGCACGCCCTGGCCGACGGACTGTTTGCGCGGTACGGCGGCCGCCCGCCTGAGGTCATTACCAATTCGTTTCCGCTCCAGCCTTTGACCGGGTCCCTGCAGCCCGCCACGCCGCCCCGGCTGTTCTGGTTCTCCCAAACGATCGGGCCGGGACGAGGCCTCGAAGAATTTTTTGCCGGCTGGCAACTCTGCCGTCAGCCAAGCGAGGTGGTTCTGCTCGGCGCAATCGCGCCGGGCTATGAAGCCGTCTTGCTGGGTTCGCTGCCCCCAGATCGGCGGGCCCGGGTCCGCATGCGCCCGCTCGTGCCGCCCGCGGCACTGCCGGACGCGATCGCCGGGCACGACCTCGGGCTCGCGCTGGAGCAGTCGTTCATCGTAAATCGCGACCTCACGATCACGAACAAGATTCTCCAATACCTAAACGCGGGGCTGGCCATCGTGGCGAGCAACACGGCCGGACAGCGGGAGGTGCTGGCCGCCGGGCCCGCCGCCGGACTGATCGTTTCGCTCGATCAGCCCGCGCTCTTCGCAAGCACGCTTGATGCGATTCTGGTCAACCGCGACGCGCTTGCCGCCTCCCGACGGGCCGCCCGCCGTCTCGCCGAGGACATCTATTGCTGGGAACGCGAGGAACCGCGTCTGCTCGCGCTCGTCGCCAGGGCTCTGACCGACCGCGCCTGACCATCCCCGTGGATCGCGCCCTCCTCCCAGTTTTACCGGCATCCCCACGTCGTCGCGTGCTGATCGTCACACCGAACTTTCCGCCGATCAACGCGCCGGACATGCAGCGCGCCCGCCAGGCCCTGCCCTTCCTGCGCGAGCACGGCTGGGAGCCGGTGGTCCTCGCCGTCACGCCCGAGTCATCCGGGACGGGGGTATTCGAGCCATTGCTCGAGGAAACCTACCCGGCCGACATCAAGATTGTCCGCGTGCAGGGTATCCTGCCGCAGCGCACGCGGCGGTTCGGTCTCGGCAGCCTCTGGTGGCGGTGCGGACGGGCGCTGCGTGAAGCCGGCGATCAGTTACTCGCGGCGGAGCCTTTCGACCTCGTTTTTTTCACCACGACCCAGTTCGACGCCTTCACCCTCGGACCGAGGTGGCGGCGAAAGTTCGGCGTGCCCTACGTGCTCGACTATCAGGATCCGTGGATCAACCCGTACTATCGGGAGACCGGGACCCGCCCGCCCGGCGGCTGGCTGAAGTTTGGAATCACCCAATGGTTCGCGGCCCGCCGCGAGCCGGCGGTGGTGCGGCAGGCCGCGGCAATTGTCACGGTGTCGGACGGGTACGCCCGCTCGCTGGCCGACTCGTACCGGGGCGGCGATCGCGCCGGAATCACCCTTCTGCCCTTTGGCGTGTCCGAAGCTGATTTCGCCGTGGCCGCGCGCCATCGTCCGAAACAGCCCCTGATCGATTTCTCGGACGGCAACCTTCATCAGGTGTACATCGGGCGCGCCGGGCACGACATGGATTTCGCACTCGGCGTGCTCTTTCGGGCCTTTCGCCGGTTTCTCGAGACCGATCCCGCCCGCGCCCGGCGGATGCGGTTTCACTTCATTGGCACCGACTATTCGCCTCCGCCGCAGGGACGGGACTGGGTCAAGCCGATCGCAGTCACCGAGGGCGTGGCCGAATACGTGCACGAACATCGGGCCCGCGTCGCCTATTTCGACGCCTTGCACTACCTGCTCCAGGCGCAGGCGCTGGTCGTCGTGGGCTCGATCGACCCGACGTATACCGCGTCCAAGCTGTTCCCCTATCTGCTGGCCCGGCGGCCAACGCTGCTGCTGTTCCATGCTGAAAGCGCAGTCCTGGATTTCGCGCAGCGAATCGACGCCGGCCACCGTTTCGCCTTCGCGGGAACCGGGGACGCCGATCGGCTGGTAACGGAGATTCACGACCGGTGGTTCGCGGGGAGCGGCCACGCGGCGGCGCGCCCCGTCGGACCGGAGGCCCTGCAGCCCTTCTCCGCCGAATCCCTCACCGCCCGCTTGACGAAGGTCTTCGACGCCGCCTGTAAGTCTTCCCCGACCTGATGGACACACGAACGAGCGCCGATGACGGCATGGCGGTGCCTGATCCGCACACGAGCCGGCAATTGTACCGGATCGGTCTGGGTGCGCTGGTCGCCGCGAGCGTCGGGCTGGTGTACAAGTCCAGCGTCGCGGACCCGCTCCTGCTGTCCATCGGGGTGGTCTCCATGTTCTTCGCCGCGCTCCCGGCGCTGAATTGGGCGCGGCGCGGCGACCTGCATTTTCCCGTGTTCGAGATGTTCATGCTCACGAGCATCCCGTTCTACTCCGTCCCGCTGCTGGCCGGACACCCCGAAGTCCTGCGTTTCTCCGACAGCGCCACCTATCAGGCGGGCATCGCGCTCCTCTTGTTTCAACTGGCCGCCGGCATTACCTTTTTTTCCACGCGCGCGGGTCCCATTCGCTCGCGCCGGCTCACGGTATCGCTTCTCCCCAGCTCAGCGCTGCGCTACGCGCAAACCGGACTCTGGCTGAACACGGCTTATCTCTACGCCTATGCCTTCCTGGACATCATCCCGTACGAATTCATCACGATGTCGCGGGCGATATTCTTCGGCATCGGCACCGTCTCGTTGTTTATCGAGATGCGCCGCTGGGGGGCAGGCGAACTTCCGCCGACTGCCAAACTCGCCGTCGTCTTCAACGTCCTGTTCCAGCTCATCATCCTCTTCCGCTCGCTCTACCTGATCGTCGGTATTTCGGTGCTGCTCCTCGCCTTGATCGGGTACGTTTCAACGAGCCGCCGCATCCCCGTCCTGGCGATCGGGGTGATGCTGCCGCTGCTGGCCGTCCTGCATACCGGCAAGACCAAGATGCGCATCGAGCACTGGGGCGGTAAGACCACCCAGGCGACGGTCTCCGAACTGCCCGAGTTTTTCGAAACCTGGATCCAATACGGCTTATCGCCTCCCGTGGATCAGGAGGACAATAACACCTCGCTTGCCGGTCGCCTGTTCGAGCGCGCGTCGCTGTTTCAGATGCTCTGCCTCGTGACGGAACACAGCCCGGAGGATGCTCCCTACCTGCTCGGTGAATCCTATCGTTACATCCCCGCGCAGCTCGTGCCGTCCATCCTCTGGCCGAACAAGCCGTCGTCCCTCCTGAGCAATGAGATGCTCGCGATTCACTTTGGTCTCATCGCAGCTTCCTCGTCCACCAGCGTCAGCATCGCCTTCGGCATGATCGCGGAATCCTATGCAAATTTCGGACTCCTCGGGTGCGTGCTGCTCGGAGTCGTGCTGGGCTACGGGTACAAGCGGCTGAGCATCGCCGCACTCGGGCAGCCGCAATTTTCCGCCGTGGGGTTGATTACCATCCTGCTCGCGGCCTGGAGCTTTCAGGTGGAACAGATTTTCGCGACCTGGCTGATCTCGATGATTCAGGCCGGCTTTGTCGTCATCGGCGTCCCGATGGCTTTCCGGATTTTCTTCGGCAACGACTGATGCCTTCCGCCCCGCCGCTCCGTCTCGCCGTCGTGCTCTCGCATCCGACGCAGTACTACAGCCCGTGGTTTCGCTGGGTGCAGGCGGAAACGAAGCTCCAGCTCCGGGTCTTTTATCTGTGGGACTTCGGGATCTCCGCCCAGCGGGATCCAAAGTTCCAGACGACGTTTCGCTGGGACGTCGATCTGCTCTCCGGCTACGAGTCCGAGTTCGTCCCAAACGTGGCCCGCGACCGGGGCACGCATCACATCCGGGGTTTGAACAACCCGGAGATCACCGCGCGACTCGCAGCGTGGGGACCGTCGGCCGTGCTGATGTTTGGCTACAAGTCGGTCACGCATCTTCGGGTGCTGGCTTGGGCGCGGCGAAAGTCCGTGCCGCTCCATTTTCGCGGCGATTCCCACCTGCTGGGCCGCGGTGCGCTGCCGCCCGCCACGCGGCTCGTGCTGCGACTTCTCTTCCGGCAATTCGCGGCTTTTCTCCCGGTGGGCGCCGCCAATCGCGCCTACTTCACCGCGCTCGGCGTGCCGGAGCGAAAGCTCTTCCTCGCGCCGCATGCGGTCAACGCCGCGCACTTCGACCCAACCCGCCCCGCGGATCGCGCCGCGGCCGAACAGCTGCGCCGCGACCTCGGCCTCGGGTCGAAGACCCGCGTCGTGCTCTTTGCCGGCAAACTCGTGCCGGAAAAGCAACCGGCGGAACTGCTCACGGCATTCATTACTCTCGCGCAGCCGGAAACCGCGCTCGTCTTCGTGGGCGAGGGACCGGAAAAGGATCGGCTGATCCAGATCGCCCGCGCCGCGCCCGGCCCCGGCACGATCCATTTCCTCCCTTTCGCCAACCAGAGCGAAATGCCTTCGCGTTATCTGCTCGCCGATCTCTTCGTGCTGCCCTCGCGTGGCCACTATGAGACGTGGGGACTCGCCGTGAATGAAGCGATGCACATGGGAGTACCGGCGCTCGTCAGCGATCGCGTCGGCTGCCAGGCCGACCTCGTCGAGGCCGGGAAAACCGGCTGGGTGTTTCGTGCCACCGATTCCCTCGATCTCCAGGCGCAACTCCGCGCCGCCCTCGACTGCCTCGCCGACCCGGCCCAAGCCGCCCTGCTCCGGAAGCGCGTCCAGGCGCGAATCGCCGGCTACACTTACACTCACGCCACCTCGGGACTTCTCGCCGCGCTTTCGTCCGTGGGACCCCCGCCATGAAAATCACGATTGTCATGGGCTTCTTTCTGCCGGTTCCGCCGGAGAGCGGCGGCGCCACGGAGAAATCCTGGCATCGCCTGGCCATCGAACTCGCGGCCCGCGGGCACGAGGTCACGCTGGTCTCGCGGTGCTGGCGGAAGTGGCCGAATCGCGAAACGCTCCAAGGCGTCCGGCACCAGCGACTCCCTGGCTTCGATCATCGCCGCAAACTCTGGCAAAATCTCCTGCTCGATTTCATCTGGAGCGGCCGGGTGCATCGCCAGCTACCCGCCGCGGACCTCGTCGTCGTTCATGCCGTGACCCTGCCCGTCTGGCTGGGACGCCTGCGTCCCTCGGCCGGTAAAGTCGTGGTCATGCCCGGCCGGATGCCGAAGGGACAGTATCGCTGGTACCGGCGGATTGCACGGGTCCTCGCCACCAGCACGCCGGTCCGCGAGCGCGTACTGGTCGAGAATCCAGCCCTCGATCCCGTGACGCAGATCGTCGGTTATCCCATCGACTGGAGTCTGCTGTCCCGCGCGCGACCGGCGCGGAGCGGAACGGAGCCAGTCACCATCGGCTTTACTGGTCGGTTGCATCCGGAAAAAGGCGTGGAGCTGCTCGCCGCCGCGGCGCGGCAACTCGCCACCATGACAAATTTGCCGCCCTGGCGACTCGTGTTATGCGGGCCGGAGGACGTGGCGGCCGGGGGTGCGGGATCGCAATTTCGAGTCCAGCTCGAACGGCAGTTCCGAG
The DNA here is from genome assembly GCA_947472765.1 of Opitutia bacterium. Taxonomy (GTDB): domain Bacteria; phylum Verrucomicrobiota; class Verrucomicrobiia; order Opitutales; family Opitutaceae; genus ER46. The sequence continues at coordinate 40,232 of CANJCM010000025.1, forward strand.
CCGGACTTCCGGACGGAACCTGGAGCGTGCGGCCTCCGATTTATCGCGAGGATGCACTCGCCGATTTTTACCGCACGCTCGATGTCTTCTGCTACCCGAGCCTCGCGGCCCAGGGTGAAACTTTCGGCGTGGCCATCGCAGAAGCCATGGCGGCCGGCGCCGCTCCCGTGGTGTCGGACCTCGCGTGCTTCCGGGATTTCGTGCGACCCGGGGTGAACGGCCTCGTGTTCGATCACTCGGGCCCCGATGCCGCCATGAAGCTGGCTGACGCCCTCGCGACCTTGGTCCGGGACTCTTCACTGCGCCAGGCGCTCGCCGCCGCGGCGCAGGTGGACGTGCAGCGCTACGATTTTCCGCGTTACGCGGAGGCGCTGCTCGGGGACTTCAAGCGTCTGGTTGGACCGGAGCAATCGTCGCTCCCTGGCGATCCTTCTTGAACCGGCCGCTGACCGCGATGGCGGCCACGCGCCGGACCCGGCTCGGGATCTTGAACGCGGCCAGCCGATCCCGGCAGAACAACCGGACCGCGCGCTGAAGTTCGAGATCGGTCACGGCTGCGGCGGTCACGACATCCGCGACGACGCGCTGACCGGTAATCGCATTCGCCTCGCCACGCACCGCACAATCGACGACGCCCGGCATCTCGAGGAGCGTCGATTCAACCTCCGCGGGGAAAACCTTCTGCCCGCCGACGTTGATGATCTCGCTGCGCCGGCCGCGAATTCGCAGATAGCCGTCGGCGCCTTCCTCGACCAGATCGCCGGTGCGGAACCAACCGTCGGGCGTGAATTGATCCGCGGGACGATCGAGGTAGCCGAGAATCCGCGTCTGGCTGCGGACCCAGAGTTCGCCTTCCACGATGCGGGTCTCCACCCCGGGATCCTCGATTTTCATCCAGGTGCTGTCGGAGGATTTGCTGACCGTCCGATAAATCCCCGTCTCGCTGGTGCCGAAGGTCTGGAGAAATTTCACGCCACCTAGCTCGGTCTTCAGCCGCGTGAGCAGGTGCGCGGGCATCGGCTCCGTGCCGTAGGTGATAATCCGCAGCGACGACAGGTCGTGGCGGCGATGGGCCTCACCAGCGAGAATGAGGTTCAGAAACGTCGGCGAGGTCGGAAGCACATTGACACTGTGCGCCGCGATGAGCTGGCAAACCTCATCCGGATCGCGGGTCGTCGGAATGACGAGGCACGCCCCGGTGGCGAGACCGCCGAAGAGCGTGTTCAATCCGCCGATGTGATCGAAAAGCAGAAACGCCAGAAGGCGGAGCTTTTTTTCGCGTTTCTCCCGATGCGGCTCGGTGAGCTGATCGAGATCGTGGACCATCGCCTTCGGCTTGCCCGTGCTGCCACTGCTGAAAAGCACGAGTCCGGGAGCGCCGGCGGTTCGCAGCGCGGCGTAGAGAACCGGATTTTCGCCCGCCGGTAACACGGTCAGCGCGGCGTCCTCGCGGCCCACGGCGACCTTCCAACTGGCCCCGGCGCCCGCAATCAAGGTCGCTTCTTCCACGGCGGCCCCCGGCGTCACCGGAATTGCGATCGCGGCCCGCTCCATCAGCGCGAGCAGCCAAGCCACGCCCGCGAGGCTGTAGTCGCCAGCGATCACCACGCCCTCGCCGGGCTTGATCCCGGCAGTATCGATCTGAGTCAGAGCCGCGCGAATCGCGGTCGACAGTTCAGCGTAGGAGTACGTGCGGCCGGCGAGGATCAGGAAAGGCCGGTCACCGAAGCCGGCGATCCGCTCCACCAGCCAGTGCCGGTAGGCGCCACTCGGCACAGCCTGCCCGGACTCAGCCATCCACGCCTCCGAGATAGATGATCTGGCCCGTGACGAACCGGTTGTCTGGCGCGATGAAGAAGTCCACGACGCGGATCAAATCGGCGACTTCGCCGGTGCGCTTGATCGCCTGACGCGCGACGAGAGAGGCGATCTTGGCCTTCGGCACGACGCCAATAAGGTCGGTGTCGATCGGCGTCGGCCCGACGGCGTTGACCATCACGCCCGCCCCGCCAAGTTCGCGCGCCGCCACGCGGGTCAGCGTCTCGACCGCGCTCTTGCTCGCGGCATAGACCGCCTCGCCCTCGAGACTGAGCGGCACGGCGACGGTGGAAAAATTCACGATCCAGCCCTGCCCGCGCCGGGCCATCAGTTTCCCGGCCTCGCGCAGGCAATGAAAAGTGCCGAGAAAGTTCGTCGCCATCACGCGCCGGGCCGTCTCGCCGGGCGTGAGCAGCACGTGGTTCATCGCGGCGATCCCCGCGTTGTTCAGGAGCACATCAATCCCGCCCCGCGTGCGGGCGATGTCCCGGAACATGTGCACAATCGCGTTCTCGTCCGTCACATCGACGAGGTGATGCCGATAGTTTTCGTGACGCAGCGTCGACTCCTGCCGGCTGCATCCATCCACGGTGCAGCCGAGGGCGAGGTAGTGTTCGCACAGACTGCGGCCGAGCCCCTTGCGGGTCCCCGTAATCACCACGCTCCGTGCCTTCATTGCGGCTTCGCCAGCCGGGCTTCCACGTAATCGATCAGGGTCGCCACCCGCCGGAAGGGTGAGCGGGCTTCGCTGGCTGCCGCGTCATCCGCAAGCGTCACGTCACGACCAAAAATTTCGAAGACCCCCAATTCCACGTCGGCGATAAGGTTGACGAGGTTCAAGCTGTCGAGACCGGACTTCTCACCGTAGAGCCGGGTCTCAAGCGTCGCCTGACGGAGCAGGTCGTTGTTCGTGCTCTCGCCGGTTGCGCGGACGGCGCGCAGGACGATTTCAGTGATCTGCTCCTTGGGCGTCATGCTCCATCTTTGGCCGCGAGGGGGATCGCCTCACAAGGAGAAAAGCCTGTCGTTACGCAATCTCCGCGATTGCCAGTGTGCGCCCGCCGCGGATGCTGACGAGGCCGAGACCCGTTGAATTCGAATTCACCAGAACGCCCCTACCTGGGCATGGGCTGTACCAGTCCCTACCCGCGCCGCGAGACGTTGATGCGCTGGGTCTGGCTGTTCGTCGAGATGACCGTCTTCCGCTGGAGCCCGCGTCCGTGCCATGCCTGGCGTGCCCGGCTGTTGCGGTGGTTTGGCGCCCGGATCGATCGCGTCGACGAGGTCGTGGTGTTCCCCACGGTGTCGGTGCACTTCCCGTGGAAGCTCACGCTCGAGTCGCGCAGCATGCTCGGCCCCTACGTTCGCGTCTACAACATCGCTCCCATCCATCTCGGTTTCGGCGCCAACGTCAGCCAGTACAGCTACCTCTGCGCGGGCGGCCACGACTATACGCAGTGGAGCCTCCCGACCACGTTCGGACCAATCACGATCGGCCCCAATGCCTGGGTTGCCGCCGATGTCTTCGTCGGCCCGGGCGTGGAGATAGGCGAACTTGCGATCATCGGCGCCCGATCGGTGGTCATAACGAGCATGCCGGCCCGCAAGATTTGCCTCGGGCACCCCTGCCGTCCGATTAAGGACCGACCGGAGCCCGCATGAGAGTCGCCCACCTCATCGCCAGCCTGGAGGCACGCTACGGCGGACCAAGCCGCTCCGTTCGGCAGCTCGCGCTCGCGACCGCGGGCGCCGGGCATGACGTGGAGATTCTCACCTCCGCCCCCGCGGCTCAGCCCGACGAGGTGGTGGGACGACTCCGGATCCGAACCTGGCGCCGCGGCTGGCCGGAGGCCGTTTGCCCCATCCCGGAGCTGCCGCGCCAGCTGCGCGCCGGCAGCTTCGACGTCGTCCATCACCACGGTCTCTGGCTGCGCACGCTGCACTATGCCCACCGCAAGAGTGCGCGTGACGGCATCCCACTGGTTCTGTCGCCGCGGGGCATGATGAGCGCTTGGGCTTGGCGGCGGCAGCGATTCAAGAAGCAACTCGCCGCTCGTTTCATCCATCCCGGCGCTTTCTCGGCCGTCCACGGCTGGCACGCCACGAGCCATGAGGAGGTCGAGGAAATCCGCGACCTCGGCTTCCGCCAGCCCGCGTGCGTGGCACCGAACGGCGTCAATCCCCCAACTGACGCCGAAATATCCGCCGCCCGGGCGCATTGGGAGGCCGCGGTGCCCGCGACCGTGACCACGCGCGTCGCCCTGTTTCACAGCCGGCTCCATCCGAAGAAGCGGGTGATCGAGCTGATCGATTTGTGGGCCGCGCTCGCCCCAGCCGGCTGGACGCTCTTGATCGTCGGCATCCCCGAGCAGTACAGCGTCGCCCAACTGCGCGCCTACGTGATGCGGGCCCGGGGCACCACCCAGATCGAGGTCTTCGACGGCTCAGAGCAGCCGGCCCCGTACGCAATCGCGTCGCTCTTCCTGCTGCCATCGCACACGGAGAACTTCGGTCTGGTGATTGCGGAGGCCATGGCCCACGGGATTCCCGTGGTCGTGACGGACACCACGCCCTGGCGGCAGGTCAACGAGCCCAATCTCGGCTGGTGCGTCCCCTGGTCCGAGTTTCCCGCCGCCGTCCAGGCGGCGGTGCAAGCCGAACCGGAGGCGCTGCGGCAGCGCGGGCGTCGGGCGCGTGACTGGGTGCTCCGCGACTTTTCGTGGGCGCGATCGGCGGCGGACCTCGTCGCCTTCTATACCAGCCTGCAGGGAGGCTCGAAATGAGCTCGCGATTCCGTCGCAGCCAGTCGTCCGACCCAATCAAATACGCCCCCGGCGTCGGCGCGCGGGTCCCGCCGGGCCACCGCCCCCTCGGCGTACTTGAATGGCTGGCCTTGCTGCATGCCGGCATCTTCCTCTTCTGGCTGACTTGGGCTTTCGGTGGCGGATCCGAGGCCATGCGCCCCAAACTCGCCTGGTACGGAATCCTCGGGCTCCTCATCACGCTCACCGCGCTGCAGGATCGCGAGGCTTGGCGCGACGGCTGGATGCGCCCCCTGATCTGGCTCTGGCCGCTGCTCGCGTTCAACGCAGTCGTCCTGATCGGCTGCCTGAACCCGAGTTTCCGCGAAGTCAGGATCGAGGGTGATCTTGTCCTGATTCCGAACGCCGTCGTGAGCTGGTTACCCAGCTCGGCCCGCCCTGGCCTCGCGCTGCCGGCGCTGTGGATGTTCAACGCGCTCTGGATTCCGGCCTTCAACCTCGTCCTGCTCGTTCGCCAGCGCCGCGCCCTCCGCGGCTTCCTGCTTTTCGCGCTGGCCAACGCCCTCGCCCTCTCCGTCTTCGGGACCGCCCAGAAGCTGCTCAACTCACCGGGAATCTTCTTCGGCGCGGTCAAAAGCCCGCAAAAATATTTCTTCTCCACGTTCATCTACCACAATCATTGGGGCGCGTTCATTCTCCTCATGATCGCAGCCGGCCTCGGACTCGTCTGGCACCACGCCCGCCGGCATGAGGCCCGGAACTTCTTCCACTCGCTCGCGTTCGCCGGGCTCGTCGCCCTGCTCTTTCTCGCGGTGACGCTCCCGCTGTCCGGTTCGCGTTCTTCAACCTTGCTGGGTGCCGGCCTGTTCGGGGCCGCCTTGATTCACTGGCTGTACCGTTTCGTGCGGGATCGCCGGCGCCACCGGGAGTCCGTGATCCTGCCGCTCACCGGCGCGTTGGCCGCCTTGATCCTCGCCGCCGCGGGGATCTGGTACGTGGCGCGGGACACCATCTCGGCGCGCGCCACCCTCACCCGCGAGCAGGTCGCCGCGATGGTGCTCAAAGGTAACATCGGAAGCCGCTCGTCGCTTTACCACGACACCTGGCGGATGGCGAAGGACAAGCTGTGGTTCGGCTGGGGCATGACGTCGTACCCGCATGTCTTCACGCTCTACAACCAGCAGCGCTCGGTGGATCGGTTGCCCGCCTTCTATCGCGACGCCCACAGCGACTGGCTGCAGTCGTTCGCCGAACACGGACTGGTCGGGTCCGCCCTGCTCGGCCTCTGCGCGGTTGTTCCCCTGCTCCGTCTGCGTCGTCGGCATCTCAGCAATCCGCTGACCGCTTACCTGCTGGCGGGCTGCGCGGTGTTGCTGCTCTACGCCTGGGTGGAGTTCCCTTTCGGCAACCTGGCGGTCGTCTTCTCCTGGTGGCTTGCCTGCTTCTCGGCCGTCCAATACGCCCGGCTCCACGATCGCGAGGCGCCCGCGCCCACCAAGGCAGCGGGATTTTCGGCGCCGACTCCGTCGCCGTGACCACCACGCCGACAGTTCCGGTCCACCCGCCGGGCTATTCCGTCGTGGTACTGACGCTCAACGAGGAACGCGACCTGCCTGCCTGTCTCGGTTCCCTGCAAGGCTGCAACGATGTCGTCGTCCTCGACTCGGGATCGACCGATGGCACGGCCGCCCTCGCGCGCGCCGCCGGGGCGCGGGTCTTCGTTCGCGCCTTCGACAATTTCGCCGGCCAGCGCAACCACGCCCAACGCGAGATTCCATTCCGCCATCCCTGGGTCTTCCATCTCGACGCGGACGAGCGCATGACGCCGGAACTCGACGCCGAGTGCCGCGCAGCCTCGAACCGGACGGACGTCGATGGCTTCTATGTCGCGCCGCGGATGCTCTGGGCCGGGCACTGGATTCGCCGCAGCACCGACTTCCCCGCGTGGCAGGCCCGCTTCGTGCGGGCTCCGAAGTTCGAATTCATCGAGGTGGGACACGGTCAGCGTGAGGCGCCCGGCATGCGGCTGGATCGGCTGCAGGCAAATTACCTTCACGACCTTTCCTCGGGTGGCGAAGCCGAGTGGCTCGATCGCCACCGCCGTTACGCCCGGGCCGAAGCCCGTCATCTGGTCGCGAGCGGTCCCGTGCGGGACTGGCACCGGATCTTCTCCCGTGATCCGCTGCTCCGCCGCCGGGCCCTCAAGCGCATTAGCTACGTCCTGCCCGGCCGCCCGCTCCTCCGTTTTCTTTACCAATACCTGCTCCGGGGCGGTTTCCTCGACGGACCCGCGGGCCTGCACTACTGCCGGTTGCTCGCACAGTATGAACGCTTCACCAGCGCCGAACTGAAGCAGCTTCGCGCCCAATCCCGGTAAGCATGCGGCTCATTTTCCTCAACCGCTTCTACTGGCCCGAAACTCCGGCGACCGCCCAGCTCCTCACCGATTTGGCCGAGGGCCTCGCCGCCGCCGGCCACACGGTCTCCGTCATCGCGAGTCGCGGCGCCGGAACGCTCCCCGCCCGGGAGACCCACGAGTCCGTCGAAATTCTTCGCGTTCGCGGCACCCGCTGCTCCGGCCTCGGACTGCCCGGCAAGGCGGTGGATTTTGCGACTTTTTACCTGGGCGCCCTGTGGCGGTTGGGGGCCACCCTCAGGCGTGGCGACATTCTCATCGTGCTCACGGACCCGCCGCTGATCGGTCTCGGCGCCGGCGCCGTGGCGCGACTCCGCGGGGCGGACGTTGTTCATTGGGTACAGGATATTTACCCCGAACTCGCCATCGCCCTCGCCCGCCAGTCCTGGCTCAGGTTGTTGCGGCCATTGCGCAATCGCGCCTGGCGACGCGCGCAAGCGTGCGTGACCCTCGGCACGGACATGGCGTCCGTCCTCGCCAAGGCCGGAGTGCCCGCGGCCCGGCAGGCGATCATTCCCAACTGGCCCCCGGCCGGCCTCGCCCCGGCGGACGCCGGAGCCATCGCGCGAGTCCGGGCCGCTTGGGGCGTCGCGGATAAGTTCGTCGTGGGCTACTCTGGCAATCTCGGTCGCGTCCACGATCTCCAGAGTGTGCTCGCGTTGGCCGATGCGTTCCGGGCCGATCCGGGCGTGGCGTTTGTCCTCGTGGGCCACGGTCCCCAACGCGCCTGGCTGGAAGCGGAAGTGCGAGCTCGCGGGCTGGACAATGTAACTTTTCAAGCCGCCCGAACGCGCGAGGAACTCCCCGCCTCGCTCGCTGCCGCCGACGTCCAACTCGTCACGCTGCAGGCTGGATGTGAGCAACTGGTTTTTCCGAGCAAGCTCTACGGTATCGCCGCCGTCGGTCGGCCGGTGGCGTTTATCGGCCCGGCCGACTGCGAGGTGGCGCGACTGGTCCGCGAGCATGAACTCGGGTTGGCAGCCGCCGCCGATCGCATCGACCAGATGGTAGCGGCCCTGCGGCAACTCCAGCGGGACCCCATCCGCGTGAGCCATCATGCCACGGCGGCCTTGCGCTTCGCCACCTCGCATGACGCCGCCCACGCCCTGGCGCGCTGGCAAACTCTGCTCCAGGGGTTGCACGCTTGCGGCTTTGGCGCCGGGCGGGGTAAAGACTCTCCCTCTGCATGACCAACCCGCGCCAAATCGCCGTCGCCCTGCTGACGCTCGATGTCTTCGCCACGGCGGCGGTGTTCGATCTGATCAGCCACCTGCGTGGCGTCGGCACGGGTGATTCCGCCCTCGCGATTCCGACGGCCTTGCTGATTTTCGCGATCTACCTGGTCCAAGGTTACAAGTCTCAGACCGATGTGCTCAGCGTTGATTACGCGAGCCAGCATTCGATCGCGATTCTCAGCGCCATGCTGGGCACGATGCTTCTGACCTACGCCGTGGTGCCGGCAGGTTACGAATTCCTCGTGCCGCAATCCAGCCGCTTCGTCGTCGGGTTGAGCTACGTCGTGCTGATTCCGCTCACGATCAGCTACCGCCGGCTGATTTATCTTCGCGTCATCGCGTCGCGCGGGGAACGGAGCATCATCTTCGTCGGCGATCGCGCGAGTTGCCTGCAGTTTCGCGACGAGTGCTCCAAGATGGGAACGCGGCAGCCCGTCGTGTTCACCTCGCCGACCGGCGAATCGACTCCCCCTTTCGCCTTGGAAGACGACCTCAGGCGCGGTGAATTTGAGTCGGCCCTCGCAGAAATCGAACAGGGCCGGCTCGCGGTGGAGGCGATTGTATTGCGGGAGAGTGCGCGCGAGCTGCCCAGTGCCGTCTCGCGCCGTCTCGTTCAGCTCTACTTCACCGGCGTCCCCACCTACACGCTCGAACTCTTTCATCAGGTCTACTGGCAGAAAATCCCGGTCTACCGGATCAACCAGACCTGGCTCTTCCAGGAAGGCTTCGAGATTGCGCGTGAGCCCGTTTTCGAGCGCCTCAAGCGGGTCGCCGACATCGGACTCGCCAGTATCGGGCTGCTCCTCGCCGCGCCCCTCATTCTCGCGGGCGCCCTGGCGATCTGGCTCGAGGATCGGGGCCCGGCGTTCTTCGCCCAGACGCGGGTCGGGCGAAACAGCAAGCCCTTCCGGCTGCTGAAGCTGCGGACCATGAGGGTCGCGCAGGCCAGCGACGACCTCTATACCCGCCCAGGTGACACCCGCATTACCAAGGTCGGCGGATTCCTCCGCACAAGCCGCCTGGATGAGTTACCCCAGCTTTGGAACGTACTGCGCGGCGACATGAGCCTGATCGGACCGCGCGCCGAATGGGATCGGCTGGTCGCCAACTACGAGCGGGAGATCCCGTGCTATCACTTCCGGCATCTCGTGAAGCCCGGCATCACCGGCTGGGCCCAGGTCAATTATCCCTATGGCGCCAACCTCGAGGACACGGTGCGCAAGCTGGAGTACGATCTCTACTACATCCGACACTTCTCGTTCCTGCTCGATGCGACCATCGTCCTGAAAACGATCCACATCATGCTTTTTGGCAAAGGACGGTAGGGGTGGGTTGGGTTTTGGGTGTTGGGTTCTGAGTTCGGAGTTTGCGGTCGGAGATTTGAGTTTCCTGTTTTGAGTTTCGGGTTCACCAGCTTGCGGTGAGATGGATCGCCCTATGACTGCCCCTCGCAAGGCCCGCGGCTCAAAATTGGACCCCAGCTACGACTTTGTCGCCATCGGTGGCGGCAGCGCCGGATTTAACGCCGCGCGCGTGGCGGTTTCCCTCGGACTCAAGACCGCGATCATCGATGGCGCCCTCGAACTGGGCGGGCTCTGCATCCTGCGCGGATGCATGCCGTCCAAGACGCTCCTCTACGCGGCGGAGGTGCTCCACCTGGCCCAGAAGGGCCGGACCTTAGGGCTCAAGATTCCCTCCGCCCGGTCGGACATGAAGGCCATCCACGCGCGGAAGAAAAAAATCATCGGCGAGTTCGCCGACTATCGCCTGCAGGCGCTCCAGCAGGGCAAATTCGATCTCATCCGAGCCCACGCCCGCTTCGTCGACGCCCACACGGTCGAACTCTCCGACGGCCGCCGGTTGCGCGCCCGCCACTTTCTCATCGGCACCGGCTCGAAGGTCGCGGTGCCCCCGGTGCCCGGATTGGCGGAATCCGGCTGCTGGAACAGCGACGACGTGCTCGACCTCGATTTCACCCCGAAGAGCGTGATTGTGCTCGGCGGCGGAATCGTGGCGTGCGAACTCGCACAGTTTCTCAACCGGATCGGAAGCCGCGTCACGCTGGTGCAGCGGAGCCCAAACATCCTGCGGGACCACTCGGCCGCAGCCTCCACGGTCGTGCAGCAGGCCTTCGTGGACGAGGGCATCGATCTTTTTGCCGGCACCGAGTTGCAGTCGGTCGCCCGGGAACGCGGCTGCTTCACGGTGACCTTCGTGCATGACGGCCGCGTGGTTCGTCGCCGCGCGGCGCACCTTTTCAATGCCCTCGGCCGCGATCCGAACACCGCCGGGCTCAACCTCGCCGCCGCCGGCGTCCGGGTTGCGCCGGGCGGTCGCATCAAGATCAACCGCTGGCAGCAGACCAGTGCCCCGCACATCTACGCGGCCGGCGACTGCTCCGGTCCGGCGGACATCGTTCACATTGCCATTCAGCAGGGCGAACTGGCCGCGCGGCACGCCGGCGGGGTGCGACCGCTCAAGCGCGTCGATTACTCACTCCTGCTCAACGTCGTCTTCACCGATCCACAGCTTGCCACGATCGGCCGGCTCGAACGCGAACTAGACCGGGCCGGCGTGGCCTACCTCGCCGCGAGCTACCCCTTCAACGACCACGGAAAATCCATCCTGATGGACGCCAATTACGGCTACGTGAAGGTGATCGCGGAGCCGAAACGGGGCCGGATCCTCGGGGCCGAGATTGTCGGCCGCGACGCTGGCGAACTCATCCACCTCTTCAGCGGCCCGCTCGCGATGCGGGCCACGGTCTTCGATCTCTTGCGCGCACCGTGGTACCATCCGACGCTCGCCGAAATCGTGACCTATCCGCTCGAGGAACTCGCCGAGAAAATCCGCGGCTGATTCCCCCATCCTCCCCAGCCGATCCCTATGTCCCGTTTCACCACCACTGGCGGTCAATTCGTGGGTTGGAGTCACCTCCCTCATTTCGGCGTCTCGCTGTATCAGGTCGTCGTGCGCAAGTGCACGGGCCATATTCCGCGGCAGCCTTGGATTCCATTCTCCGCCCGGCGAACCCTCGAAAGCTGCCTCCGCCCGAACTTCCACGTTTGGGAGGTGGGCGCCGGGTTTTCCACGCTCTGGTTGTCGGATCGCGTCGCCAAGGTCACCAGCATCGAAGCGTCGCGCGACTGGCATGAGCGGCTGTCAGCAATTATCCGGCAGGAAAAAATCACGAACGTCGACCTGCGGTGGGAATGGGAGGCCGAGCGAATGGCCGCCTTTTCCGAACTGCCCGACGGCTCGCTCGACTTGGTCTTCATTGACGGCGGCCCCCGCGGAATTTGCCTCGAGCGTGGCTTCGCCAAGGTTCGCCGGGGCGGCTACGTGTACCTCGACAACTGGGACACCAAGAAGTTCTGGGGTGACGCGGCGACTTTCCCGGCGCGACATGCCGCTGAAATCGCCCGCACGGAGTCCTTTTTCGACTACGTGCCCGCCCAGGTGGGCGTTTACGAGGGCCTGCTCCTGACCAAGGCCTGACCCGGTTCAACCGGCGATCGCGATCAGGTCCCGCAGGTCCACGCGCTTCTCGTAAATCGCCTTGCCGACAATGACGCCGTCAAGGTTGGCGTGCTTCCGCGCCAGCTCGGCGAGCTTCACCACATCTTCCCGCCGGCTCACGCCTCCGCTCGCGATGACGCGCAATCCCGCGATCGCGAGCATGGCCTCCTGTGCGGCATAGTTCGGCCCCGTCAGCATCCCGTCAGTCCCGATGTCCGTGTGGATTACCGTCTGCACGCCGAGTTCCTTCATCCGTCGCGCGAGCGCCACGGCCCCGAGCCCGGTGGTGTCGACCCAGCCTTTGACCGCGACCTTGCCGTCCTTGGCGTCAATTCCCACGGCGATCCGGGCACCATGTGCGGCCACGAGTTCGGTGATGAACGTTTCACTCTCCGCCGCCCGTGTTCCAATCACCGCACGGCTGACACC